>JAGRNE010000001.1 GCA_020440915.1 Leptospiraceae bacterium | reverse complement strand
CTAAACGGTATTCGCGTATGCCGGGAACTGTTTAGCTGTCCCCAGGTAGCGGTTTTCGATACCGCTTTCCATGCTCGCATGCCGGCCACAGCCCGAACCTATGCCATTCCCCGGGAGCTTGCGAGAAAACATGGAATCCAGCGATATGGTTTCCATGGCACCTCCCACGGCTACGTAGCGGAAATTGCGGCGCGAAACCTGAATCGATCCTTGAGCGATCTGAACCTTATTTCGCTGCATCTGGGTAATGGAGCCAGCGCATGCGCCATCGCCGGCGGCATCAGCGTCGATACCAGCATGGGCTTTACTCCTCTGGAAGGCCTGGTAATGGGTACTCGATGCGGCGATCTGGATCCGGCTATCGTAGCCTATCTTCAGGAAAAAGAGAAGCTTATCTTCCAGGAGGTGGATACGTTACTGAATCGTCAGTCCGGACTACTGGGTCTGGGCGGAGCTTCCGATATGCGGGATCTACTGGAAAGAGAAAGCAAAGGAGAACAGGATGCGGCCCTGGCCATCGACACATTCTGCTATCGCGTGCGAAAGTACATTGGGGCCTATTTTGCTGCTCTGCCCGGCCAGGTGGATGCCATCATCTTTACCGCAGGTATTGGAGAGAACTCTTCCGTTATCCGCGCAAGAATCATGAAAGGCCTGTTCGAGGATCGCATATACTTTGATTCCGAAACCAACGAGAGGAAGGTTGAATCCGGGGAAGGCAACCTGCTCACAAAAGAGCACAGCCCCATCGCTGTCTATGCCATCCCCACCGATGAAGAGTGGATGATTGCAAGACTGGCAAGAGACTTGCTGGTTTCGAAAGCCTGATTCTGGATGCCGGGCGCGGCAGAATCCCGATGCACTGTTTAATCTTCCTTGTCCTATGGCAAGATCTTCATACCCTGACCGCAGATCGGGCAGCTTCTAACCCGCCTTAGGGACGGTTTGATGGTTTCCGGCGATACGATTCTGATAGCGAGGATAGCTATGGACCGGATTTCATTTCCGCAAAGCAACTCATTCTACCAAACGCTGAAGGCCCGGGTGGACGACTACTTTCGAGAAAGCCGCAAACAAAAGACGGGCAACGCTTCAATGTACATTAAGACAGCCATCATACTGGCCTGGCTTGTCACTGCATACGTGCTGCTGGTTTTCTTTTCTGCATCTTTCCTGATGGCCATAATCACAGCTTTCGCGCTAGCCCAGGGTTTTGTTCTCGTAGGTTTCAACATCATGCATGATGCGAACCACGGAAGCTACAGCAGAAATAAGACAGTGAACAGGATCATGGGGTGGTCTCTGGATCTTATCGGTGGCAGCAGCATGCTCTGGAAACAGAAGCACAATGTACTGCATCATACCTACACGAACGTTCATGATCTGGACGACGACTTGCTCACAGGCGGGCTGCTGCGGCTCAGTCCGCGACAGGAATGGAAGCCCTGGCACAGGTTCCAGCTATGGTATGCCTTTCCTCTGTACAGTCTGCTAACCATCTCCTGGCTGGCATTCTATGACTTTCAGAAATTGATTACAGGGCGCGTGGGCGCCCATCGCATGCCGAACATCGGCGCTCTACAGCGGCTCTTTTTCTTCTCTACGAAGCTTTTCTATGTTGCCTATGCACTGGCGCTGCCGCTGTTTTTCCATCCGGTCTTACATGTATTGCTGGTTTTTCTGGCAATACATCTTGTTACTGGCCTTTCTCTGGCCATAGTATTTCAAATGGCGCATACAAATTCCTCCCGATCCTTTCCGCAGGCCAAGCCGGAATCCGGGATGCTACCCGATGACTGGGCCACACATCAGGTGATTACCACCGCCGACTTCGCCCCCAACCGGCCCCTGGCCGCATGGTATCTCGGAGGCCTGAACTATCAAATCGAGCATCACCTATTTAGCCGAATTTGCCACGTGCACTATCCTGCGCTCAGCAGAATTGTGCGATCCACTTGCCGGGAGTTCTCCATCGACTACCAGTCCTTCCCCTCCATTGGAGCTGCATTTCTGGCGCATGTGCGCTTCCTCAGGCAGATGGGAAGGCCTCCGGAAGCGCTGCCCGGCCGGTGAAGTGCCAGAAGCGCTATCTACTGAAATCGGCGCTCCGGCCTCTAAGAATCTCATGACCCCTCCGCTCATACTGGCCTCCGCATCGCCGCGAAGAAAAGAAATTCTCGCGGGCCTGAACCTGGATTTCTCCGTCCGGCCCGTGGATACAGACGAAGGTCTGGATGCTCTGGAAAAGCGGCATCCGGCGCTTTACATTGCGGAGAGAAAGGCGCAACAGGCACATCGGGATTTTCCGGGTTCGTGGATCATTGCCTGCGATACCGTAGTAGAAGCCCAAGGCCTACCGGCGCAGCCGCCTCTTGAAGATCGGAATCATTCAGGAGCCTCCCATACCGCTGTTTCCAGCGGACCGCTCTATCTGGGCTATCTGGGCAAAGCCTCGGATGCCGCAGAGGCCCGTCAGATGCTCGAACATCTTTCCGGCACGGAGCACTTTGTACGCACAGGTCACGTGATGGTTTCCCCGGAGGGCCGATTCGAATGGGAGTTGACTTCTACCCTGGTGCGATTTCGCGAGCTCGATGAAAATACTCTGCAATGGTATATCAGTACCGGCGAATGGAAAGATAAGGCTGGCGCCTACGCCATTCAGGGCTACGGATGCCTGCTTGTAGAAGAGATTCAGGGCGATTACCTGAATGTTGTGGGCCTTTCGCCTGCAGCCTTGGATCGCATTCTGTGGCGGTCTGGCCGGCGGCTCATGGATTTCGCAGAACCCTGAACCGCAATGCGCCTCGAAGCATCGGATGCGACCGAGGGGCCCCGGCACACCTCCGGGAGTCCTGCCCGACTTCTGGCCTCCTCCATGGGCTTCCCCGGGCTCAGCCCCTCATTTCCCGTTGGCACGAATCAGATCAAAGAATTCCTGCCGCGTGCGGGGATCTTCGCGAAACGAGCCCAGCAATGTGGAACTGGTCATTATCGAATGCTGCTTTTCCACTCCCCTGCAGGTCATGCACATATGCTGCGCTTCGATGACCACGCCCACGCCATCTGGCTTTAACGCATCGTAGATGGCCGAAGCGATCTGATGGCAGAGCTCTTCCTGGATCTGCAATCGGCGGGAGAAGATCTCCATAACCCGTGCCAGCTTGCTGATTCCCAGGACTTTGCCTTTAGGGATGTAGCCAATGTGACACTTTCCGGTAAACGGAAGCATATGATGTTCGCACATGGAATAGAGTTCGATGTTGGACAGCACAACCATCTCTTCGGTGCTGGAGGTGAACGTCTTGTTGAGCACATCCCGGTAATCCTTTTTGTAGCCGCTGTAGATGTGTTCAAAGGATCGCACCACCCGGTCCGGGGTTTCCAGCAATCCTTCTCGCTCCGGATCATCGCCAATGTATCGGATCAAAGTCCTAACAGCGTTTAAGGCATCCTCATGACTTACTTCTTTTTCCAAAGTCAGCTCCCTGCAGTGATTGTGCGCTGGCTCCAGGTGGCCTGGAACACCCATACAAGATCCGCAGTTCGGAGATGGCGGGCCATTGTTTTTTCCGTTCAGCTTCGCGGTGCCTTGCAGTCCGATTCAGCAGGCCTCGAAACGCCGCCTGAAGCGAGGTACAGGAAAGTCAATTGTCCTCACTGTCCCTCGCAGGATTGTGCCTGAATGGCTATTAGAAATGTAATCATTGAAAAGTTCGAGACCGCCGCAGCAGGAGCGGTAATTCTATCTGCAGGTAACACCAGGGTCCTTTGCACCGCCTCCCTTTCCACGGATCTCCCTGGATGGCTGGCTTCCAAAGAGCCTCCTTCTGGATGGATCAGCGCTGAATACAACATGCTTCCTGGCTCCACGTCCCCCCGGAAGAAGCGCGGCACCGACGGAAGAAGCACTGAAATCCAGCGCCTCATTGGACGATCTTTGAGAGCCATGGTAGAGCTCACAGCTATACCGGGAGTTAGCATCATTTGCGATTGCGAAGTTCTCCAGGCGGATGGAGGAACGCGAACCGCAGCCATTTCTGGCGCCTCGGTGGCCCTGATGCTTGCGCTGGGGAGGGCCCTGGAAGAAGGTAAGCTTCCCGTCAATGCAACGGATCGCATACCGATCCAGCTTGTTAGCGCCATCAGCGCCGGAGTAGTGAAAGGAAAATGCGTGGTGGATCTTGACTACGAAAAGGACAGTAGCGCCGATGTGGATTTGAATGCCGTACAGAACCAGAGAAAGGAATGGATTGAGCTTCAGGGCACAGGTGAACGGGCGGGATTTACTAAAGCTCAGCTAGATGAAATACTTGACCTTTGCGATGCGGCCCTGGAGCAGATTCGGGATCGACAGCTTGACTTTTTGCGCAACCATCTCTCCACTGAAAGTAGCAGGATGCTGATCGGCTCCTGACACTGCTTTTAAGAACTTTTTTCCTGGGCACAGGACCGGAAATTTGCTATATATCCGGGAAACCCCGGCGCTGAAGTGTTTACTCACTGGAGTTTTTGATGAGGAAGAATAAGCCAATAACCCGCTTTATTACATTTCTGTTCGTTGCACTTTTGCTTCCCGCTTCCGCGATGGCGGATGACTGGGACGCATCTAGCTGGCTGGACGGCTTCACAGTATTTGGAAGCGCACGATTCAGACCGGAGTTTCGAGCTAACCCGGACTTCAATCGAAAAACAGATGATACCAGCGAATTCGTGGGCAGCAAAATTCAGCTGGGCATTGAAAAGAAATTCACCGAAGATACGACTCTGGTTTTCCGTTTGCAGGATTCCCGGGTCTGGGGCGGAAGTCCGTCCAGCGATTCAGGCTTCGCGGCCGATCCCCAGGAGTCGGATAGCTTTCTTACCGTTCGCGAAGCGTATGTAAAATCGGACAATCTGCTGGGCCCCGTGGGAATTAAGATGGGACGACAGATCCTGGATTACGGAAGCGGAAGACAGCTGGGCAGAACGGACTGGAATCATGTGGGGCGAAGTTTCGATGCCATGGAGTTTCACTGGGAACTGGGCCTCTGGAAATCTTCACTAATAGGCGCCGTTATCGCAGAGGAAGATGCGGGAACCGGTCTGCGCACCACGGTCGGAAGAGAGAACCCTTCGGGCATCAACTTCCAGTGCAATGCTACTTCCGGTATCTGCACGGTGCAATCTTCCACACCCCGGGAATTGGATGATGCGTACATGGCTGCAATGTACAATGAAATCAAGATCCACCCACAGTTTCAGCTGGAGCCATACTACATAGGCATTTACAAGAAGTGGATTCCGGCCAGCACTTCGCCGTATCCTGGATTGCCCATTCCTCCAAAGGCCAGGGATCGGCAAAGGGACAATCTGCATACCATTGGACTGCGCATTACGAATAAGACTGTAAACGGAAAGAGCGCCAGCCCAATCTTCGATTATTCCCTGGAAGGGGCCTACCAGACCGGATTCAACGGGCAGCGCGTGCAGGCCGGATGGGATCTACTGAATCTTCGCGACTCCAATGGAGATCCCATCTATACAGAAAGACAGCGCTACGATGCCTACGTCCTCTACGCCGATGTAGGCTACCGACCTGTAGAGTTTCTTCGCATTGGCCTGATGGCCGACCTGGCCTCCGGCGATCCGGATCGCACGGACGCTTCGGTGGCCACCTACAATCAGCTCTTTCCTTCCAACCATGGACCCATGGGAGATATGGATTTGATCGGCTCCAGAAATATGATAGCCCGGGCCATTCGCCTGGATCTCTCCTTTGGCCAATACGGAGAGTTGAAGCTGGCGTACTGGAACTACAGGAAGCACAAAGCGCAGGACAGCTACTACGATAATGGCGGCAATGCGGCCACCGATGAAGATGGCGAACTTCTGAGCACCGAAACCAGCAGCAATTCGCGCTATGGCGAAGTTCTGGATGCCAACGGAAAGATCTCGGAAAACTCGGTGGCTCAGCTAAGCGCCGCACTGTTTGACGAATACAACGTAACCTATGCAATCAAGGCCAATGGACTGAAATTCGCCTTTGGCTATGGTCAGGCCTACGCTCGAAGCTCCATTCGGCATCGTGTGGACGAAACCTATGTTCGGCCCGATCTGCGGGAACCGGCTTTCGATCCCAGAAGCGATTTCGCCTATTTCATGTTAACCGCGGAATTCTGATTTCGACGGAGCAACTCCGGGCAATGTTGCGGACTGCCTGTATCGCTGGATTTGAGGATGGACGAGTCCGCGCCCTGGCCTCGGTTCGCAAATGAGTTCAGGAAAGCAATTCTTCTGAAATCTGGCGAAGCCGATCTGCAGATGTCGCATCGTTGGCGACGGCCAGGGGCTTCTTTCTTTTCTTACCGTGGAAGTATGTGCCAGAAGGGCCAGGGTCCGGAAGGCTTGCCAGCTCAACAAGAGGAATGGCGGCTTTCTTTGCCGATTTGCTGAGCATACTCCATGCGAACTTCACAAAGCCAGGGTATTCCCGCACAAGTCCTGTATCCACCACTCCGGGATGAAAGGCATATACAGATATATTCTGGGACTGCAGTTTCCGCAGCAGATCCATAGTATAGATTACATTGCAGAGCTTGGAATCGTTGTAGGCCTGGAATCCGCTGTAGTTCTCTTTTCTGTCCAGAGCAGGCCCGCCGGAAAGAAAATCAGTCTTTGCCTGGTAATGCAATGCGGAGGCCACATTGATGATCCGCGAAGGGGCATTCTTTTTCAGAACATCGAGCAACGATTCGGTCAGCAGAAATGGGCCAAGATGATTTACGGCGAAGGTGGCCTCGACCCCATCGGCGCTTTCTGCCCGCTCCGGATGAAAGACTCCTGCATTGTTTATCAGAACATCCAGGCCTTTATGCCTTTTCTTGAAGTCCTTGATGAATTTGCGGATGGAATCCTGCGAAGCAAGATCCAGCTCATAGAGCTCTACACGGCTTCGACCGGATTTCATCTGAATCTCTCTCTGAGTCGCCTGGCCCCTGGCAATGTCACGGGCTGTAATTACAACCTGGGCTCCCAGTTCCAGTAGGCCGATGGCAGTGGCCTTCCCAATACCGGAAGTAGCTCCGGTAACCAGGCATAGCCTGCCTTCAATGTGTTCCTTTTGAAGATTCTTCAGAAGCGAATCGTCCTTTCGAGCCATGAGCAAAAGCCGATGGACCCGGCTGCGCTGTCAAGCTCTGTCCGAAGATCTCAAAACAGGCGATGCTCCAGAGGCGGGTTTCAGGGAGGGCAGAAGCATGGCAAAAACCAGCAAACACCACAGCGCCGAGGCTGCCGCATCAATGGATTCGATTCGGCGGACCTCGGCCTCAGAGAAGGACGGGTGGACGATTTAATAGTCGTCTGGATCGGGACTGTTGTCGGTGGCCAGATCGGTCATTCGATGACACATGGTGCAGCCCTGCATTTTTGCATCCGCATCGATTATTTCCTGAAACTTCTGATCCACCTTGAGTCCGCGAAATAGATCGCGAAAATCATTGGTCTTTACTTCTCCCTCTTCGGAGAAGTCGTTGCTAAAGCCCTTTTTTACATCTGTGAACTTCTCAGCATCCACAGCCTTTGTCGCCACGGTGCCTTCGCAGACGCATGTGGCGCTACCGTTGTGATCATGGCTGACCGAAAACTTGGTTCCACGAACGGAAGCTACGGCCGTGGGGCTCACAATTTCCAGACCGGACTCAAGCGGCTTTTTTACGTTTACCCAGGTGAATCCCTCTTTAAGCTTGAGTTGCACCGGCTTATCTTTCTGTTTCAGATTGGACACAGTGACTTCTGTTTTTTCGCCCAGGCGGATCTCTGTGCCGGCGTACAGTACAATCAGACGACTCTGGGGACCGGTCTGAATTCGATCCTTACCAGAAATAATGCTTCTTAGCTTCAACGGCTCCCAGGAGCCCTGGCCTCCCTTCTGCACCCTGGCAAGACCCACAAGGTGCGTTACCACGGCTCTGTCCTCTGCATGCAACATCCCGGCAGAAAAGAATACCATGGTAAGAATGGCGGCGGCGCCCATTCGCGAGCGCAAGAATCTGGTTGAAATCATAACAACTCCTGTACGTTAATATACGAACAAACGTTAAACACAGAGTAGTGCTGCTTTTGCAACATTTTCCACAGTTTTTGTAACAGCTCTGCTTTTCCGGAATACTACCCCGGACATACCTGACCTCGCAGGCAAGGCCGGGATGAAGAGTTTCATTGAAAGCCCGCCTGGAAGCGAAATTCCATCACGGCGCCCACAGCGCCGGCCAGCAGAAGATATCTGGGATCCAGCTCGAAATGGGCTTCGGTTTCTGAACCGGCATCCAGCACGCAAGAGACGCGGACCTCATGCTCCCGGGCCAGCTGACGGAGATTGCGACGCACAGGCAACAGGCGTCGCAACAGATCCTTCACATGCTCCTCTATCTTTTCGTTACCTGCAGGGCGGCTGTTCAGCTGCCATATGCCCCGGCCCCAGGCATCTCTGGGAATAATCCGATCGGGCTCCATGCCCAGGATTCGGCTTACATCTTCGGGATGCAGCTCCGCGCCCGAAACGGTAAGCACAGCCCAACCTCTGGTTTCTCTATTTGACATACCGGGAAATCCTGTAACCCTGCTATTACATTTCCGAATTCAGGCTATCCATGAAAGAACCCGTACTTGTTATTATCGGCAACGGAATCACAGGAATCACCGTAGCGCGAACCATTCGCAAGCAATTCAAAGAAGTACGCATCCGCATCATTTCCGATGAAACCGACTATTTCTTCTCCCGCCCGGCTTTGATGTATATCTACATGGGCCACATGGAGGCGAAACAAACCGAGCCTTACGAACGAAGGTTCTACGATGAAAATCGTTTGGAGCGAATTCGAGGTCGCGTGGAATCCCTGGAGCCGGCCGGCTTTGTGCAACTCGCTTCTGGTCAGAGAGTCGATTTCGATTATCTGGTTCTGGCCACCGGTTCCTTGCCCAATCGATTTGGATGGCCTGGTGAAAACCTGAATGGGGTGCAGGGACTGTATTCGATGCAGGATCTGCAAAATCTGGAGCAATGGACCGAAAGAGGTATTGACCACGCTGTAATTATAGGAGGAGGACTCATTGGAATTGAGCTGGCGGAGATGCTGCATACAAGAGGGATTCCTTCCACGTTTCTGGTGCGGGAAACTCATTACTGGGGCAACATTCTGCCAGCAGAAGAATCTTCGCTGGTCCATGAAGAGATTGAAGAGCACCACGTAGGATTGAAGCTACGCACGGAGCTAAAGTCCATTGAAGGAGACTCCGCCGGCCGTGCCAGCGCAGTGATAACATCTGAAGGAGAAACAATCCAGGCCAATTTCGTGGGTCTGACGGCCGGGGTATCGCCCAACCTATCCGTCTCCCATCCTTCCCTGGAGACGGCCCGGGGTTACCTGGTGGACGATCGCTTCCGCACATCAGTGGATAGAGTCTTTGCGGCCGGAGACTGCGCACAATTTAGAATGCAGGATGGGAGCCCGGGTCCCCTGGAACAGCTCTGGTACACCGGGAAGATGCATGGCGAAGCCCTGGGCAAGATCCTGGGCCATCGAATCCAGAAAGACCATGGTCTGGCGTTGCGTTCCGATATTGACGATAACCAGCCTGCGCCCGAAGATGTAAGCTACGATCGCGGCATCTGGTTTAATTCGGCGAAATTCTTTAACCTGGAGTATCAGACCTATGGTTTTGTACCCGCAAGTCCGGAACCCGATCGCACATTCTACTGGCAACATCCTGAAAAACGCCTGTGCTTTCGCATGGTATGGGAAGGCGAAGGCAGTTCTGCTGCTGTCACCGGATTCAACGTACTGGGCATTCGGTATCGCCAGGAAGTGTGCCAGCGATGGATTCGAGAAAAGCGAAGTCCGGATTACGTCATAGACAATCTAAAGGAAGCGAACTTCGATCCTGAATTTTTCGAAAGACCAGAAAAGAAGATCAGCAAGGCCTTCAAAATCCGGCGAAAGAGTGTAGCTGTCACCGCAGATTAAGCCAATTCAGCCAGGATCAGCCCGGAGTCTTCAGCCCGAAGCATTGAGAAAAAACACGGACCGGAAATACAGTTATGAATCGATCCAGCACATCATCTCCCTTTCAGCCTGGTCAGCCTTTTGATCTTATGGCCACCCTTCTTGTCAGCATAAGCCTGGCAGTACCATTGCTTGGAATTTCTGGCTTACCGACGCCGGAAGGCGGCCTGTATCTGGCCCTTTTTCCGGGACTGCTCTGCCTGGGATTCTTTATGCTGGCTGCGCGAAGGGCGCTTTCCAGGCCGGCAGGAATCGACAACCATGGCATCTACCATTCCAGCGTTACCGGCCGAGGCCTGGCAGGAATTCTTCTGGGAGTAATCATCACCGGCCTCTACGTAATCATCTACTTTGGCAATCGCATCCCTCTGGGAGAGGCTACCCTGCATCAATTCTTTCAGGAACGACTCTACTCTAATTTTGATCCCATCAGTCAGTGGATGCGAAGCAAACCCGCGGATAACTGGTTTTTCTACAGTTTCATGTACACTCTTGCAGTATTTGTCTTTGGCATTCGCATGATCTTAAAGCACCGGCATTCGGCGTATCAGATCATTCGCACTATTTCAGTAATGATTGTTCAAACTGGATTCGGATTTGCTATTCCGTATTTACTCCAGGGCCTGCAAAAACCGGACTTCTATTTCAGCTATTTCTGGCCTCTGAAACCCGAATACCTGTATCCGGAAACCTGGCCAGACTGGGTACCTGGAGCTCTGGGGCATTTCTTCTCCGGCGAAGCGGAACTCTTCACCTACTTTCTGGCATTCGGCGCCTTCATGAGTTTTGTGGCCACGCCCATTCTCACCTACTTCTTCGGCAAACGATGGTACTGCTCCTGGGTATGCGGATGCGGCGGACTGGCCAACACAGCCGGCGATCCCTTTCGCCAGCTAAGCGATAAGTCTCTGGCCGCCTGGAAACTGGAGCGCTGGATCATACATTCGGTGCTGGTCTTGATTGTAATCGTAACTGGCGTTCTGTGGGCAAACTCCCTGAGCGACGGAAATCTTCTGCCCGGCTGGGGTAAGGATCTACGGGAATTCTACGGATTTTACATTGGCCTGATCTTTAGCGGCGTTGTGGGCGTAGGTTTTTACCCTCTACTTGGGACGCGAGTCTGGTGCCGCTTCGGCTGTCCTATGGCCGCCATCCTGGGGATCGTGCAGAAGTTCTTTTCCCGCTTTCGCATAACAACCAATGGAGGTCAATGTATCTCCTGTGGGAACTGCTCCACTTATTGCGAAATGGGTATAGACGTTCGATGGTATGCCCAGAGAGGTCAGAATATTGTGCGAGCATCCTGCGTGGGCTGCGGCATGTGCTCCGCGGTTTGCCCCAGGGGCGTTCTAAACCTGGAAAATGGAATCGTAACAGCACGCGTTCAGTGACTGTGACGCCGCCGCAAAGAAGCAATCATCCAATGCAAATGTAATCTTCCCCTGCACTGTACGCATTCTTGTCAAGAGCCGATTCGATAATGGGCCGGGCACCCCTGGAGTTCACGTACACCAGCACAAAAGGCCGGGAAGCATCGGCAAACAATTGCTCCGGACTCCGGACACCTGGCATAGTCCATGGCTGCTGCCCCTCCCCCGCGATCTGACCCGGGCCGGCGTTCGGCGAAGCACGCTCCGAGGATAGCCGGGCGCAGCCCACCGACATCCGATGGGCTGCCAGCAAAGAAGGTTTGATGTCCACAAAGTAGGCAGGCTGTAGACCGGGGAAATGATCCTCGAATCTTCTTCTGGATTGCCTGGAAGCCCCCCACACAACGGCAGGCTTCTCCTGCAGCCGATTCTGTAGCCAGGTATCGTCTCGGAGGAATCGCTTCCTTAGTTCATGAAAGGCGGAGCGATTGTATCGAGGGTCCAGGCGCGAAAGCTGTCTGTCATGGCATCGATGCTGGAGCAGCGTTTCTGGCACTTTCTGGATGCTGCAACCCAGATTTATCCAGCGAAGCACAAGTTCATAGTCTTCCGGAAATGGCCCTTCCGAATAAAGCATGCCATTCTGTGGCAGCAGGGAGGCGCGAAAAGCGATGGTGGGATGCAGTACCGGGCACTCCACATAGCGATGCGCACGGATCTGGCTTTCGCTTAGCAGAGAATTCTGCCAGCGAATGTACTCCTTCATTCCTGCGCCTGCAGAACCTATCAATGCCACCTGACACGAAGAAATATCCACCGAACGCAGATGCTCCAGTTGCAACTCCAGTCGAGCTGGATGCATGATATCGTCCGCATCCATGCGAATCAGTGCTTCTGCCGAGGCTTTCTGTATACCTGAGTTCAACGCCGATACAAGGCCGGCCCCGGGATTGGCAAGCAGGCAGATTCGACTGTCCTTTCGCGCTGCCTCCGCTACAATTGCAGGGCTTGCATCGGTGGAGCCATCATCGATAAAAAGAGCTTCGAAATCGGCCTCGGTCTGACGCGAAACAGATTCCAGGCAATCTTCTATGGTGCTGGCCGCATCTTTGAAAGGAATAATTATGGTCGCACGGGCCACGGGTCAGCGTAAAAGATTCTATTCAAAGGGCGAGAACTTTACTCCATAGGCAACGTAGTTGCTGCCACAGGTACGGGGACAGAAGGTCCCATAGATACCGCTACGATGGTGCAGGCGAATAAAGGCACGAGGCTCATAAGCGTCCAGTGGCAAACCGAGCTCTACTTCGAAGACAAGATAGTTGAGAAAATTCTGGGAATACTCGGACTGCCCGTTCATCCCGTAAAAGCTACGTGGATTCTCCAGGTCAGGATTTCTGGAAGCCAGGGAAATGCCTTCGCCTACTGCGAAGCTGATGGGCAGTCCGGAAAAATCCAGGCTATTTCCTATGCGCGCCATGAGCACAGCGTTGAATTCCAGATGTTTCTGGGAACCGGAATGCTTTACTACCTGCCCTTCCCATTCGGTGGGCAAACCAAAGAATGCAATGGGAGCCGGAGAAGACACAGCTCCTGTAAGGATGTAAGAAGGCTTATAGTCGGTGTCTGCCTGAAGTAGAATGTTTCCCAGGGTTGTGCTCGTGAATTGTCCGCGATAAAAGGAAACATCCATGTCCCGCGCGCCCAGGGAGTGCGCTGCAGGGAATGCCAGAATCATCCAGAATACCATTCCAGAAAGATATGGAAAAGGGCAGAGACCACGCATGCAGGTTGGACGCAGTATCGCAATGCCGGGTTGTGATTTTCCGCTCACTTTTTTTGACAGGCCGGGCTATCTGCCCGGGTCGGCGGATCTGTCAGTCCACAATAATCCGTGGAATGCCTGGCTCTATTCTGGTCACAACCTCGTAGTTGATGGTGCCTGCCAGATCCGCCAGCTCATCGGCGCTTATGGATTCCTGTCCATCCAGACCAATCAACGTCGCCACATCGCCAGGCTCACATTCCGGGATGGAAGTAACGTCCACCATGATCATATTCATGCATACCCGGCCCAGAATCTGGGCTCGCTTCCCGCGAATCAACACATGGGCCCGATTGGAAAGGGAGCGATCGTATCCCTCATAGTATCCCACAGGAATCACGGCGATGGTCGTTGGAGCCGGGGTGCGAAAGGTGCAGCCATAGCCCACGTCAGTGCCGGCCTCAACGCGGTTTATATGCACAACCCGGGATTTCCAGGCAAGAGCAGGCCGAAACTCGGGCATTTCTGCAAAAACTGTACGGGCCGAAAGCCGCGTCGAGCTGGAGGGCCAGAAGCCATAGAGCGAAATCCCAACCCGGATCCAGTGCTGCCTGGATTCTGGAAGCAACATGGCCGGAGCGCTGGCGGCGCTATGACAGATGAGCTCTCCGGTAAATCCGGAGGTCCGAAATACGGCCCGGGCCCTGTCCATGGCCTGCTCAAAACGCGCCAGTTGCATTCGCCCATAGCCCTGATCCATTACATCTTCGACGTTGGCAAAGTGTGTCATCAGACCGCGCCAGGGCAATGACGGACGGCTGGAGAGGAAATCCAGCACTTCCTCAAAGGCTTTTCCATGCAATCCCAGACGGCTCATTCCGGTATCAACCTTTAAATGAAACGGCAAAGGTCGGATGGATTGCAGGGCTCTTATGTCGTCAACCGTGGACAACACCATATGAAAGTCGGATTCAGACTCGGGAATGTCTCTGTAATCCTCGTCGCCGTTTCGGCCCATTATGAGCACAGTCCCTGTGTAGCCAAAACTCCGAAGGGCCAGGGCTTCGAAGACTGCATTTACGGCCAGCCCGGACACATCGCCCCTTGCATGCAGGGGCTTCAGGATCTCCGTCATCTCCTGCAATCCGTGGCCGTAAGCATTGGATTTTACAACGCCGAAGAAAGCGCTGCCTGGAGCCATCTTCCGGTAATTCATCACCGATTGCTCCACGGCCCCTCTGCTGATCTCCAGCCAGGTATTCATACAGCCAGCCAAAAAAACCGACTTGCCCTGTATAGCGGATTGCAAATTCTGGAAGATTCCGTAGGTGTAGGCCGAGATTTCGGCCCGGCAAAGCGCCTGCCCGCAAGGCGCGGAGCGCCGCAAAAAGTTCACGGGAGCACCGATACACGAGATATTGGGGCGAGCGTACCACCAGAACACTAAGCGTTCTGGTGCGATCAGGATGATCGCGAGGTCCAAAGGACCGCAAAAAGATCACGGGAGAAGCGATACACGAGGTATCGCTTCGAGCGTACCTCTAAGGAGCCCAAAGTGAAGAAGCTGAAAACGAAATTGTCCGTTCGAAAGCGACTGCAGAAAAAACGAGAAGCCCGAGCTTTGCGCAGCAAAGCCAAGCAGGCTCATCGACGAGGAACGGGATTCAAGGATCTGGAAGATTCTGAGTAATGAAGCCTATTGCAGGCCTGCCTCTTAGAAATCATTTTCTGCCGGCCGATAGAAAAGACTCCGGATTGCTCATTGTCATGCATGGACTGGGCGATCGCATGGAGTCTTTCTTTGATTTCCCCTCCTTTCTTCTCGGATCTCGCATATCCTATCTTTTCTTGAACGCCCCCGATGAATACGTTGTGGGCTGGAAATGGTATGACCTGGACGGTCAGCAGGAGACCGGGCTAAAGAAGTCCAGGACGCTTCTGCAGCAGGTCTTCGCCCACCTGGAGAACGAAGAAGGCATACCCACCGATCAGATTGTGCTTTCCGGCTTCAGCCAGGGCGCCGTTGTCAGCCTGTACACTGGCATCCGCCAGGATGTGCCTCTGGCTGGCATGGGAGCCTTATCCGGCTATCTGTTCGGCGGACTGAGCGAAAGCACAGAAGAGAGCAAGAAGACTCCCATTTTCATGACCCACGGACTTTACGACGATGTGCTACCCTTTCAGACATCCGAGGAGCATGCCAATGAACTCTCGGAATCTGGCTACAAACTGGACTGGAGGGATTATCCCATGGGACATCAAATCTGCCAGGAAGAAATGCAGGATTTCGGTCAGTGGCTTGGCGCCATTCTTACCTGAAACGTTTCGGGCCGATCGTCGTCGCTGATCTTCACATCCATACACAACCGGGCACTACCGTCGAATAGGCCCCGAAAATGCAGCCATGCATTTACTGGCACCGTTTTCCGGGATAAATGCTCAACGAACAAAGGACTGGCTCAAATCAGATGACGAAAGTCATTCCACCATAGAAGGAAGCTGACCAGAATCGTCCAGCCCGCCGATACCCGAAATAGCAGGCGCTTTCGAACAAAGGCCATAAGCAGAAAAGCTGGCGCAAAGAGCCGGACGATATTGGCGAAAGTAAGCCAGTATTCCTCGGCGCTGGCGAAAGAGATCAATAGCAGGTTCAATACCAATCCGGGAAAGACCAACCTTCGTTCCAGCAATGCAGTTCCTGTTCTGCGTCCATTGCCGGCTTTCCCCTTCTGCCTGCCCTGATCCGACAATGAAGAGACTTCGGCCCTCATTCGCAGGACCAAATGCACCGCAAAGTAAAGCACAAGAATTGCCATCCAGAAAATACCCAGAACCAGCAATCCCCGCCCGCCGGAAAGTCCCTGGCCGCTTCGCAGGAAGTCCATAAGTCCCAGGAAGGGAATTTGAAGCTTTCCTGCTGCGCTTTCGCCGGAGAAGAAGCCGGCAATGTAGTACCATATAAGAGCGGCCAGTCCGGCCAGGAAAATCCAGAAAGGAAGCGACCAGTAGGAAGCGATGGCATACAATCCTGCCACGGCGCCGCTCCGGTCTTTCTGGCGACCCACCCCGGCTGGATCCACCGGACCCGGCGGACTCATCAACTGCTTGATGCCAGTTCCCATCGCCGCCGATCGATTCCATGCAGAAAGCAGAAAAAGCCATCCCAGCGCAACGCCAGGCACAAACATCGTCTCTTTGCTGATCAATGCCAGAAAGAGCGCCAGAAGAGCAGACCACCATCGAAACGCGTTTCCAGCAGATCCAGTCATGCCTCCCGGGCGAATCATGGCAATGGAGGCGAAAATGGCAAGAGACATGGCCAGAGGTTCGGCCAGGTTCAATCCGAAAGAAAGCAGGCTTACCGGATTGAAGCCATAGAGCCATGCGGCCGACGGTCGCATGCGAAACAGAAACCAGCAAGAAAGCAGATGCGAAAGAAGCAACAGCACAGGCATGCCGAAGGACAGCGCGCTGGCGCCAAAAAGAAAAAGCCAGCCCGAGAGGAGCGGAAATCCTATTCGAGGGATGCGAAAACCCAGGCTATCTACAAATATGCGCCCTGATCCCGGCGAATCTTTCAATGCGCTGGAAAGATCCAGGATATCCTGATTCCCGTAAAGGCCCGCGGCCACATAGTAATAGAACTGGCCATCGTAGCCGCCGGTGGGAAATACCGCCGCATGCTCCGGGATTACATGACTGTTTAAACGGGCAAAGCAAACGGAATCCTGCAAGCAGCCAAATCCGATGAGCGAAGAGAATCCGCCAAAGCGTTCCGCGCGGATCAATGCATAAGAAGAGAAGAATATCGCAACGGATACTAGAAAGAAGGTTCTATTTCGAAATACCCAGCGATTCATAGGGAGTGGTCCTGCCACGGATATCCGAATGAAATCGACAGCCGCATACCGGGCAACCGTAAAGCCCGGCGCCTTCAACCTGTAAAGACTTGCCGCATTCCGGACAGCGGGCCTGCGATGCAGAGATGACGTTTTCGCTTTCGGAAGATGCCGGGGCGCGGGTGGCCAGCGCCACACCGTCATGGAGATTCCAGCCACAATATTGCAGCGCCACTCTACATTCTGCATTCAGATTCAAAATAGCAAGCTGGCCTTCCATTCTTTCCACCTGGTCTTTGAGAAGACAGGCAGAAGCAAAATCCACTGAATACAGAGATGCAGCGTCCGCCCGGTAGTGGATGTAGGGTCGAGCAGCCATTTCTTCCAGAATGGATTCGATCATGGGCCGATCCATCATTCCTTTCAGTATAAAATGCACGGTGGAGTTCATAACTTGTTGCTAATTGCGACACAGAATGGTTTTGAGTCCTACATGGAGCCTGTGTCTCGATTGAGATTGATTCTTGGCTGGACTCTGGAAACTCTGCTGCTTATATTACAGCTCATTTTCCTCCTGCTGCCCTTTCCCCTGCCCGCTTTCAAACGAGGAAGACGGGGCACTATTATCATCGTCACGGATCTGCTCACCTCGCCACTGTTTTATTTTCTTCTGATGCAAAGACTGAAGAAAAATGGCTACAGCGTTTACATTCATTCCGGCTTTAATCCTCTCAAAGGATTTCGGGTACATGCCCGGACTCTGTCGTCCAACCTGGAGAAATGGAATGTGCATCAGGCCACGCTGCTCTGTCATGGATCCGGCGGTCTGGCTTCGCTCGGCCTGCCCGATCCAGGGCGCCAGAGAATCAAGTACCTGGTAACCATGGGCGCCCCGTTTCATGGGACTACACTGTTGAACTGGCTTCCTTTCATCCCCGCCTTTCATGACATGACGCCTGGAAGCGAATATTTGCTGATCAATCGAATGAATGCTCTGCTCTTTCCATCCTTTTCTCCTTTTGTCCCCTGGAAAGATGAATGGATCGTTCCAGGCAATCTGGCGCGTTTCGGACAGGGACGGGATCTAATCCTGGACTGGCCGGGTCGAATGAACTTGCTCTTTAGCCGAGACGTCGGAGAAACCATCATCGAGCACATGAATCGGGAACATCCATTCCCGGTAACCGCCACTCATATGGCCGCCCAAGGCCCGGAACCGGAAGGGGCCGTTGCAAGACCTCAGGTTCAGGCGCGCCCTTCCAGCACAAAAAAGGCGGTTCGCAAGAACGCCCCTCGAACAGCAAAAAAGAAAGCAAAGAAGTCCCGCAAGTAGCATCGCCTGGCAGAGGTGCCGGTGAAACATGAAATTGATTCGCATCCAGGAATCGCCGCTGCTTCAAATCCGGACTCTGGCCCACCACTTTCTTTTGCGAACGATTTTATTCTCTGCCACAGATAGAAACTGTGATTGCAGATGGGCCACGAGAAAAACTTCTTCAGTACGGTGTAGAGCGACTCTCGGACAAAGAGTTGCTAATGCTCATCCTGGGAAGGGGTAGCCGGAGGAAACGTCTGGCCCCGCTGGCTACTTCCCTGCTTAAGATTCTGGATCAGAATCCGGGCCCCGATCTGCACACTCTTTGCGGCCTGGATGGCATCCATAATGCTCGGGCCGCCATGCTTCTGGCCATGCTTGAATTCGGTCGCAGAAAGCATGGTTCGGCGCCGCCCGTGGCAGGCCCGGAGGATGCCTTTCAATGTATTCGACATCTGGGCGACCGAAACCAGGAGCATTTCCTGGCTTTGACGCTGGCCGGAAACGGGGCATTGATTCGAAGGCATACCATCACCATAGGCCTGGTAAACCGCACGCTCATTCATCCCAGGGAGGTTTTCGCACCTGCTGTAGCGGATCGGGCGGCGAGCCTCATTGTAGCCCATAATCATCCTTCCGGCGACCTGGAACCCAGCGAAGAGGATCGGCGAATTACGTCCAGGTTACAGGATTGCGGAGAGATGATGGGAATTCCGGTGCTTGACCACATCGTCTTCCATAGCAAGGGTTTTCGAAGCATACTGCAATAGTCCAGGTATAAGCGGAATCTGCATTGGACAGCGCGCCGAAGTAAACTGCGTCAAAAAGAATTCAGAAACTCCATTGCATACGATAAAGCAGAAGAAAAGGGGCCGCCTCGCCAGGCCAGAAGAATGCATTCTCCGATTCGGCTGGCTAAACTAATATAACGATATAGAACGTTTGCTTTCCAGAGAGGGTTCCGTAAAATTGGCCCGATGCGTGGATTCTCTGCCTTTTGCGCTGCGGCGCTGATCGTTGTTTCCGGTTCCTACTGCGCTTCGGCCAGTGCAGGAATTACCACCTCCAACATTCCCCTTACCGGCAAAAACTACCGTGTAGTAGGAAGCGGCGAAGCCAGCGTGGACTGGTGGGCGCTGGACATTGGCATTCTTGGTCTTCCCCTGGAGGAACCGCCAGTGGACAAAGCGATAAAGCAGCTGCTGGACGCCCATGGCGGCGACGCTCTTATCAACATGCGCTATTCCACCGATCGGTACGTTTACCTGTTCATGACTCGGTACAGATTCACCCTCAGGGCCGACGTGGTCAAAGTAAACTGAATGCAGCGGTTCTTTCACATCCTGAGCGGGGCCTTGCTGGCTTTACTTTTTTCCTGCTTTCCGGGCGGCTTCGTTGTTGAAGGCGGCCACGTAGACCAGGCAGGGTGGATTCCCGAGGCCACCCTTACGAACAATGCTCCATACCAGGTGGTGTGCCCGGACCAGGAAGAACTGCAGCGCCGGCAGCAGCTAAAGGAAGAAGGACAGGCCGTTCCCAAAGAACCCGCCATAAAACTGATTTCTCCGGCAGCCTACGGCGGAGGATGCGAGCAGACCGCCAGCAGTTCGGTATATTACCTCCTTCATCTATTTCCGGCCACGCCTCCTATGGATGCCCACTACGCTCTGGGGCTGGCCGTTCAGAAGCTAGAAGGCGACACCATGATCAACATCAAGACCTGGCATGAGACCCATTACTACTCCCTGCTGGGGCACGTACGTGTCTTCAAGATCAAAGGCGATGTCATTCGCTTTGAACAAAAGGAAGGCAAACGTGAAAGATAGGGTCCTGCAAAGTAGCGCTAGAATTGCATCTTTTGTATTGCTGGTTCTTTGCCTCTTCACATTTGCAGGATGCCCGGAAAACACAACCGTTCCGGAAGATGAGGCCTGGAGCCAGATCTATGCGGCCATCGACTACAAATACAAAGAGTGCGGCAATCAACCCAACTATATCCTGATTGTACCTCATGAGCCCAGTCAGTATGGAGTGGAACTCTGCTCACTCTCCATTCTTCGCCAGGAATGCCCGTTCAATGATTATCCTCTTTTCTGCGTGGAGATGTACGAAATCGATCTGCCAGGGATAGGTCCATAGCATGATGTTCGCCGGGGGAATTTCGAAAGCAGACGGACGCTGCGGCAAACGGATCGGCAAAGCCGGCTTCTCCATGGGTCGGTTTTACTTTGCCCTTTTTGTGTTTCTGCTGCCAGGATTACTCTCCGCATTTGAAGTGACTGTACGCGTTTTCGATCCGGTAACACGAAAGACTGTGCCGGATGCCCAGATCATTGTTCGCGAAACCGGACAGCAAACCTACACAGATTCCAGTGGCCAGGCCATTCTGGATGTCCCGGCCCCGGGATTTTACACGGTGCGGGCCATTCTGCCGGACGGCAATCTGGTCCAGCCACGACTGCAGGTGCAGGGAGCGGGACAAACGCTCACTATATACACATCCACTCCTGAAAAAGAAGAACAACCCGTTCCATCCGGGCCGGAAACTCAAATCGTTAGCGATGAAGGAATTGTAGTTCGAGGTCGCCGCGACAAACAGAATCTTTCGCGCTATAATGTGCGACTGGACGAGGTTCGCCGGCTTCCAGGTCAATTTGGCGAGGCCCTTCGCGGCATTGAGTCGCTGCCAGGAGTCAACGCTCCGCCATTTGGCAACGGAGATATTGTTCTTCGCGGCGCCAACGAAAATGCAAACACATATTTGCTGGACGAACTTCCCATTGGTTATCCGTTCCATCTGCTTGGACTGAACTCGGTGGTGCAGAACAACATCATCAACAGCATTGATGTTTATTCCGGCTCCTACCCGGTGAAGTACGGCGATGCTACAGGTGGCGTCATCTCCATCGATACCATCGATGAAGTAGAAAAGTTTGGCGGCCATACTACGTTTTCTCTGTGGTCCGCAAGCATCCTGCTCAAATCGCCCATTGGAGAGAAAGGAAAAGACGGCTACTGGGTTGCCGGCGTGCGGGCCTCCTACCTGGATAGAACCCTGGGCAATCTTGTTCCTTCTGGCTACACGCTTATTCCTCGTTATCAGGATGCTCAATTCAAACTGAAGTACAATCTCACAGATCGCCAGAGTCTGTACTTCTACATTCTCGGATCCAAAGATACCCTGATCGCCGCAGTAGACAATCGACCCACCTGGGATCCGACCACGGAGATCAGCCCGGTGCTTTTTGGTGCAAGCATTGCCCTGGACCGGGTATTCCATACAGAGGCTATTCGTCACGTATGGCAGCCCAATTCCATCTTCCAGCTCAAGACAACGCTATTCAATCATAACAATATCTCCTACACGGATGGAACCCTGGGAATCATCGACGCAAAGCAAAACCTGGAGAACGGTTATGCTGCCCTTCGAGTGGAAGGCTTCCTGGAGCTGTGGAAGGATCATGCCCTTCTTGACGTGGGCCTGGAAGGGAGACGATTTCGATACGTCTTCGAGGGCACAACGGTACAACAGGTGGATGTGCTGGATCAGAGTCCGGATCTATTTAATACCGCGAACCCGGACTTCCAGGTCGTACCGGTGGATGACAGGAACTTTGCAAGCTTTAACAGCGGCTACGCCATGCTAACGCTGCGCGGCTGGTGGATCGAATTCAAACCAGGGGTGCGAGTGGATTACTTTGGCCCTACAAAGCAACGAGTTACCGATCCCCGGGGCACCATTTCCCTGAAATTGCCCACGGATACTACGTTCATAGCCGGTGGAGGCATCTACCATCGCGTGCCGGATCCGCAGCAGTACAGCCCTTCCTCCGGAAATCCCCGGCTGAAACTGGAGCAAGCCGACCATGCTGCAGTGGGAGTGGAGCAGATACTGGGCAACTGGATTTTCAAAGCCGAAGGCTTTCGCCAGGTATACCGAGACATAGTGATTCAGGACCCCTATGCTCGCCTGGCCTACCGCGAAAACCCCGATCCATTTACACGGTATTCAAGCCCCTTTCTGATAAATACTCCGGCCTATTATTCGAATCGAGGATACGGCTACTCCGAGGGCATCGAGCTCTATATCAAGCGAAGCAAACCTCCGAATGAGTCCGGCTGGTATGGATGGATTTCCTATACGTATTCTCGCAGCTACCGAGACGACAACATCTTTCGGCCCAGCCCTTTTGCCCCGGCTACCAATTACTCCGCCGACGAGCTTCGGCTACTGCAACAGTACGACAACACGGACCCCATCTTCGCCAACTTTGACCGAACCCATATTATCAACATAATCCTGGGGTATAAGATCAATCCAGAATGGCAGATCGGTATAAAATGGCGGTACGCCACGTCCCAGCCCTATACGGAGATCATAGGCGATGATGGGGCCCAGCAGAACAACAATGGCAGGCCCATCTTCGATCCGGTGTATTCTCCATTTGAAAACACTCTGCGACTGAAGCCGTACCATAGACTGGATATCCGCATTGACCGATTCTTCAACTACGAATGGGGCTTCGGTAACGTATTCATTGAAGCGCTGAACATCTACCTCAGAGATAATCCGGGAAGCTACTCCTTTGACGAAAGTCAGCCTTTCTCGAAGGCGAATCCATCGGTAACTCCTGAATTTGGCAACCTGGTCATTCCAACCTCCAGCGGTCAGGGACTGAGGGTACCGCTCATCAACTTTGGAGTGGAGGTTCAGTTCTGATGAGACTTCTCCGAAAGGATAGCTCCGGGCGGGTCGTACTTTATCCAGGGAAAATTTCTGGTAATCTGGCCATGGCCCTGCTTACCGGAATGCTATATGCAATTGCGGGATGCGCCAGCGATTCTTTTGATGATGTTCCAAATACGGAAGAAACCGCTTCGATCTTCCTGCTCATTACTGCTCCCACTCGCGAAAGCGCTCTGGCCAAATGCGTGGAGGCCGAAACTATTGCGCTTTCCTGCACATCGGATGGGGGCAACCAGGCCAGTTATTTAAGTACGGTAAACACTGCCTATCGCCCTGCTTCCACATCCACTGATGCAACCAACCTTTGCAATAGCTTGATTGATGCAGGGATCTTCAACTCCCCCACGGTTTACACCTATGGGGCGCGGAACTGTCACTTTGAATGTAACCGGCAGTTCTGGCAGGCTCGACGGCAGGCCGGGCTCTGCACGTCCGCTGGCGCCACTGCGGCCATCACCATCCATGGACAGTGCAGTCCTTCCACCTGGACCGGCGAATGCGTGGACTCAACGTTCAAAAGCTGCCTCACCGACTGCTTTCAGAGCGGCACGGACACCTATTTCCTGCCGCAGGGCTACTGAGCACCGAAATATACTTCCCGTTCTGACGCTTTCCTGGCATCCTTGACCTATGAGAAACCGTCCTTTACTGCTACGAAATTTTTTCACATTATCATCCAATGCAATGCGCCTGGCCCTGGTATCCATGCTGGCCACGACCATGCTTTTTTGCAACGATACAGAAAAGAACGGTCATGCAGAGGGCATCCCCCGGGCAACCATTCGGGCGGCCGCTCTGCAGGACAACATTACTGTTTCAGTGAGCATCCCGGCAGACCACCATGCTTACCTGGATGAAGGCCCTCATGGTAATCTAATTCCTGTGGCCTTCGACTGGGAGCCTGCCCTCGCCGCCGGCAAGATGGATTCCGCCCCAACACTAAAGAGCAAGCCAGAAGGCGAAGAGGAAGAGAAAATCGGCGCTCTGGTTCTACGAGGCACTGGCGAATTCGTATTCCAGGGATCGGCGAAGCCGGGCGCGCCCATACGGGTTCGCACGCAGATTTGCAACGATGTAACCGGCATGTGTTTTCGTCCCACCTGGCAGGAATTAAGTGTAGAGTGATGGAAAAGAATTTCAAAGTTGTCTTGATCGCAGCCATTCTGGGAGGGCTGCTGGTGGGCGGCATCGGCAGTTTCTTTTACTATTACTTCCAGGACGGCCTCGGGGCGGAGCCTGAAAATGAGGCGCATGCGAATGCCCTGCCTCCGTCCACAGGACTCGAATCCACTTCTCACGGAAACCTAACAATATATCGGGATCCGGCAGAGGCCTTCCGCGCCGCGAAAGAGGAAAGGAAACCCGTATTCCTGGACTTCTTCGCGGATTGGTGCACTAATTGCGTGAAGTTTCAGGATCGCATGATTCAGGACCCTTCGCTTAACCAGGCCCTCCAGTCATCCATTGTCCTCAAGGTCGACGAAGAGGACTCCGCATTTTCGGATTACGCCAGGGATGGACGATTTAAAGAGATCAACGAAGCTCTGCCGCTTTTTGCAGTTCTGGACTCATCCCATGAACTTGTCTGGAAGGGCCAGGATTACCTGGATAGCAAATCCATGATCCAGGCGCTCCAGGAAGCTGCCCGGCGATCGAAATAGGCTCCTCTCAGAAACCGATTCAGCGTCAGCGGGCTGACGCAATTCTGGCCGGGTCATCCCACTTTTCAATCCTCGAGCCATCGGGACCTGGAAAGCCCCACTACATTCGCTGCTTGATAACTGGATACGCTTCCATGGCAACGGTGAGCACCGGATTATAGCACTGCAACGACATGTGGCTGCCATCGGCAAAAGTGTTGCAATGAAAAGGATCGCCATCGGTAAGATCAATAAGCATTTCCGACTTCAGACGCTCATCCATTCTACCAGACCAGATCTCGGTGTTTTCCTGGATCACTTCATTCTTGTCCAGAATGTCCTGCATGGGCCGAGACACGGGTGGCCTTAAGAAAGCCAGGGGAACGTTTGCCTGACGAGCCCTGGCAATCAACTGATCCAGAAAGATCCACTGCCTCTCGGAAAGCTCGTAGTTTCCGTAAATCCACTGCACGGTCATGGCCGACGTGGCCGCCAGGCTTGCATAGTCCCGCTCATAATAATCCGGTCTTGGAATCAAAGACATGCCTCCGCCGCGATTCTTTCTCTGGAATTGATCCATTTGATGGATGGCCAACAGGAATTTGTCCTGCGGATCGGACAATCGCTCAAAAGCATTGTCCAGATGGGGCCGATAGCGATAGCCAGCAAAAAGGTTCTTCGCCAGAAACTGGCTCACTTCGTCTGCAGTAAATCCTCCGTCCGATAGAAGGGAAAAGTTGTCCAGAACATAGGCGAAATCAAAGCTATAGGCCAGGTTGGACTTAATAAAACCTGGAGAGTTTTCGTTAAATTGGAAGGGATCGGATTCGGCGATGATGTAATCCGGCTTCACTCCTGTGGCCAGAACTTCCTGAAGCATGTAATCGAAGTACGCCGGCGAACTCACCGGAGCGGAAAAGTTGAACATCTCCCATTCTGGATAGGCATGCTTGAAGTTCTCGTAGTTGAAGTACAGCAATCGTGAACTTCCCAGAACGATCAGTATTTTCTGGCCGGAATGCACCGAACAGGGCCCGGCGGAACCGTCCAGGCAGTTCCCTTCTTCATCCGCCGGAGGTAGCTTTCGAAGTCGGTCGAACTCGATCATTTCCTCCAGAAGCTCGGGCTTGTAGTCATAGTAGACATAGGTAGCGTCGTCCTGGGTGTATCGCTTCACCGCATCCAGGCACATCACCTTGTCCAGGGCAAAGAAAGCCAGGAAGAGAAATACAGGGAAAAGGAGATAACGGCCGGCGCCATCATGCATATTCGGCCTCCTTGCGAAGAAATCTAAACACCAGAGTCATACTCCACACAGTCAGCGCCACCATCAGCCAGGCATGGACGCTGTACAGCGCCAGATAATCGCGAAAGATACCAGAGAAAAGGAGGTTTCCAAAACCAGAAAATGCGATAAGGCCGGCCATGGAGAATTCTTCGGCGCTCCATGGAGTGGGTTCGTATACGCGCAGAGCCAGGGGTACCAGAAGAAGACTATAGGCATGAAACCAGCTAACACCGGAAACCAGAAGGCTAATTAGCACCAGACTTTGAATGAAGTAGATGCGCGCAGGCCGCTTATCCGGTCTCAAGAACTTCCGCCGAAGAGAAAAGAGAATGGCCATAAAAACAGCCATGGCCAGAAAACCATACACCAGGGTTTTGATTATGGTCCGTAACCAGAAGGCGCCAGCGCTTCCCAGCTCTTCCAGGCTGCGATAGATCAAAGGAAGACCAACTGTGGATTGGTCCGGATCGGAACCGGCCACAAAAAGCTTGGAGATGGCTGCAGAAATTGTCTGGTTATTTGCATATGGTCGAACGACCCCGTACTGGCTGTAGGTATGGATCATCATTTCATACCATTCCAGATGCCAGCCCAGGTTGGTTCCCCATCCTGCATAGAGTGCCGGGAGAAAGAGACAGGCAATGCCCGCCAGCGTCGCTCCAATCAGTGCGCGATAGCTTCGGCTGGCCACAAGATACAGCCCCAGTATGACAGGCATGATCTTAATGACAGCGGCCATACCCAGAAGAGCCCCGCCTACATATTGCATCCAATGAACTGGCCGTTTCTTTTCGGAGGCCGACTCCACCGTCAAATCCGGAGTAGAAAGAAGTAGCCCCCCGCCGCAGAGGAAAACCAGCAAAAAGCCAACGTTGGCATTGGCCGCATTCTCGGACAAAAAGGATGCTACCGGTAACATGGAAAGCACCGCGCGGTACCAGAACTCCTCCCGACTCATATGATCGTGACTTCTGCGAATGAGCACGAAGAAGGTCCATAGAAGAACCAGGCAAGAAATCTGAAAGACCATCACTGCCACTTCGTAGCCCACAAAGCTCAGTGGCAGAAGCAGGAAGGCAAAGAATGGCAGATAGAGATAGGAGCCTGCGCCGCGAATGGATTCCAGATAGGCCTTCCCTTCCGGAGTCATGGAGAAGCGCAGCAGTTCTATGGGATTGTTGATATCTATGCCCGGATCTGCCGATTCTTCCATGTTGCGTGCGGCCTGAATTCTATAGAGGTCTCCTTTTTCAGCCATACGCACCGAAGCATTGTAGTAGTCCTCGAAGTCGCTTCGAGCGGTACGAAGTTGCAGCAAGCCTCCATCGGCTTCATCCAGAACCCGTAGCCCGGCCACAAGAAGGGCCAGAAAAGCCACCAGGGCCAGATACACCCCTCCCTTCTCCACATACAGCTGAATCTTTTCCAGAATCTGACTCACCATTCCTCCGGGAATCGCTTCACCCTGGAGGCAAAGCTGTTTCTCTGGTCTGCAGTGTACCATGCCATGAAAGCCGCCGTGCAGGCAAAACCAATTTAACATGCCCCGACTTTCCGACATAGAGCAAGAATACGGTTTTCCCCTTCCCGACCGGCTCATCGCCCGATATCCGGCACAGTTCCGAGATAAGTCCAGGCTGCTGGCGCTACCGGCCGGAGCAGACTTGCCCGAACACCGCCAGTTCTTTGAACTGCCGGAACTGCTGGAACCTTCTGACATCCTGGTGTGGAACGACACAATGGTAGAACCCCGAAGAGTGCGCCTGGAAAGGAAGACGGGAGCAAAAATGGAAGCGCTATTTCTGGAGCCGGAATCCATTTCCGGCGAACCGAATTCTGCAGAGCATGGGCCCCACTCCATAGCAAGAACCCGGAGCAATGAAGCCTGGAGTTGTTTGATTCGAAACGCAAAAGCCCGCTCTGGAGAATTCTTGATTCATTCTCCCAGCGGGGTGGAGTTTCGCTTCATCCGTAAAAAGACAACCAGCGAATCCGGCAGCAATGAAGACTTCTATCTGATTGCTCCGGATGGATTGAACATGCATAACTTCTTTCTGGAACATGGAGAGATGCCCATCCCTCCATACCTGGGAAGAGAAGAAGAAGGCCTGGATCGATTGCGATACCAGACAGTCTATGCGGCCGCAAAAAGCCGCGGTTCCCTGGAGTATAGCAGCGCAGCAGCCCCTACGGCAGGCCTTCACTTTACCGCAGAGCTAATTGAAAAACTCAAGAATAAAGGGATTCGCATTTGTTCGGTTCAGCTGGCCGTCGGATTGGGAACCTTTTCGCCTCTACAGGAAGAGAATCTCAGGCGAAAGGAATTACATAGAGAAAGGTTTGCACTGCCAGAAGAAACCGCTGAGCTGCTAAACAGAAAGGATGGCCGAGTCATCGCCATCGGCACAACCACATTGCGCGCTCTGGAAAGCAATATTCGACAATTCGGAAAATTCCAGTCCGGTCATTTTGAAACCAGCGCCTTTTATCATCCGCCAGATACCATACAATCCATCCAGGGATTGATAACGAATTTCCATCTACCTGGCTCCAGCCTGCTTCTGCTCGTAGCCGCTTTTGCAGGAAAACAGCGGATTCTGGAAGCTTACAGAACAGCCATTGAGAAAGAATATAGATTCTACAGCTACGGAGATGCGATGCTGGTATTTGCTTGACCGTAGGATTGGCAGGCTCTAAAGAACAGAAACCTATGCAAGCATTGGAAGACATCACCAGGGTAGAGATGATTCGGGTCCCGCACTTCGAGCTGGACTCCTTTCAGAAGAGCGTACTCGAGAATCTGTATCTGGAATTCTTCCTGGAACAATGCCGGGTCCTGGTCACTCCGGACCTGAGCTACATGACTACCGGGCCTGCTGGTTCAGAAGAACTGGAAAGGCTGGAGGAGCTTCTTGCATCCGGAACGGAAACCCTGGATAAGCTGAAATGGTACCTGCTCTACGATTTGAGCCTGTACTCCGCCCTTCTGGAGACCAACTCCTATTACATTGCTTCCAACGGCCATGTTCTGATTTCCCGCTTTGTTCCGGTGGAAGGCGAAGATCAGAGATACGAAGTAAAGCTCTACACCATTTCGGCCTCCGACCTCCCGGAAAACTATAAAGATAAGATCTATCTGGGTCGCGACTTCTTTTCTCTGAAGACCCTGCGCAGAGAGCACTTTGGCCTCAAATTGATTCGAGGCTCCATTATTGGCCAGTTCTACAAAATGCGAGATCGAGTTCATCAGTACACTCTTCAAGAGTACCATAGCGAACTGGAATCCGAATACCTCAAGGAAATAGAAGAGATATCCGGCGAATTCGCCGAAGCCAGCGAAGATATACTTTCATCCTTTCCCGTGGATATCTCCACTCAGAGCCTGGAAAAGCCAGCTCTGATCGAAGCCAATCAGAAATTCCGGGATCTCAAGCATATCCTTATTGAGATGGAAGAATCTCTGCGCGAAATGGAATCACGACTATTTGAACTGGACCTTACCCGTGCCGTGCGATACGTCACCAAGTTCCGCAAAGATATTACCAACTACACCAATTACTTCATCATCAAAGTAAACGGCCGGATTTCCGACGCCGTCAACGGTATACATATATAGGCACGCTCGAAACGATACCTCCTGTATCGCTTCTCCCGTCAGAATTGCTCCGGCGCTACGCGCCTGGCAGACCTACTGTCTGCCCAAAGCGCAGCGCGTTTTGCAGGTACGCCCGAATCCGCTTTAAGTGCTGCGCAATGCTACCCCATCGGAATTCTGGTTGCCGCCAGGCACTAGAAGTCTAGCCTGCATCCATGAATCGAGCGCTCTGGCTATCGCTGCTTTCTGTAATCTTTGTGCCTGGCTGCGCATCCGCCAAGAAGGAGACCTCTGCTCCGCCTGCCGGACATATTCTGGTTCGCACAGTGGCAAGTAGTGAGGATGCATTCGCTTTCTGTTCCAACGGGCAGGTCCGGGTGCAATACAGAATCTCTGAACTGAGCCCTCATGTTCGTTTTGGCGCATGGAATATAGACGGGGATACCATTCGCATCCGGTGGACCAAAGAGAAAGGAGGCGAGCCTGTGGGAGCTCCGCAATTCTGCGGCTCGGTATGCGTTTACAAAGAATACAGGCCTTTTGAAAGAGCCATCGACGAGACCGAAGAACTCTCCTGGAACGATATCCACAGCGATGCGGATGGCCTCTGGGAGAGCGCACCGTTTTCAGGCGACTGCACAGATATGCCCTGAGCTCTGACGCTTAAGCACGCTGTATCCCGGGACGGCCCGAAAACGGGCCATTCTCAGAATTTTCAGGCCGACTTCAGCAAACCTTCGCGTCGCAACAGAGCATCCGGATCCGGATCACGCCCTCGAAAGTTGCGATAAAGTACGGATGGATCCTCGGTGTTCCCTTTTTCCAGGATAAAGCCGCGAAAGCGGCTGGCGCTGTCCGAATCAAAAAGGCCTTTCTCTTCAAAGAGCTCAAAAGCGTCCGCTTCCAGGATCTCCGCCCACTTGTAGGAATAGTAGCCCGCTGAATACCCGCCGGCAAAGATATGACCAAAGCCGGTGGCAAAGCAGGTATTGGGCAGATCCTCCACCAGATTTGTCCTTTCGGTGGCCTTTCGCTCAAATTCTTCCACATCCTGGATTTCGGCGGCCGGAGTTGTGTGAAACTTCATATCCAGAGTGGCATAGTTCAATTGAGTCATGAAGTTCCAGCCTGCACGGAATGTTTCAGCAGCCTGCATCTTTTCGACCAGATCCGCAGGTATCTTTTCTCCCGTCTGATAATGGGCGGCAAAGAGATCCAGGCCTTCCTTCTTTCGCACCCAGTTTTCCATAAACTGCGAAGGCAACTCTACAAAGTCCCAGTACACATTGGTTCCTGCCAGACTGCTGAAAGTGCAGCGGGAAAGCAGGCCGTGCAAAGCGTGTCCAAATTCATGAAAAAGCGTCCGCACTTCATCATAGGAGAGTAACGATGGCCTGTCCTTTCCAGGCCGCGTAAAGTTACAGACGATGCCAATGTGAGGGCGCCGCACTTCGCCGCGGAAGAGCCCTTGCTCGCGAAAGGAGGTCATCCATGCGCCGCTTTTCTTGGTATCCCGGGGAAACAGATCTACATAGAATAGGCCCACGTCCGCTCCGGACGAATCGCTCACGGAATAGACCTCGACTTCCGGATGATAGACTTCTATCCCCTCCAACTTCTTGAAGGACAAACCGTAGAGTTTTTCGGCTGTACCAAAGAGCCCCTTCATGACGCGATCCAGAGGAAAGTACGGACGCAACTCTTCCGAATCGAATTTATGGATCTTCTGCTTCAACTTCTCGGCCAAAAAGCGGATGTCGTAGGGTTGCACCGAATCGTAGCCCAGCTCCTTGGCGAAATCGCTCAACTCCTGCTGCTCTTTTCTGGCCGCCGGCAGACTCACTTCTACCAGACGATCCAGGAAAGACTGAACATTTTCCGGGCTACGGGCCATCCGCTTTTCCAGGATGTAGCAGGCATGGTTTTCAAACCCCAGCAGTCGAGCACGCTCTTCGCGCAGCCTCAGGATTTCCAGAACCACCGGTTGATTATCGGTATCCGCCGGCTGTCCATAGGCGGCGGCTGCTTCGCCCATCCCTCGACTTCGAAAGGCCAGATACATTTTCTTGCGCAGTTCGGCATTCTCTGCATAGGTCATAAAGGGCATGAAGTCCGGGTACTGAAGAGTAAATACCCAACCCTCCTTGCCTTCGGCAGCAGCCGTGGCCGCTCCCTGCTCCATCACCATGTCCGGCAATCCTAGCAGATCTTCCCGGTTTGTTATGTGTAGTTTGAAGTGATTGGTAGCCTTGAGCAAGTGCTCGGAGAATTTAGGAGCCAGGGCCGCCAGCTTTTGATCAATTTCGCGAAGGGCTTCTCGATCAGCGCCTTGCAACGAAGCGCCGTTTCGCACAAAGTCCAGATAGGTTTCGTCCAGCAGTCTTTGCTGTTCCGAGTTCTCCACTCCTTTCTTACTTTCATGGACCGCGCGAACCTTTTCAAAGAGCTCTTTGTTCAGCGTAATGTCGCTGGAAAAGCCGGCCAGAAAAGTGGAAACCTCGCCGGCAATTTTTTGAATGCCTTCCGTAGCATGCGCGCTAAAGAGCACATAATAGACAGAAGCGACATAGTTGAGCTCCTCTGCAGAAGTCTCCAGGGCCTGGATGGTGCTCACAAAATCCGGATCAGCATTCGCAACAATAGATTGCACATTTTGCTCCGCCACCTGCTTGAAGTGCGCCAGAGCGGGAAGAAAATCCTCGGGCTGGATCTGTTCAAAGGGGATGGTGTCGTTAGGCCCGCAAATGCGCTGGATCAGCGGATTGGGCTTCGAAGACGCAGTGGACGGGGAAGAAGGGGCTTTCTCTTTGTTGGTCATACGCTTCAATAAAGTCTCCGGGCAGGACACCAGGCAACCTCTTTTGAAATCTGCCTGCCTGGCAGGCAGATTGCTTCGTCGGAGGCAAGGCAGAGCCTTTCGCCCCCGCAGATTGGGCCAAACATCGGAGAAAGCAGGCCCTCTGGACCCGGATGCGAGGTGGCCGGGGCCCCGCCTCTTGGAAAACCAGGCCCGGGCCCGCCCGCCTGCGGGGTACGCAAATTGCAAATGAAGCTATGCAGGTCGGCCCAGGCCGAGAATGCATAAAAACATAGCAAAACGACGCCTATTCTATCAGGTCCGGGGTAAAGCTCAGCGAATTTCGCGTAGAATTTCCCTTGCAATGATCGGGAATGGGATTAAGTCAAGGATTGGAAGCAGGATGCTAAAGAACTACAGCACAGGGGTCTTCTTCGATGAAATGTTCGCTGCCGATGGCGAAGCCCGGCCCGGGTACGGCCCGTTGCGGACACAGATCGAATCCATGACCGATACTGAATTACTTCATAGAAGAGATGAGGCCGAGCATGCCCTGATCTCCATGGGAATTACGTTTAGCGTTTATGGCGATGCCAGGGCCGAAGAAAGGATCATCCCTTTCGATATTATTCCACGGGTTATTACTCCAGGGGACTGGGCTCCTCTGGAAAAAGGACTGCAGCAGCGAGCAAGAGCGCTGAACGAATTCCTCAAAGATGTGTATGGTCCGGCCAGAATACTGAAAGAGAAGATAGTCGATCCGGAAGTGGTATACTCCAGCCCCAACTATCTCAAACAGATGGTAGGTTTTGCCCCACCCCGGGATATCTGGATTCACGTTAGCGGCACGGATTTGATCCGCGACTCTGAAGGCACATTTCGCGTCCTGGAAGACAATCTTCGCTGCCCCTCAGGCGTCTCCTATGTTCTGGAGAACCGGGAAGTAATGAAGCGCACTTTTCCCGAGCTCTTTCGCAGCCACAGGATTCGCAGCATCTACGATTACCCTATCCGTCTGCGAGGCACCATGGAGTACCTCAGCGATGCCCCTGCCCCTTCCTGCGTCGTGCTTACGCCAGGTATCTACAATTCGGCCTATTACGAGCACTCCTTTCTGGCTCAGAAGATGGGGCTTCCCCTGGTGGGCGGCACGGATCTTGTGGTTCATGATGATCGGGTATACATGCGCACCACCCGCGGACTACAGCCAGTAGATGTAATCTACCGGCGTATTGACGACGCTTTCCTGGATCCGGAAGCCTTTCTCCCGGATTCCGTTCTGGGCGTTCCAGGTCTTTTTGAAGCCTATCGGAAAGGGAATGTGGCCCTGCTCAATGCCCCGGGAACCGGGGTCGCGGACGACAAAGTAATCTATACCTTTGTTCCGGATATGATCCGCTTCTATCTGGACGAAGAGCCCATCATCCCGAACGTCGACACCTATCTTTGCTCTCGGCCTAGCGATCTGAAGTATGTCCTGGAGAACATGGAAGAACTGGTGGTGAAGGAAGCGAATGGAGCCGGCGGCTACGGTATGCTCATCGGCCCCAGCGCCTCAAAGAAACAGGTCCAGGAGTTTCGAGAAAAAGTGCGCCATGCGCCTCGGGACTTCATCGCGCAGCCAGTGATGAGCCTTTCGCGGGTACCCACGGTAACAGACGATGGCATAGAAGGCCGGCACGTGGACTTGCGACCATTTATACTTTTCTCCGACGACATCTATGTTATGCCCGGCGGATTGACCAGGGTGGCGCTGCCCCGGGATTCGCTGGTGGTGAACTCTTCTCAGGGAGGAGGAACCAAGGATACCTGGGTGATGGGGTCCTGATATGCTGAGCCGCGTAGCAGACTCCGTCTACTGGATGAACCGCTACATCGAAAGGGCAGAAAACTACTGCCGCTTCATGGACGTGAACTTTCAGCTCTCTCTGGACTCTCCGGAAACCGCCAATCAATGGGGACCTATGGTAACCACTACCGGCGACAACACCGACTTTGAAGAGCGATACGGAGAGTATAACAGGGAAAATGTCATTCATTTCATGACTTTCGATGCGGAGAACTCCAGCTCCATTCTTTCTTGCATTCGCAGGGCTAGAGAGAACGCTCGCACCATCCGGGAAAATATTAGCACCGAACTGTGGCAGGTGCTCAATGAACTCTACCTGGAGGTAAAAAATCAGCAAACATCGCATCTGGAGGAACTGGAACGCTTCTACACCAGGGTTCGCCGGACATGCCTGCTGTTTTACGGCACCATGGATGCCACGCTTTCCCACGACGAGGTCCATCGCTTTGCTCTCACCGGGCGATACCTGGAGAGGGCGGACAAGACGACTCGCATCCTGGACATGAAATACTTTATTTTGCTTCCCAGCATTCAGGATGTTGGCACCACACTGGACTTGATTCAGTGGCTTTCCCTGCTCAAGTCCGCCAGCGCTCATGAAATGTTCAACCGTTCTTACCAGAAGGTAACGCCCAAAAACATTGCGGAATTCCTTATCTTGAACCGGGATTTCCCCCGTGCGCTGATCTACTGCATTTCAGAACTGGACCGAAACCTTCGATCCATCAGCGGAAATACAGGCCCCTCATTTTCCAATGAAGCGGAGCGATGGACCGGCATGCTGCTTTCTGATTTGAATTACACAGATATCGATGCAATTTTCGACAAAGGAATGCATGAGTATCTGGATAAGGTACAGACACGGTTGAATCGCATAGGAGAGACCATCAATGAACGATACTTCGCGGTATAAACATGTCGATTAAGGTTTCCCTTCATCATCTTACCCATTACCGTTTTGACCGCCCGGTCCAGATACATCCTCATTCCATTCGCCTGCGCCCCGCCCCTCATGCCCGGGCCGCCATACATTCGTACTCCCTCAAAATAAGCCCGGAGCACTTTCTTAACTGGCAACAGGACCCTGCTGGCAATTTTTTGGCCAGACTGGTTTTTCCTGAACGAAGCTGGGAACTGAAGATCCAGGTGGATATGGTGGTGGAGCTTCGCACCATTAATCCTTTTGACTTTTTCCTGGAGCCCGAAGCCAACCGTTATCCATTTCCCTATCCCGCGGATCTCGAGGACGACCTGTCCATATACCTGCGAAGCGATGTTACCGAACCGGAACTACTGGCCTGGGTGCAACACATCAAGAAGGACATCATTCGACCGGAGCTGAGCACGGTAGACATGCTTGTGGCCATCAATCAATTTGTAGCCAGGCGAGTCAGCTACATCATTCGCATGGAACCCGGCATTCAAAGCTGCACCGAGACCATCGACCGGGGCCAGGGTTCCTGCCGGGATTCCGCTTTTCTTCTAATGCATATTCTGCGACATCTGGGACTGGCCAGCCGGTTCTGTTCCGGCTACTTGATTCAGCTAAAGGCAGACGAAACGCCTCGCAAAGGACCGGCAGGTCCGGAAGAGGATTTCACAGATCTGCATGCATGGACCGAAGTTTATCTGCCCGGAGCAGGATGGATTGGCCTGGACGCCACGTCAGGCCTGCTTACTGGCGAAGGCCACATCCCCCTTTTTGCAGCCGCTGAACCCTCCAGAGCAGCCCCGGTGACCGGATCCACCGGCATCTGCCAGTCCGATCTTCATTTTGAGATGAAAATCGAACGGATCGCCGAAAGCCCGCGCACCACCAGGCCTTACAGCGATAGCGTTTTCCAACGTTTTCAGCGGATCGTACCCGCCGTGGATCGTAAGCTAAAGGAACTGGATTTGCGACTTACCATGGGCGGAGAACCCACCTTTGTTTCCGACGAAGACCTGGATGGGCCGGAATGGAACTATCAGGCCATGGCCCCGGGCGGAGACAAAAAGAAGAGAGATTTTGCGCAAAGGTTACGCAAGCGTCTTGTTCAAAATCTGGCGCTTCCGGCTCCGCTCTTTCTTTCCGGACAGGGAAAATGGTACCCTGGCGAGCCTCTGCCGCGCTGGGCTTACTTTGCTCACTGGCGACTGGATGGAGAACCATTAAGCGCCCTTTACTCGGAAAGTCTGGAGCGAAAACCAGCTACAGCAGGCCAGGCCAAAGAGCTTCTTGAATCCCTGGCAAACCGACTGGGACTGGACCGGGCATTTGTGCAACCGCTTCATGAAGATCCGCTGGAGGCTCTTCGTGGCCAGGCAAACTTACCCGAAGGCGCCAGGCGAATCAAGGACCTGGAAAGCTTCGAAGCGCTGGAAAGAAATCGACTGCTCATGTTGCTGGAGAAGGATCTGGCCGAACCATCTGCCTTCGTCCTTCCGCTGGCGTTTGATCCGCAAAAGTCTCGCTGGACCTCTTCTCTGTGGAAAAACCGGCGCAGTCATCTATTTCTGCTTCCGGGAGACTCTCCGGCCGGATTGCGTTTACCCCTGTCTTCGCTGGGAGATGGCTTTCGCAGCGTCTACATGGAAGATCCTACGGAACAATCCACGCGATTGCCAGATCCAGAACACCTGATTGCCAGGGATGGAAATTATACTCTCAAAGATGATGAAGGTCGCTGGCCCCTGCGGGTGGCGCTGGTTGTGGAGATCCGGGAGGAAACACTGAAAATCTTTCTGCCTCCCCCTTCTTCCACGGTCAGCCATCTCAGCCTGATCGCACACCTGGAAAAATGCCTTTCCGAGAGTCCGGCGCGCTACGAATGGGAAGGGCATCCACCGCCAGCGCATCCTGCACTTACCCATTTTTCCATCACTCCAGATCCTGGAGTCATTGAAGCGAATCTACAGCCTTCGGAAAGTCTTCAGGAAGCGGCGGATCTTACGCGAAAGCTTTACGAGGCCGCGCGAGCGGAAGGACTCATAACGCAAAAATTCCTGATGGATGGCCGCCCCGCAGCTACCGGCGGCGGAAACCATATCACCCTGGGTGCCCGAAGCACATTGGAGAGCCCTTTTCTGCGCTTCCCAGCCCTGCTGCCGGCCCTTCTTGTTTACTGGCAAAAACATCCTTCCCTTTCTTATCTTTTCTCCGGCCTTTTTATTGGTCCTACCAGCCAGGCGCCACGCGTAGATGAGGCCAGGATGGATACTCTGTATGATCTGGAACTTGCGCTTATCGAATTGTACAAACGCGAAGACGAAAAGTGTCCTCCGTATTTGATAGATAGACTGCTACGCAACCATCTTACGGACCTTACCGGCAATACCCATCGCGCGGAGTTTTGCATAGATAAGATGTACGATCCCGCTTCTCTGGGCGGCCGGCGAGGATTGCTGGAACTACGCGGTTTTGAAATGCCTCCGCACTGGAAGATGAGCGCAGTGCAGCAGGCTTTGATCGGCGCCATACTTTGCTTTGTAAGGGAAAAACCGCCGGAACCCCGTCTGGTTCGATGGGGCCTGGATCTAAGAGATCGTTTTATGCTTCCTCACTATGTTCGAGAGGATCTGCAAAGGGTGCTGGACGATCTGAAATTGGAAGGTTTTGACTTCACAATGGAGATGTTCGAGCCTTTCTTCGAATTTCGCTTTCCTCTGTATGGAGAAACTCTTTACCCGGGAATTCGCCTGGAGCTTCGCATGGCCCTGGAGCCCTGGAACGTCCTGGGCGAGGAAGCGCATACCGGCGGCACATCCCGGGCTGTGGATTCTGCCACGGAACGAATGCAGGTCATATTGGAAGGAGATGCTGCGGGTCGCTACCAGGTGGCCTGCAATGGAGCGCTCGTTCCTCTGCGCCGGCATCAAAACATCCAGGTGGCCGGAATTCGCTTCAAAGCATGGAATCCTGCATCCACCCTTCATCCGCATATCAAGCCTCACAATCCCCTGGTCTTCTCCGTTTTCGACACATATAACGAAAGGTATGTAACTGGCTGCACCTACCATGTCTCCCATCCAGGAGGTCGAGCCTACGACACCCTGCCCGTCAATGCGCTGGAAGCGGAAAGCCGAAGAATCAGCCGGTTTCAGGCCGGTGAATTTGGATCGTCCCATGGGCCGGCCCCTAAGCCGGTTGCCAATCCAGAGTTTCCCTGCACTCTGGATTTAAGGCTGGCCATCCAATCTGACAGGGAGTTCTCTGGCCCTTGATGGAGACCCTGGAGCGCCAGCTTCTTTCCGGCTACGAACCCGTGGCCGGAATACATGATGAATTGCTCCACCGGGGATTGATTCGTCCTCATTACGATTTTCTGATCTCCAGCCTGGATGCTCTGGGGCAGGAGCGCCTGGAACAAAGAAGAAGGGAGGCCTACAGGCTTCTCAAAGAAAACGGCGTAACCTACAGCATCTACGGCAGTCCCGGCGGGCTGGACCGCACCTGGCCTCTGGATCTCCTGCCAGTAATCATCCCCAGCGATGAATGGTCGCCCCTGGAGCGAGGATTGATCCAGCGAGCCGAGCTTCTGGACCTGATCCTCTCCGACATTTACACTCAAAAAAGCTGTATCCAGGAAAGAGTTTTGCCCGCAGAGCTTTTGTTTCGCTCTCCGGCTTTTTTACGGCCCTGCCACGATATGATCTCTGCCAGGGGAAATTCCCTGGCTTACATTGCCACCGACGTCAGCCGGGATTCCCGGGGGCAGTTTGTGGCCCTGGGTGACCGAATCCAGGCGCCGTCTGGCTCCGGCTACAGTCTGGAGAATCGCATTGTACTTTCCAGGGTACTTCCCAGCATCTATCGGGACAGCCAGGTTCATCGTCTGGCCACCTATTTTCGCACGTTGCGAAGAACCCTCGTTCGAAAAGCGCAGATTCGCAAAAAAGATCCGCTCACCATTCTGCTTTCGCCCGGACCGGGCAACGAAACCTACTTTGAACATGCGTATCTATCTTCGTATCTTGGCTTTCCCCTGGCCCAGGCCGACGATCTAACCGTTCGAGAGCAAAAGCTCTATCTGAAGACCGTGGAGGGTTTCCAGCAGGTAGACATTGTCTTTCGCCGGGTGGATGATGCTTTTCTGGATTCCCTGGAACTCCGGGGAGATTCCTTGCTGGGCGTTCCAGGGCTTCTGCAATGCGTTCGTGCAGGAACCGTAAGCGTTCTAAATCCTCCAGGATCAGGCATTCTGGAAGATCGCGCATTGCTTGCTTACCTGCCCGACCTCAGTCAGCATTTTCTGGGTGAGGAATTAATTCTGCCCAATGCACGCACCTACTGGCTGGGCGACGAATCGCATCTGCAGCAGGTACGGTACCGCACCGATCTGGTTCTCAAGCCGTGCATTCGCCGCATGGGCGAAGAGGGCTACTTCCTGAATACCATGGAAGAGTCCGAACGCGAAGAACTCTGGCAACGCGTACTTTCGGCCCCTTTCGACTACGTTGCCCAGGAAATTCTAACCGGATGCAGCTGCCCTGTGTTTCAGAATGGGCAACTGGTGGCGGCCCGGGGCATCTATCGCACTTTTGCCGCAGCATCCGATTCTGGCTACATCGTCCTTCCAGGAGGTCTGGCGCGATTTAATGCCAATCTCCAGGATCTGGTGATAACCAATCAGACCGGAGCGCTCAGCAAAGATATATGGATTCTGGCCAGCGAACCCCAGAAACAGGAAACCCTGCTTTCTGCAGCCGCCGAAACCGGAGAGATCTTTCGCAAAGGTATTGGCCTTCCAGGCCGGGTGGCGGACAATCTGTTCTGGATGGCGCGCTACGGCGAAAGAGCGGAAAACCAGTGTCGATTCTTGCGAATGGTGCTGGAGATCAATACCGACCAGACAGGACCTTCGGCCCTTCAAAGCACACTCACAGAAATTCTCTCGGAAGTCAGCGGCAGCCCCGGTCCAGACCAGAATTCCGAGATGCTTAACTTCATGCTCATTCGCAGCGCCGATCCAGGTTCCATGGCCCATGATCTGACTGCCCTGGTGCAGTCGGGCCGCCGAATTCGGGACCGCCTTTCCGAAGATACGCGAAGAGTCATCTCGGGCCTGGAAGAAATTGCGGATTTCTTGCGCAGAGATGATATGATGGAAGTCTCGGAAGTCCTTTTTCAGATTATCCTCCTACTAACTTCGCTTACCGGCCATCTGTCGGAGAACATGTCCAGGGAGGCATCCTACTTCTTTCCTCGTATGGGACGAAGGCTGGAAAGGGCGCTCTTTCTGCTACGACTCATATACTCACTTTCCAGGTCTGCTCCGCTGGACTGGTGGGATTTCCTGGATGCCATACTTCGGATCAATGATATCGGAATCACTTACCGGCGCAGGTACCGCAGTCGCATGGATGCACGAAGCGTTCTCGATATCCTGCTTTTTGACCGCACCAATCCGCGCTCCCTGGTCTTTCAGGTGGATGAGATGTATTCCATGAGCGAAGAGTTGCCCGGAGTAGAAAGCGCGGACAAATCCAGGGAGCGAAAGCTGGCCCTGGAGCTCTATTCCAGAGTGCACCTTACCGAGATTGATAGCTTCTTTGCTGCGGACGGCCCTCTGCTTCCGGATCGCCTGATGTCCTTCTCTCTAGAATGTCAGAAGCTTACCTTCGCATTGAGCGATGCCATAAGCGATCGTTACTTCCAGTACCAGGAAAAAAGCCAGCAAATGGAGGACCTGGGTGCCTGAGTATATTGTTACTCATATCTCTCGCTACGACTACGAAGAGACTGTATCGCTCTGCCAGAATCTGGCGCTGATGGAGCCTCAGGACAGCCATATTCAGACCGTTCGGAGCTTCTCTTTGAGTTGCGATCCATCCCCTGCAGCAAGAAACAGAAGAAAGGATTACTTCGGCAACGCCATTCATTATTTCGCCATTGAACAACCCCATTCGCATATAGAGTTCGTCAGCACCACCGATGTTTTCACTGAAGACCCGCTTTTTCCGGACACCGAATCCCCGCCGTATGAAACGGTCCGAGACTCCATTCGGCGTGCCATCCAACCCGAGGAACTGGAAATCATCCAGTACACTCTGCCTTCCCGTTTTGTCCCTACCGGCGCAGAATTCGCAGAACTCGCCAGGCAGGATTTTTTGCCAGGTCGGCCCATTCTGGAGGCCTCCACCGATTTCTGTTTGCGCCTCTACAATGAGTTCGAATACGAATCCGGCGCCACTACCATACTCACTCCGCTACATGAAGTGGCGGCCATGCGAAAAGGTGTCTGCCAGGATTTTAGCCACATCTTTCTGGCCGCACTGCGAAGCCTGGGCCTACCTTGCCGGTACGTAAGCGGTTACATTGAAACCTATCCCCCTCCCGGACAACCCCGGCTTCAGGGAGCCGATGCCAGCCATGCATGGGTATCGGTGTACGTTCCTGGGCTGGGATGGTATGATCTGGACCCCACAAACGGCAAAGCCCGAACTCATGAGTACATTCAGGCAGCCGTCGGTCGGGACTATCAGGATGTTAGCCCTCTGCGGGGCGTACTCTTTGGAGGCGGAAAGCACAAAGTCCATGTTTCCGTGGATGTAAAAAGAAAGGAAAGCGCAGCCTAGTTCCGCGCGATTGCGGTTATACGGATTTGACTCCGGACGCATGTTCTGACGGCTGCGGCTGATTCCTGCCCGTACCGGGATGCCCATCCTGGATCTGCCGTAGCCTGGCGATGCAGGACCTTCAGCGCTTTCGGGGCTCTTCCAAAATGAAAGTCACCGGCCCATCGTTCACCAGACTCACCTTCATATCGGCACCGAAGATTCCGGATCGGACGGTGATCCCGGCCCCTGCCATTTCCGCAATAAAGGCTCGGTAAAGGGATTCCGCCTTTTCGGGCTCAGCCGCCGGACCAAAGGAAGGCCTATTTCCCCGCGCCAGATCTGCGCAAAGAGTGAACTGGGACACAACCAGGGCCTGGCCGGCAACATCAGCAATAGAGAGATTCATTTTTCCTGAGTCGTCTTCGAAGATGCGAAACTTCTGGATTCGGCCCGCCAGGTCGCAGGCAATCCTTTCGCTGTCATCCTGCATGGCGCCCAAAAAGATCAGCATTCCCGGCCCAATGGAGGAAACAATGTTACCGTCTACGGAAACAGAAGCTTCCAGCACTCTCTGAATCAGGGCTCGCATAAATGGGTTGCTGGCTGATGCTAACCGCTGGCTGAATTCAGCGACGACTCACCGATTCCAGGAATCTGTCCGCTTCTGGATCCTCCACTCCCAGTTCTCGCGCGGCGCGCAACTCCTGGAAAGCGGCATCCTTTTTGCCCATGCGAAGGTATAGCATGCCCATATCAAAAAGAGCTCGGCCAAGATAAATTCTGGCTCGCTGCAGTTGCTCCACCTCACCGCCGATCCGCGAAAGTAGAATTTCTTCCTTGAACACTCCGGACCGAATGATGCCATTCACACGATCTCGAATGCTGTCCAGCACCTCTTCCAGCCGGGCGGCATGATCAATTCGATTCAGTCTGTTGGAAAGGTCGATATTCTTGCTAACCAGGGCATCGTATTTCTGGGAAATCAGATTATATTCCTGCTTCAAACCCTCCAGCTCCGAAGGATCACCGCGTGTAATGATGGTGGTAGGAGATGATATGATCTGTTCTGCCAGGCGCTGCACTTCTTCTTCCAGAAGATCTGCTCGCGTGGTTTCTCTCTTCAGCTGAGATCGAAGATCCTCGCTTTCTTCGAGCACCTCTTCCAGGCGTTTCTTCAATTCCTTGTCGGTCGTCTGAACATCCCGGACGCGATTTGCCCGGAGCTCATGGGTTCCCTCGATGAGCTCGTCCCTTTCACGCACCAGGTCCCGGAGTGTAAGAAAAATGGCCCACTGGATTTCGGAAGACTCCGCTTTCTTGAGTTCTTTCGCTACAGAGAGCTTGTTCTTCAGGGTCTGGAGCTTTTTATAATTCTTTTCTTTCTCTTTTTCCCGTTCCTGCTTGCGAATCTCGGCGGCGCTGGCCGCCTTTTTCTTGCCTTTCTTTTCGCTCAGCACAGCCCGGGTAGCCCGTTGCAGGGCGGTGCCGGTTTTCTTCTTTACCGGACGAAACTGCTTCTGGAATTCATTTAGATAATAGCAAAGCACCAGAGGATGTTCGGGACTACTTGCATCGGCCCCATTCCAGTGATGAAAAAGACCCTGCAAAACCTTCAACCGATCCTCATTTTCAAGTAGCGGATACGGTAATTGCTTCTTTCCTTTCTTGATCAGGTACTCAGCCGGAAATTGGCTGCTATACTGATCCGGCCAGAGGATAGCCTCCACAGGTATGGAGCGGCATTTCTCCAGGAAATCCTGCTGTTCCTTTTTATCTTTACGGTAGGCGTCGATTTTTTTCTGAACCCGGGCTGACATAGATTCGCTCCGTATTAAGATCGGAATACCGAAGGAATTGCCGCAGAAAAAAGCATATGATGATTACTCTCTTCCTTATTGCCATCAACTTCATTGTGACTCTAATCTTCCTGCAGAAGGAAGAACCACGAGATTTCCTGTTTTTCCCATATGATGTGGCCCGTGGCCAGGGTTACCGGGGTCTCCTCTACTCCCAGTTTAGCCATGCTGGATGGGGGCATCTGTTCTTTAACATGTTCACTCTCTTCTTTTTTGGCCGAAACCTGGAGTTGCTGAGCCCCTCCGTCCTATTGCTTTCTTACTTCCTGGCGGCGGCCGGAGCCGATCTGGCCACCTTTATTCGACACAAAGAGGAGCCGCGCTTTGCTACTCTTGGCGCCAGCGGATCTGTGGCCGGAGTACTGTTTGCCTCCATCCTGTTCTTCCCGGACCAGGGAATCTTCATTTTTCCTCTGCCCATCCCCATCCCGGGACCGCTCTTTGCCCTGCTCTATCTGGCAGGCAGTATGTACATGGCCCGGTCCGAAAGAGGCACCGTGAATCATGAAGCCCACATCGGCGGGGCCATTATCGGATTTCTGGTAGCTGCCATCTACTCCCCGGCCGCACTGGTGAATTTCTGGAATACGGTACGGGGATATCTTCCGGGCTGATACGCTTTCCGTAAATGGGAAAGATGGCCGACAGGCCCGACGGAAGGATTTGACGTCGCAATATTGCAGCCGGTTGCAGGGCCATGCGCCTCCGGTCCGGTACACATGGGCCAGGGTCAAGACTTCTCAAGGCGAGCATTGCGGCCACGGCCCCCGTTCGCATTGAAGGCGCATCGGGTCATAATGCGCACTCCGCCCCTTTCCTTGACAGATCTGCGGGCTAGACTCCTGCGGCGCGGGGCCTCATGAGCACAAAAAAGCCGGCCCCTTTAAGAAGGAAACCGGCAGTGTACTGCATTCACAATTTCTCGATGAAGCCGCCCGGGCTTTTCTCTGGACAAATCCCGGGCCATTCCTGGAAAAATCCTGGAGGCCCGAATTGGATTCAAGCCCCGGGCAGGCGCGTTGCAGAGAAATCGAAACGCAGATTCTTGCAGTGAATCGATTACCGGTCGTAAGCCAGAGCCGGCCCCAGCCATTTCTCCACTTCTTCCAGATTCATTTCCTTACGCTTCGCATAATCCTCCACCTGGTCCTTGTTTAATTTTCCCAGGTTAAAGTACTCCGCGTCTGGATGCGAAAAGTACAGTCCGCTTACGCTGGATGCTGGCATCATGGCCAGGCTTTCCGTTAGCTGGATGCTGGCATCTTCGGTAGCATTAAGAAGTCTAAACAGAGTGATCTTCTCGGTGTGATCGGGCTGAGCAGGATATCCCGGAGCCGGACGAATCCCCTGATATTTCTCTTTGATTAGCTCATCGTTACTCAAGCCTTCAGACTCGCCGTATCCCCAGACTTCCTTTCGCACTTTTTCATGCAGGTACTCTGCAAAAGCCTCGGCCAGGCGGTCAGCCACAGCCTTGGAAAGAATGGAGTTGTAATCGTCGTGCTTATCGTCGAATTCCTTCACCAGGGCGTTCAGTCCAATGCCAGAAGTAACAGCAAAGGCCCCCAGCCAGTCCGGAGTACCGGATCCCTCGGGAGCCACATAGTCCGCCAGGGAGCGGTTGGGCTGGCCGGAACGCTTCTTTGCCTGCTGTCGCAAGCAGTGGAACACGGCCAGTTCTTCCTTTCGATTCTCGTCTTTGTAGAGCTTTATATCCTCTCCGGTGGAATTGGCCGGAAAGATGCCATATACGCCTCGAGGCCGAAGCAGCTCTTCGGCAGAAATCCGCTTGAGCAAGTCATTGGCATCGTTAAAGAGTTTTGTGGCTTCTTCGCCGAGCCTTGCATCCTTCAGGATGTCCGGGTATTTTCCGCGCATCTCCCAGGTAAGGAAGAAGGGAGTCCAGTCGATGTAAGGGATCAGTTCCTCTACGCTGGGCTCAACTTTGAATACACCGGTTTTCTTCGGCTGGAAAGTGTTTCCATCGAACTTCACTTTGTGCTGATTGGCCCTGGCTTTATCAAAGGGAAGAATCTCTTTTTCGTCCTGACGATTCTTGTGCTGCTCCCGCACATTTTCGTACTTTGCTCGGATTTCGCCTGCGGTCTTTTCGCGATGGCTGTCCGAAGCCAGGTTGGAAACCATGGGCACGCTGAGTGAAGCATCCAGAACATGGACCGTGGTGCCCGAATAGTTGGGCTCGATTTTCACCGCTGTGTGGACTTCGCTGGTGGTGGCGCCGCCAATCAAAAGAGGCATTTTCATTTTCCTCTTCTCCATTTCCCGGGCCACTTCTACCATTTCATCCAGAGAAGGAGTAATCAGTCCGGAAAGGCCAACTACGTCTACCTTCTGCTTCAGGGCTTCGTCCAGGATCTTATCCCTGGGAACCATTACGCCCATATCAATAACTTCGTAGCCATTACAGGCCAGAACCACACCTACGATATTCTTACCGATATCGTGCACATCGCCTTTTACGGTAGCCAGAAGTACTTTAATGGCTTCCTTTTTGGATCCAGGATTCTTTCTCTGCTCCTCCTCCATATACGGAATCAAGTAGGCCACAGCCTTTTTCATTACCCGGGCGCTCTTAACTACCTGCGGAAGAAACATCTGCCCGGAGCCAAATAGCTCTCCCACATGATTCATTCCATCCATCAGAGGACCTTCGATAACATCCAGAGGTTGATCAAACTTCTGACGAGCTTCTTCCGTATCTTCTTCGATGAATTCTACGATTCCCTTTACCAGGGCATGGCGAATCCTTTCGGCCACATCCGCTTCGCGCCAGGCGTTCTTTTTCGTATCGTCCTGGCCGCCCTCATCCTTATAGCTTTCCGCAAAATCCACAAGCTTTTCGCCCGCATCGGGATTACGGTTGAGCACTACATCTTCCACCAGATCACGCAGTTCCCGGGGGATTTCATCGTAAACATCCAGCTGCCCTGGATTCACAATTCCCATATCCATTCCTGCGCGGATGGCATGATAGAGGAATACCGAGTGCATGGCTCTTCGCACCGGCTCATTTCCCCGGAAGGAGAAGCTCATGTTGGAGACTCCGCCGCTTACACGAGCATGAGGAAGATTCTCTTTGATCCATTTTGTGGCATTGATGAAGTCAACCGAATAGTTGTTGTGGTCTTCAATACCGGTGGCGATGGGAAAGATGTTGGGATCGAAAATGATATCCTGAGCAGGAAAGCCCACTTCTTCCGTGAGAATCTTGTAGGCTTTGCCGCAGATTTCGATCATGCGCTCGTAGCTATCCGCCTGACCTTTTTCATCAAAAGCCATGACAATGACACTGGCGCCATAGCGCATGATCTTGCGGGCCTGTTCCTTGAAAGCCTCCTCTCCCTCTTTCATGGAGATGGAATTTACAATGGCTTTACCCTGCACACATCGCAAGCCAGCTTCGATGAC
>JAGRNE010000019.1 GCA_020440915.1 Leptospiraceae bacterium | reverse complement strand
TGAACGTGCACGTAGGCAAAGTAAGAATGGTCTCCAGTTTCCGCTGGCGCAATGGCATCCGGGCAATGGCCGGCCATGATTCTCATATTTCCGCGCTGCAGAATTTTCCAGCCCGGGTCCCCCACATCATGTGCAGTAAAGCCCAGAACTGATTCATAGTACTGAACCGTGGTGTCCAGATCCGGCACAGCCAGGATGTGCATGGTTCCTGAAATGTTTTCGTCTTTCATTTGGTACATTCCTCCCGTCGCCAGCAATGGGCTGCGCTCGAATCGTTTCCCGGTTTTTCTGCACTCCACGGGCGGGTCCCCGGAGCTTTCTTTGCTCCACCTGCAGGCTCGACCGGTCCCCGGCTATTTCTGCTCCACTACGCTTCCGGGGAAGGCGGCGATGGTCAGTGAGCGCAGCGTCTCAGGATACCGGTAACTTTCGCATGACTTTCGTATTCGGCAGGCTCAATACGAATTCGCTGCCAAAGGCCATCGATGCCGTGAGAAATCCTGATAGACCGGGCTTATGTTCCAGAGCGCTCAACACGGCCAATGAAGACTCCACTGTAAATTGATATCCTTCCATGGTTTCCAGCTCTACCTCGGCGAAATCCTCCGGATCTTCCCGATTCCAGGCCTTCGCGTACACGTAGCTTCGTTCGTCGTTGCGGGTCTTTTCATCCGGGCCCGGAGCGCCCGCATCAATTCGATTTCGCAGAAAGTTCTGAATGCCAGCGCTCTTCAGCAGGCCGGTGAACGGTCGTAGCACAGGGGCCAGAAAAACAGGAAGGCCGGGAACCATGGAATAGACGGTGATGTTCGGGATGCCTGTGGAAATGCCTGCAGTGAATACATCGCCCCAGGGTATACTGAAACCGGTGCGATCCTTGCCCGCAAGCCGGATAGTCTTCTTTATCTTTAGAAGCGGTCCGCCAATGACCTTTCCTTCCCGGCGAATTCGGTTGCCATTCGGCATTTGGAGCAACGCGCTCTTCATGGTTCCTCTGGACATCTGGCCCAGTGAAAAAAAAGCAATATCCAGATCGGTGGGCACCCTGCAGCCAGCAGCCACCATGGACGCCGCACAGTCGGTGGGCACCACATCGAATCCGGTGCCGGGCATCAAAGCCACGCCCCCTTTTTTTGCCCTGTCATCCAGAGCGTGGATAGTTTCGAAAACAGGGATTTCGCCGGTAATGTCCAGATAGTGCACCCCTGCATCGATGCAGGCCTGCGCCATAGGCTCCGCAGTGTGTACAAATGGCCCGGCACAATGCAGGACTGCAAAGCAATCCTTTATGCCGCCTCTAACTCTTTGCGTATCTGCAAGATCAAAGATGCGAAAGGGAAGATCCAGCTCCTCGGCCAGGGGCCGAATCTTGTCCGGATTGCGTCCGGCAAGGATGGCCGGCAGCTTCTTCTCTTTGCAGCGACGGGCAATCAATTCGCCGGTATAGCCGCTGGCGCCGTATATAAGGAAGGATTTCATTCGGTCAGTGTAATTTTGCTTGGCTGACAGCGCAATACATGTATTATCCCGGTACATATGGAAGATCTTACAACTCGTTCCGGTCAGACGACCGCCGAATTCGAAGGAGCGGCCTTTATAGAAGACGGTAGCCGCATCGCCGGAATGCTGCGCGTTCTGCCAGGGACTCTGGAATTCAAACCCAATGTGGCCGATCAGCATCCCATCCAACTGCCGCTGGATAACCTGGAAATCAGCGCAGGCGGAAATCAGAATCGGCTAATCTACTTTAAAAATCCTGCTCGCACCGGAATCTCTCTCTATACGACAGATCGCTCCATTCTTAAGGAACAGTCGCTTCAAAGGCCGGCTCTGCAGCCCGCCATCAAGAAAATCGTAGGCGGTCATCGCAGGGTTAAAGCAGGCTACTGGACCCTTCTAATCGCTACACTGGGAATACTGGCCGCAGCATGGATGGGGCGGGGTCTGGTTTTTCAGGCAGCCATCGATAGTATCCCTCCCGAAGCGGAGATCAAACTGGGCGAACTGGTGGAGAAGAATCTGACTTCTACGATGTCCGTGATCAAGGACCCTGTGGTAAACGAAGGAGTGGAAACCATTACAAGGCCCCTCACAGAGGTGGCGGAGTCTCCCTTACCGTTTACATTCCATGTGGTGCAGCACCAGGAAGTGAATGCTTTCGCTATTCCCGGCGGTTCAATCTTTATTCATTCCGCTTTAATCGAAAAGGCCAACTCTGCAGAAGAGATTGCAGGTGTAATGGCCCATGAGATGGCCCACGTGATACACAGGCATGGCATGCAATTGATGGTTCGGCGTATAGGACTGTACGTGTTGATTGGAGCGATGTTTGGCGATACCCAGGGATTGATTGCGGCTCTGGCCGATCAGGGCGGTTTTCTGCTGTCTCAGAAATTCAGCAGAGATTTCGAACGCCAGGCGGATGAAACGGGTTTCAAGATTCTAGTGGCGGCTAACATCGATCCTTCCGGCATGTTAACCTTCTTTGAACGAATCAAAGAGATACAGGAAGAACAGATGTCCGATACCGAGCAAAGCGCCATGGCTATCATGGGTACACATCCGGCCACGGAGGAAAGGATCGAATTCATTCGCAGCAAAATCCAGGAACTGCCCGAGGATCGAAATTTTCGAAAAATTCCGCTGGACATTCAGAAAATTCAGCGGAGGATCAGCCTCCCAGAATAGCCTATGAAAAGTGAAATCGTTGGTGCTCCCGCATTCGCGTCCATCCACGTTGAGTTAGAACCAGGCGAAACCATTATCGCAGAGTCCGGCGCCATGGCCTCCATGGAAGCCGACCTGGATATGAAAGCCAAACTCAACGGAGGATTTCTTCGTGCTCCCCTGAAGAAGTTTCTGGGGGGAGAGTCTCTTTTTGTGAATGAGTTCACAAATAATTCGGATAAACCTGCTCGTTGTTCCCTGGTTCAGGCAACACCGGGCGATATCCGCGAAATTGAATTGAACAATGAGACATTCTGTCTGCAACCGGGTGCGTACATCGCATCCACTCCCGGCCTGAAGCTGGGACTCGCCTGGGCAGGCTTCGCATCGTTCATCGGTAGAGAAGGACTGTTCAAGCTGGAGGTCAGCGGAACCGGAAAGCTCTATTATGGCGCCTATGGAGCGTTCGTGGACAAGGAATTGGATGGAGAGTACATCGTAGATACCTCTCATCTTGTTGCCTATGATCCAGGAATCAAACTTAAGATGCAATTGGCCGGCGGTATCTTTTCCAGCTTTTTTGGTGGAGAAGGATTGGTGACCCGTCTGGAAGGAAAAGGCCGCGTAGTGCTACAGACCAGAAGTCTGAACGGTATGGCCGGATGGATTAATCCCTTTTTCTGGGGCTGAGTTCAAGGAGTAGAAGTTAATGAATACAGAAATACACTACAGACCTGGTAACTCGGCGGCCCGCGTGGATCTTGGACCAGGAGAATCATTCACTGCAGAAGGCGGCGCCATGATTGCTATGAGCGGCGATATGCAGATAGAAACCACCACTCATAAGAAGGGCAAGGGCAGCATTCTGAAATCTCTAAAACGATTGCTGACCGGAGAATCGCTTTTTCTGAACCACTATACGGCTGGCTCCAATGGCGGTCATGTATGGGTGGCTCCAACCCTTTCCGGAGATATCGAAGAAGTAACGTTGAACCAGGAGACCCTGATTGTACAGGGAGGCTCTTTTCTGGCCGCCGAGCCCACAATAGACATGGATATGAACTGGCAGGGTTTTCAGTCCATGTTCTCCGGAGAGTCCCTCTTCTGGATTAGCATGAAAGGCTCCGGAAAACTGCTAATGAACTCCTTTGGAACCATCTACACAGTAGATGTGGACGGGGATTTTATCGTAGATACAGGACACATTGTAGCTTTCCAGGAAACCCTGAGTTTCAAGATCTCCAAAGCTGGCAAAAGCTGGATTAGCTCCTTTCTCGGGGGCGAAGGTCTGGTATGCCGTTTCTCTGGCAAAGGTAAGCTCTATTGTCAGTCCCATAACCCATCTGCGTTCGGTCAGGCTATGACCCCGCATCTGCGGCCTCGTAGGGGCTGATCCTCCAACGGAGAAGGAGTAATATATGGAAGGACAAAGTTGGAATTTTAAGATGGAAGGTCGTCCTGACTTTTCGATGGCAGTAATTGAAGTGCCTGCCGGCCAGACCCTGAAGGCGGAAGCCAGCGCCATGGCTGCCATGGATACGAACGTCAAGATGAAGACAAAATTCAAAGGAGGATTCTCACGATTCCTGACCGGCGAATCTCTGTTCATCAACGAGTTCACTGCAGAAGGCGGAAACGGTTCCGTATCGGTTTCACCGGGCCCTCCTGGAGATCTTTTTCATGTTCATCTGAACAATGAAACCATGTTTCTGCAGAACTCGGCTTTCGTCGCGTCCACCATGGGTGTAGACGTGCAAACCAAATGGCAGGGCCTGGCAAAAGGATTCTTTTCCGGCGAATCCCTGTTTCTGATCAAATGTACAGGATCCGGCGATCTGTGGTTCAACTCCTATGGAGCCATCATCGAGATCGATGTAAAGGATCAGTATGTGGTGGATACAGGATGCATCGTAGCATTCACCGAAGGATTGGACTACAACATTACCAAGGTGGGCGGATACAAATCTCTGTTCCTGTCCGGTGAAGGTCTGGTATGTCGATTCTCCGGAAACGGCAAGGTATGGATTCAGACCCGTCAGGTGTATCCACTGGCAGGCTTCCTGAACGCCTATCGTCGGGTTCAGCGAAGCAGTTCCTGAGCTTCCTGAGCGGCGCAAAAGATTTCAGGGAAGTCTGTTTATAGGACCGGGCAACCCCGGTTCTTACTTACGTTCGTGGCGCAGTGCCGAGTCGGTCAGCGACGCAACGCTCATTGAATCCACTCAGGGGCCTAATTGGCTCGCAGAAGGCCCGGATTCCGGGCCTTTTTTTCTGGACTTTAATGGCCGGTTGCCATGCTGTTTCGCAATAGTGAGCAAGAAGGACTTACCATTCAGAATTCCTGATTTTCTGTTTCTTGTAGTTCTTGTTTCCCTTTCTCATTGCGATCCTCGGGATCCGGAAGACTCGTCTGTTACGACAGACTTGCCCCAACCGCAGAATGTTCAGGAGCAAGGATTGGCCGAGTTGCCGCCGGCCCGTTCTGGCGCTGAAGTTCCTCTTGCGAAGGCCGGAGTGCTGGATCTCAGGCGCTGGAATTTCGAAACAAGGGGACCGGTAGAGCTAAACGGCGAATGGCAATTTCATTGGTCGAGCCATAAGCTGCTTTCCACCGAGGCTGGCTCGCAACCCTCGCCCGTCGCAACAGTGGCTCCCGGGCAGCTACCCGGGCAGGGCCACAGGCCATCTTCGTCGAATTCCCTGTCACCCAACAGTGGCGAATGGATCTACGTTCCTTCCGAATGGAATCGTCGAAATGAGGAAATGGGCGGTCCCCTTCCCGGTCAGGGCTTCGCCACATACTCTTTGACGGTGCTGCTTCCGCCCGGAATGGATTCAGGCCAACTCTTTCTGGAACAGACTGTGGCCCTCAGTTCGTTTCGCGCTTTTCTAAATGGCATTCCCTTTGCCAGGGCAGGAAGTCCGGGTACCTCTTCGTCCACAACGCAGCCGGGTCATGCATGGTTTCTTTCGCCACTGCCGGGTGGACACAACAGGCTGCATATAGAGTATCAGGTAAGTAATTTTCACCACAGAGCCGGTGGATTGAGCGATAACCTGACTCTGGGATTGGCTCGGGACATGATGAAGCGCCAGGCCAGGCAAAGATTTCTGCGCTTCATGCTTTTTGGCGCCGTTCTTGTCATGGGCATCTATCACCTGAGCCTTTTTTCATTCAGGAAAGAAGATTTGCCGGCACTTCTATTCGGTTTGTTCTGTATGGTTCTGGCTTTTCGCGTTCTGGTAACGGGGGAGATATTCCTTGCGAAGCTCTGGCCGTCCATCCCATGGCAATGGACACGAGCCATGGATTACATTAGCTTCTATTTGATAACCCCTCTCTTCGGAAGCTTTATCGCCATACTGTACGGCGGTCGGTTCACCAGAGCCATTATCTGGACCCTTTCCTGTTTAAGCGCCGGTTTCGTGGCAACAACGGTTTTTCTGCCCTCCCTGGTATTCACACGATTCGTAAACTACTATCAGATTGTAGCAGTAATTCTGGCGCTTTACACAATTTTCGTCATGGGTCGCGCTGCATTTCAGGGAAGGCGAGAGGCCCGGATCGGTCTTATTGGAATTGTGATTTTGATCGTGACTTTCATCAACGATCTTCTTTATGCGAACAATGTTTTATTGTTAGGCCAATATGCTGAATTCGGCTTTCTGGCCGTGATTGCCACCCAGTCCCTTTCCCTGGGAAGGCTCTTCGCTCAGACCTACGACAGGGCCCATCGGCTGGGGCAGCGATTGGGTATTCGAAATCAACTTCTCAGAAAGAAGAATCGGGCGCTTCGCCAGATGGATGCGCAGAAGGATGAATTTCTGGCCGGAGTAGCACATGAGCTGCAGACGCCTCTGCAGGCTATTCTGGAAGGAAGCAAGAGATTGCGAAGTCAATCCGTGGCGATCCCGGAGGCCCCGGACACTATTGCCAGCCTGGAGTTGATTCATGGTAGCGCGTATCGATTAGGACAACTGGTCAAAGATGTACTGGATCATCAACGATTGGGAGCCGGCGAACTGGAAGTCCGGCCTGAGCTCGTAGATGTGCATCTGGTGGCCAAATACGTGCTGGACCTACATCGAGGTCAGGCGGCATCGCAGGTTCGACTGCTCAACCGAATTCGTTCCGGAAAGGTCTTTGTTCATGCGGATCCAGATCGTCTCATTCAGGTCATTTCCAATCTCGTATCCAATGCAATCAAGAATACCGCCAGTGGAAGTGTTCGATTGCGCGCTATTCAGAGCGAAGAAGAGGTAATCGTTTCTGTGCGGGATACAGGGCGAGGAATACCGGAAAGCGAACAGGATGAAATCTTTCTTCCCTATCGCCAATCAGGGCGCCAGCCAGGAGGCACCGGGCTGGGACTGTCCATTGTCCGCCGACTGATGCGGATCATGAAAGGAAGAATTGCATTGCGCTCAAGTCCCGGTAAGGGCGCAGATTTCCGCCTGCATTTCTCGGCGCCCGGTCACAACCCGGACCATGGGGTCAAAACCGGGCTTCGGGATGCTGAGCTGAGAGTGGATGCAGTCGACCTTTCGGTGGAGCGGAGCTCCATTGCTCATCCTTTAAGAGAGTTCGCAGCAAAGACCGGCCTACCAGAGAATGTGCTGGGCGGCCCGCCGGCATTTCCCACCGTAAGAATTGAACAGGGCCGGGTTTACGGAAATCCAGAGGGCCCTGCTATACTGATCGTTGACGATGAATGGGTCAATCAGCATGTAATACTCAATCAGCTGGCAGAAAGCGGATTTGCGCTGACATTTGCTGACAGCACCGCTCTATGTAGAGAGCTGCTGGCCAGAGGAACCTACGAAGTCCTCCTACTTGATGTAATGCTTCCCGAAGAAACCGGTATATCTTTGTGCCAGGCTATTCGAGAGAACCATAGTCCTGTAGAACTCCCGGTGATACTAATGACCGTTCGCAATGCAAACCAGGATCTGGCCGCCGGACTCAACTCCGGGGCCAACGACTATTTGCTTCGCCCTGTGGATGGCGACCTGATGGAACGTAGGATTCGCAACATGCTGGAATTCCGTTCCGCCGAGCTTGAAAAAAAAGAGATGCAGAAGGACAGCGACAGGATCGCAGAAAAGGAAAGGCTGCGAATTTTTTCTGATCTTCATGATCACCTGGGCGCGCGGCTTACCGATGCGGAGCTTCAGCTCCGGAGGATCCTGGAGACGCCCATACCGGATCGCGCGGAGTGGAACAGCCTGGCGGATTCTGTGCGGGAAACCGCCAGAGTACTGCGGCAGAGACTGGAGGGTCTGGAAGACCAGACGATGCTGGAAGAGGATTACATCTACGGGCTTCGACTGATGCTGGTTCGCCGCTACAGTCAGGCGCGCCGCCAGATTCAGTTCGAGGATGCCACCGATCCGGAGGCTTTTCGCGCCCCGGAGCAGATGTCTCTGCGAAAAGCGCTGTATTCAATTGTGACGGAGGTTTCTACCAATGATTTGAAATATGGCCACGGCACTTCTCACTGGAGCTTCGAAACAACATCCCATGGAGTGCGCATGCAGATGCATGCAAGCACCGATTATCAGCTTTCGCGCTCAGGCACGGGAAACGGCACATCCACGATCCAGCGCAGGGCTGCGGCACTGGGGGCCACAGTTCATACAGAGCTGGGCAGGAATTATTCACTTAGCATTCAGTTTCCAAAGCAAGAGTGAATAAGGGCTGGAAGGGGGACCTTCCGACGGATCGCTCAGAAGAAATACTGGTCCATAGCGCCCCCGGTTCAGCCACAAATGGTTGCGCGGTGAGCGCCACGTTGCCGATACTTCCTATAGAGGAGTTCTCTTTTCCCGGGTGATTATGTTCGTTCAATTACTGCTCAGACTGGATCTAGTTGTTTACCTTTTGCCGGTAACACTGGCTGCCTATTTTCTTGTCTTCTTCAGCGGCTTCAGCGATCCTGAACTGGAAGCATTTCTAACGGCGGCTCTTCCTGCCGCCATCGTATCGACGCTCATCTTCGGCAATGTACTGCGCTACTTTCATGTTGTTCGACCGGCCCGCAGCATTCAGGATCTGGACGATCTGGACGAAAAGAGTCGACGGGGTTTGAAGCTTCATCTACTCAAAGCGCCGGGCCGCGAGGCATTTAACATTTCCCTTCGCTGGTTTGTTGGCGTCAGTACGGTTGCTACGGTGATGACTCTCGTTACCGGGTTTCGGGCCTGGATCTGGGTCTCGGTGGGTGTGGTCTTTCTGGCCTGCTTTCCCATTTCTGCCTGCCTTTACTATTTTTATGCTGAGAAGTACTTCACGAGGTTTCTCTCTCGCCCGGCGTTTGCATCGCTGCCTCTGGAAAGAAAAGAGATCGTTCGGTTTCCTATCTGGTGGAGAACTCAGATCACCCAGTTAAGTATTGGTCTTGCTTTTTTGATGATTCTGGGCTCCATTGGATTTGCATTTGCCATCGGAGAATTGCATTCTGAATTGCCCGAACTGCATGTAGGCATGCTTTCGCTCATTCTAATGATCTGTGGCGCCGTTACGGCAGGTAGCTATGCAAGCAGTATGGGTACCAATCTGCATTCCGTGATTCAATCCCTGGAAACCCTGGGCACCGGCGATCTTCGAAGTTCCATTCCAACCGTGGGTTCCGATGAGCTGGGAGAAATGGCGCAATCCATAAGCCGACTTGCCCGGACGTTGCATACTACAGCCACATCGCTGACCATCACCGCCCGGGACCTGGATCGCAGATCCGAAACCCTTACCGAGTCCGGCGAAACCCTGGCATCCGAATCCCAGGAAAATGCTGCGGCTGTGGAGGAGATCTCTGCTTCTATAGAAGAAACCGGCAGCGTGGCCGAGTCTATCGCCGGAAATGCCAGGGAACAGACGAAGTCCGCTCGGGAGGTGGAAAAAATCCTGGAGAATCTTTCCAGCGAACTGGAAGCCACAGTACAGGAAACGGAAGTTGTTTCCCAGGAAGTGGAAGGCACCCGTCAGCGGGCCAAGGAAGGACAGCTTCTAATGGCCCGTTCCATTGAATCCATGCAACAGGTAGGCAGGGCTACCGATGACATTATCGATTCAGTGGACAGCATAGCCGAAATCGCCGAGCAGGTAGGTCTTCTTGCTCTCAATGCTTCCATCGAGGCGGCCCGGGCTGGAGAGCACGGTCGAGGCTTTGCCGTTGTGGCCAGCGAGATATCCAGGCTGGCAGATCGTACGACACAGTATCTGGACAATATTCAGAAGCTCAGCAATACTTCTTCAGATACCATTCGCGGTAGCCTGAAACAGGTAAGCGACGCTTCGCATACAATGATCCAGTACATCGATGAAATCTCGTCCAGGTTTCAGCTGTTTCGCAAGCTTGGCGATCAGGCCGCTTCCCAGCGCAAGGCCGGCGATCAATTGCAGGAAGCCTTTCAGGGAGTTTTGCGAAACGCCAACTTTGTTGAAGAAGCCACCCGGGAGCAGGCTCAGGCTTTTACAGAGATGACAAAAAACCTGGACCAGATTACCGGGCGCACAGAGTCCATCACAATGATCTCGCAAAACCTTCGAGAGCTCTCCGAAGAGCTTTCGCAGGAAGCGGAAGGACTCATCAAAGAAACGAAATTCTTCAAACTCTAATGCTCCCATTCGATGGCGGCGATGGTCAGGTTAACTGAGCCAGAAGGCGCCGCATTTAGAAAGCAGATCAGGCACCTCAGGGTTTCTGTCTCTCGCGCTCCGGACTATTCGAAAAGAGAACTCCGATCCTGGCTTTGCAGTCTTTGCTTCTCTCTGTAAATCAGCAATCGGCGCTTCTGTCGGAATCGCTCTTCCAGCTTCCTCTTCTTCCAGACTCTGTAGAGGTTCCGAATATGCTGGTCTTCCAATCCCTTCAACGCTTCTTTCGACGCTTGCTGCCCCAGTCTTTCTCTAAAGATCTTGATTTCCGCCTGTGTTGGGTCGTCCACGCTTTGGGTTGTGCCGGAATCAGGCAGAGAATAGAAGACATAGGCGCGCGCCACCAGCCTGCGAAAACCGTCATGTACATAGGTGGAGAAGGAATCTTTCTCCAGTAATCCCTTTGTAAATGCAGCATGCACCAGCAGATCGGTTTCGTACTGATTTTGCACGAAGGCTCTGTACTGCCTGGTGCCTGGTTTGGGTGCCGGTCCAGCGGATTCCGGGACCAGGGAATGCAAAGCCCGGGAAGTCGGGAAAGACTGGAATGCTCGGAGAGCACGGGCCGTCCTTTGGATGTCCTGGCCGCTTCGGTGCAGATTGCCTACAGAGTATACAGGCCCGGTATCTTCAGGTCCGTCGACCTCACCGGAAGCGGCGAAGCGCTGCGTGTTTGCCGCTCCCGGCGGATTTGCGGTGAAGTAAGTTTCTAGGATATCGGAGAATCCGGGGGCATTCAGGCTACCCAGAGAATAGAAGAGCGGACCTAGCATAGCTACAAGCATCAGGGAATAAATCCATCCCCTGGCCGAATGCATCCATACCCGGAACTCTTCGCTTCGGGAATTCCAGCGTTTCGGCACTGGATCCGAGTAGGGGCCCAGTGGATTCATGGATGGTAGCACAATCTCAGGCGCCTCCGGATCATCGAGGCTCTTGTTTGTGTCTCTGGAGTGCACCAGTGGCGTTTTTCCTTTCGCTTTCGTCCTGGATTTCCTTGCTGGCATGTCTTTATCTCCTTATTTCTGGTATTTATCTGGCTGTTTGCCGCCATGAGTTGAATGAGCATTCGAACAAATAGAAAAACAGTGGAGTTAGAAATAGAACCCCGGGGATGGAGGCCAGGGTGCCTGCGATGGTAACCAGCGCTACGGGCCGCCACAGTGTTGCGCCGGATCCGAAAGTCAGAAGTAGCGGAACCATACCCAGCACTGTGGTCATCGATGTAATCAGGATGGGTCTGACTCTTGTTTGCGCAGCGTTGATGATACGTTGTTCCAGAGATGGCCGGCCCGCAGTGTCGGAAAGCCCACTGGCCCTGAATTCCAGAGATAGAGTGGACAGCATAACGATGGCTCCATTGGCAGTGAGGCCACCCAGTATCATCAAAGCGAACAGGGCAGGCTGGGAAAGAGTTGAATGAATTAGAATCTGCAGAGTCAGCGCAACAACCAGAGGCAGTGGAACCGCAAGCAGCACAGCCAGCGGTTTCCGTAGACTTTCCAGTAAAGCAGCCAGAAGGAAGTAAACCAGCAAGCATGCGGCCCCCACAGAGAGCATGAGACCATCGGTTTCTTTCTGTCCCTTCTGGTAGTCCCTCCCCACCGCATAAGCAAGGTCAGGATCATCAACCTGAGCGCGAAAGAACTGTTCGAGAGATTGAAGCACCTCTCGGTGCACGGGTCTTTCCATTTGCACAGTAAGCGCCAGGGCCCTTCTACCGTTCTGTCTCCAGATGGTGGCTTCTCCCTTGCTTTCGCGGAACCGTCCGAGCCCTCCGAGTTCGGTCCAACCCCGGTTGCGTGAAACCGGAAACCTTTGCAGTGCGGCAAGGCCCTGAGCCGGTTTCCAGCCGCCCTTTAAGCGCAGGTCCATTTCCCGATTTTCCCAGTGCAACTTTGCGATGACAGCGCCGGTCATGTTGTATTTCAGAATACGAGCAAGATTGGAAGGAGTCGGACAGTCGCCGGAGCATAGCCGGGCATCGGGTCGAAAATCAATGTATTTCCTGGGCTCCCGAAAGTGAAACACTACGGCCGTTACTCCATCCATTGACTGAATGCGGCCGGCAAAATCCCGGAGCGGCGGTTTCATGGCGGAATAGTCGCTGCCCAGGAATATGATCTTCAGTTCGTAGCCTCTTTCCCTGCTAGCTTCGGCGAAATGTGCGAAGGCGTCCGGTAGACTGTTGAATTCTCGTAAGAGTTGGGCCTTTATCTCTTCTGACCTGCCGAGAAAATCCTGCCTGAGCGAAATGTAGAGATCCCCCTGATGCTTCTCTATCTTTGCATCTACGCTTTCTACACCGGTCTGATTCTCTGCCATTGTTTCCAGGCGGCGAAAGACCTGTGATGTCTTCTCCAGATGCATTCCCGTGGGTAGACTGACCCGTGCATGCAGGCTTTCTGGTCCTGTAACCGATCCTGAAACGGAAGGCGCCCACCAGAGCAGAAAAGCAACAAGACAAAAGAACAATACATTGACGCAGGCTATGGCTCTTGCGTTTCGAAAGCAAAACAGAAGTCCGCCGCGAAATCCTGAAAATAACCATTGTAGCGATGGGCCCCGGAGTTGAGTCGTGCGCCAGTGTTTGCTCTTTCTGCTTTGATTCTGATGGGGAGGCAGGATCAGGACAGGCAAAATGAAAAGTGCGAAAAACAGAGATATACTCAACGCTCCGGATGTGGTCAGTGCAAAGTCCTGAAATCTATCCCTGGTGGCGCCCGGCAGAAACATCAGGGGAAAAAATGCGATGATCGTAGTTCCTGTTCCGCCCAGCAGTTCAATACTCGACCTTCTTAGAATACCAGAGACCTGAATCGTGTCCGGTTGCTTCGCCTCGCATAGCGTCCAGATTCGTTCCGAAATTAGAATAGCATTATCCACCAGTAGCCCTGCGCTCAATGCGATGGCGCTGAAGGTCATTGCATTGAGTCCAACACCGAGCAAAAAGAGGAAAGCGAAGAGGCTGATCACCGAGAACGGAATACTGAGTGCAGTCAGAAGAGTAAGACGGAGATTGCGAAGGAACCAGAATAAAACCAGTACAGCGATGCAGGTACCTTCAATGCAGGCTCTTATCATTGCTTCCAGACTGTTGCGCACAGAGGTGCCGCGATTCATGGTAACGGAGTACTCTATGTCAGACGGGAGCTTCGTGGTGTTTAGCGCCTCGCTGACTCTTTCTGTGGTACCGATGAGGCTTGCCGACGCTGCCTTTTTGATATATACGGTGACTCTGCGCCGGCCATTGGTGCGCGATATACTCCGTGACTTCCGGTGAGCATCCTTTATCCGGGCGCTGTACTTCAGTTCTTGTGCCTGCTTATCCGGCAAATGATTCAGGGACTGGAAGGAAGCAATGCTGGCCTGAATGTTCACCGGCCAGGCATTACCCCGAATTAATCCTGCCTGATGGCGCACCCTGGCCGCTCCGATGGAACGTATGATATCCTGAATGGCGATGTTGCGGGCCGCAAAGAGCCTGGAATCCATGATGACCTGGACTTCCCGGGGAGTTCCGCCGGAAATCGGTACTTCGGCCACACCGTCCAGCTGCAGTAGTTGCGGCTCCAGGACCTGGTCTGCGAAGGTTCGCAATTCGGAAAGGTCTCGGGTCTGACTCGTAAGGGAAAATGCAAAGATCGGCTGGTCGTCCTTACTATACTCGACGATATAAGGGCGATTCACTTCGCCCGGGAAACCATGGCTCACAGGCTGGATCAATTCGCTTGCCCGATTGATCTTCCGCGCTATCGCTTCCCCAGGATCGAGAAAGATATGTATCCTCGATTCGCCTTCTCTGGACTCGGAGCTAACATGGCGGATGCCGATAAGATCTCCCAGGACTCTTTCCAGAGGTATAGTAATCCTCCTTTCCACAGTCCGGGGATCCGCGCCAGGATACGGAGTAATCACTGTAATTGCAGATCTGTGGTGCTGCGGGAGCAATGAAGCCGGAAGGCGAAAGAGAGCCAGAAGGCCCAGCTCCAGAAGAACAACACCCAGCATAAGAACGCTAATTCGTCGACGGAGTACTTTTTCGAAAAAACCCAGGGCCTGCGGGCCCATTCCTGCAGCAATGGAATTGCTTTTCTTCACCGTTTTCTTCGCTCCACGAGGTAGTAGAAGCAGGGAAATGCGATGAGTGCGATGGAAGTACCTACCAGCAGGCCACCTACCATGGCAATGCCCAGAGGCTGCTGGTTTTCCGATCCGGTTCCCAGTCCGGCCGCCATGGGCGCGACGCCGCCCACCGTGGTTAAGGTCGTTAGAAGTATTGGACGCAATCTACTGCGGCCGGCCTCTACTATTGAGCGGCGCAGATTAACAGGATCGTTGGAGGCGTGGCCCCGCGCCAGCCTCTGCATTTCTTCAAAAAGAGCGATGGAAGCATTGATTACAATGCCGCCCAGCATGACGATGCCCATCCCGGAACTTATATTCAAGCCCGAACCGGACAGAAGAAGGGCCAGGCCGGCGCCTATGAGCAAACTCGGAATGGATAATAGTAGAACTACTGCATGGAGTAGTGATTCAAACTGGCCGGCCAGCAATTGATAGATCAAGATGCATGACAGGGCGAAGGCTCCGGCCAGACCGCGAAGCGACTCTATTGCTTCTTCGTTCGCCGCTCTTATCTCAAAGGAATTCTGATTTCGGGCAGAGCTATTTGAGCTATCAGCGCTCTGCGGAGCATGGCTGGCCTTTCTGGCCGCAGACGGCAACCCTGGTCCGGCATCCTTGTTGCCCGAGGTCTGCTGCGAAACTACTTGCGATTCAGAGCGCTTTAGAAAGGAGGCCACCCGACCTCTTATTTCGGCAAGGGTCCTCTCCTGTGCATTCGGGGAAACATTGAACCTCAGTCGTTGGACCCTTTCTTGATTCTGGCGAATTCGCACAGGAGGACTCATGTCCTCTGCCGTCTGCACCAGACTTTCAAGCGATAGCATCTGACCTTTCGTTTGAAGTTGCAGCCGTTGGAGGTCATCTGCGGAAGTTCGATGGCTTTCGTCCAGACGCACTCGAATATCGAGCGTTCGACCGTCCATCCGATATCGGGATGCACGAGTTCCTCGGACGGAGTTTTGCATTGTAGCCGCAATACGAGCCGGCGAAACCCCGGATTGCGCTGCCTTGATTCGATGGATTCGAACATTCAGCACCGGTCGTTCAGTCAGGCGATGGTTGTCCACGGAGAGGACGCCTGGCACTGAGGAAAGATCCTTTGCCAGTTCCCGCAGAGGAAGGGATGGGTTTGCAGTCTGTCCGAACTCCAGGAAGTATTGATTGCTGACCTGGCCCAGCACTCTCTGGATTGGTCCCGGGCGCTGCAGCACCTCCAGCGAAAGTGGATTGTCTCTGGAGAGTAATGCGCGAACCTGTTGGGCCACCCTTTTTGAGCTGGAATCTCCTTTCGGGAAGAATAGCAGAGATGCCCGGTTCTGGTTCCGTCGGCCCTGCAATTCGTCAGTCATGTCTCCACTCTCAGGACCTATGTGCGATACGCTGCTTCGTGTGGAACCTCGTCTTTTCATTGCCTTCTCAATCGATGCTGCTATGGAAGCGGTGCGATGATAGGCAGTACCAGGCGAGAGAATAAGCTCTGCCTTCACGGCCCTGGCATCCATGGTGGGCATGAGACTTCTTGGAAGCGTCCCGATCAGCAGCAAACCAACCACAGAAGCCAGCGAAACAATTGCGATGATTACGGTAGGCTTTCGCAGAGACCATGCCAGCATAGCAGCATAGAGATTCTCAAGGACCGATAGAAAGGTTCTGGCGCTGACCCGAAGACCGGAGATTATTCCTATCATCGGTTGGAATACGGGCCTGGCCGCTATGCTGCTTTCCCTGAATTCTGACCCGTCCGGCGAATAATGAGAAAATACCAGTAAAGAGAAAACGGGGATTACGACAATGGAGCAGAAAAGCCCGGCCAGAAGGGCGACGATGACGGCAATGGCCAGATCCTGGAAGAGCGCTGCAGCAATGCCACTAACAAAAACAATGGGAAAGAATACTACAATGGTTGTCAGTGTGGAGGCCCACAACGAACCGTAGACTTTGTTTGTGCCAACAATGATCGACTGCTCCAGGGCCAGTCTCCGCTCCTGCGGGCGTGGATGATGGTTCTGTCGCTGAAGTTCTGCATCGATGGAATCGCTGACCATGATAGAACCATCGATGAGCAATCCTGCCCCCAGGGCCAGACCGCTTAGGCTCATCAGGTTAAGCGATACATCCAACATCTGCAGAAAGCCCAGAGAGATCGTGAGGGCTATGGGAATGCTCAGAGAAGCGATGATAGCGCTGGTCCAGTTGGAAAGGAAGACGAGAAGCAGTAGAAAGGCGAGGAAAGAACCGAGCACAGCGGCTCTCCTGGCCGCATCGATGGAGTGGCGGACCAGTTTGGAGTTATCGGAAAGGATCTCCAGGGTGGCATGCTTTCCGTGCTTTGTATTTATTGTGAGCAGTGCATCCCGTATTCGCCGTGCGACTCGCAGGGTGTTGGCTTCCGGCTCCTTCCTGAGCTCCAGAATAACAGCAGGTTTCCCCTGGACCAGAGTTGTGCCCCGCCTATCAGCATAACCATCTTCTATAACGCCAACTTCGGACAGCAAAACACGGGAGCGGTCTTTGCCCGGGCCTATGGGCACGGACCGTAGATTGTGCACCTGCCGAGCCCTTGCATCGATTCGCACCGTTTTCTCGTAGTCTCCCTGTTTGATTGTGCCCACAGGGGCGGTGATGTTATGATTTTTGAGCGCCTGCGCCACCGAGCGTACATCCAGACCATGTCCGTATAGATCCGGGGCATCCAGAAGGACGTTGATTTGCCTTCTCCATCCTCCTCTTATTTCTACGGCCGCTATACCCCGGACTTGCTCCAGTTCTGGCCTGATTACCGACTCGGCAAAGAAGCGAAGACGTTTGCCCCGATCCTTGTCCCGCAGATGCAGAACCATCACCGGATGACGTGTCGGATCGAAAGGGATTAGAATGCTGCGAGAGGCTCTTTCCGGAAGAGTTGCATAGGACTGATCCAGTTTCTGTCTCAGCTGGACCATGGCCAGGTCCCGATCCGAGCCCCAGGCGAAGGAGACCTTTATTACCGAAAGACCTCGCTCGCTTCTGGATTCGATGCCTGTGACTCCTCGGACGCTTCCAGTGGCTTGCTCCAGAGGAATGGTGACCATTTGTTCCACCTGCGAAGGCGCCATTCCCGAGAACCGTGTGAGAATGTAGATCTCTGGAACCTGTAGTTCCGGGAATAGAGTAATACGCAGACGAAACATCCCCAATAGGCCCAACAGCAGGAGGGCGGAGACAAGCATCAGACTTGCGATAGGCCTGGAAACGAAGAGTCGTACCATTATACTCGGCGATGGGGTCTGATGGACCTGACTAAAAGGATAGAAATCGGCGAAAGCGATTTCGCATGGAGTTTCCGTCGGTGTCCCTTGCTTCTGATTCGATTTGTAGCGCGAAAACAGGGGAAGCGCTTACCTGCTGGCCGGGCGGAATCCAGGAGGCATACACAATGATTTCATTCTGTTGCCTACCGTGCTGCAGCGAGTGAAGCGTGAGATCCGAGTTACCGGTATCTAGAACCGGCAGGAAGCGCAACGATTCATAGAGTGAAGTGATCTCCATGTTACTATCGAACAGAAGCCGGAATACCAGGGCCTCATGGAGGTCCGGCGAAGCGTCCATATCCACGGTCTGAGAGCCATCTACGATTCCGTAATCGATCAGAGCGGGCAAGTAGTCCTCCAGTCTTTCGGAGCCGTCTACAGGCCCTGGCCTGGTGACGCGATCTTGTTCAACGGATAGTACTTGCGGGCGTTGGGACCGGGATGCATCGGTGAGGAAGGGATAAAGCTCTGAATTCTCCAGGGTATTCCCGGCCAGGTCTTCTGCGCCGGCTGCGATCTGGATTTCGTAGTATGTTTCTGGATCCAGGGAGAAAGAAACGTTCAGTGTATCCTCCGCTGCGTTCCAGGCGATGTCTTCCGATTCCTCAGGTAGCGACAGGCTATCCTCCACCTGGAACGTATTCATTGGCTCCGAGAACTGAATTTGCAGAGGACCGCTTTTTTCTATGTCTTCAGTAACGGTACCTTCTGCCAGTTCCTCACCGCTGACCTGCACATTCACAATTCGCGGAGGTTCATGGTCGGTTCCCGTGAAGAAAGATATGACATGCGGATTCTCCAGAGGGTTGCCATGTCTGTCTTCGAGGTCTGAATTCAGCGTTATTCGGTATCGCACTCCGCTCTGAAGATCGGATGATGGGCGGATTGTTACAGCGGCGGCCGAAGCGCTATTCGAATCCAGTTCCAGCACATAGGAGAATTCCGGAGAGACCTGAATCCCCCGGTCGAGACTGGCAAATGATACAGGTTCGGAGAATCTCAGAATTGGAATGACGCCACTCTCTACACCCTGCTGCCCATCGGCGGGATGGGAGCCTATCAACGAGGGGCCTTCATTGTCCTCGTTCAATGAGAAAGAAGCCCGGTACTGCCGGTCCAGGTCTGTGCCCGTCGCAGATTCCGCTCGACCGGTGAGGCGAATGTAATAGTTGCCGGCCTCTTCCAGTCGGCTGGAGGGATGAAATTCCAGACGGTTGTTGCCCTGCCAGGTATAACCTCCGGGGATTTCGCCTTTTGTTCCTGTCAGGGAAAAAGCGCGTTCCGTCTGTCGCTTGTCCATGGCCCGGTCAAAGAGAATCCAGATACCCTCCGCACGATTCAGATTCTTTGTGCCGTCCGGGGGATAGGCGGCCAGGACACGAGGAGGGGAGGTGCTTCCAGCGATGAGCAATTCGGAAAGATCATCCTCTTTACAGCCCATGGCGATCCGGGTTAGCGCAAAAGCCAGTACGGCCCCGATGAAGTATCTGCCTGGTTTCATCAGTCAGCCTCCGGGCGAAAGTAGATGGTCCGGGTTTGAGGCATCCAGGTTCCGGTTTCGCCGGGAACCCGGGCCGATTTGATTCCCGAGCGACCCCCATGAAAACGCAGCCGATAAAGGTTCGGATGCAGGCCTGCAATTTCCAGAGAGATTACATTTCCAGACAGCCCGTTGCTATCCTTGAAATGGATGGACTTCAAATACACCGAGTTCGGAAAGGGTCCGGCAACGCTTGCAATAGTGAGATGCTCCGGCAGAAGGCTGGCAACCTCGAGCTGATGGTCGAATTCAATTTCGAGAGTTGCTCTCCATCCGTTTGCCGGGGCGGGCGCAGGCAGGGGCAAAGCTGTGATTTCGGCTCTATCCATGCCAAGACTTTCCTGCTGCCCGGGAAACACCTTGCGGATGTGTTCCAATGTCAGGTAATCGGAGTTGCGCAAGCCGGCGGAGTTGTGGATGCGAAAAGTGCGTATGAACTCTTCCTGGAGTCGATTCCCGGCACGGTCCGTGGACTGCTTGCTGCATTCCAGAATATACTCTTTGTCTGGCTCCAGAGGAGCGGAAGGCTCGAAACGAAGGGATGTAAAGTCCGAGTTCCAGCGGCGAACGCAATTGATGGACCGGCGCGGGCTTCGCTCTTGCAGACTGCAGGCATCCGACGTTCGTCCATAGTTCATGGTCTCATCGAACCGGAGGATAAAATCCGAATCCTTGGATATCCCATTTTGGCCCTGTAGAATGGGCGAAGGATTTCCGGATTCAAAGGCATTCAGGACGGAAGGGGGCTGGAAATCGGATCCGACCTGGAAGCTTGCGGAGAACCGGTTGGCCAGCGAAATTCCTTCTTTATCCTTTGCCTCTCTGGATATGCTGACGCTGTAAGTTTTTCCCGGTTCCAGAGGGCGATAAGGCAGATAAACCAGGGTGCGATCACCGTCTTTCCAGGTTGTGGTTCCTTCCATGGCCGGCGCAAGGCGCAGGGCCTCTTTTACGCCGGGGCGGCTCATAGGTCTGGAGAAGGTGATTTCTATAGAAGAATCAGCAGCAGCCCTCTGCGCATTGGGCGAGGGCGTCATACTCCTGATTTGTGGCGCATCGATCCTGGAGCCGGCAAAAAAGGAAAGGTAGTAGGGGAGCTTCAATCCTACTCCATTTTCGTCGGTGGCGCTCTTCTGCACAGTCAGTTCGTAGCTGGCTCCAGGTCTCAAGTTCTGTTCCAGTTCGAAATAGATGCGATTCTTCACCCATCGGAAATCTCCTTCAGTGGGGGCAGTGCCCGTGAATGAAAAAGAGTCTTCTACCGATCGCCGATTCATTCTCCGATCAAATTCGACGAAGATTGGCAAATCCAGACGGACTGCATTTTGTTCGGGCATGGGACTGGAAATTGTAATACTCGGCGAATTCGAAGGCCCATCGCCCAGAAGAACAGAAGGCAGATCCATTGCCTTTTCACATTGCAGGAGCGATGCGCAGGCAATGCAGATCCACAAGATGCTATTTCGCGCGGCGCCAGCCGTTGTATTTTCTTCCGGTAAATTCTGTTGCTGCGATATTCTATGGTAACAACCTCTGGCTGTAGAGACAGTTCTCATGGATGGCTCCCTTCTCTGGATTTCTCTGATGTGGATGCGTAGTTGTTTTTCTCTGAATTCTCTCTATTAGTTCGAATCGGCATTCCATCTTTGAGCATGGCCAGATTGGAAATGGCCAGTCGATCCCCTTCCTCCAGCCCTGAAAGAACATGAACCTTTTGTCCGAAAGAATCTCCCAGAGTAATTGACCTTCGAAACGCATGGCCGTCGCGGATCAAAAACACTGTGGCCTTTCTCTTCGCGCCGGATCGCTTTTTTGAGACCGGCACTGGCTGTCTGACGGGATCTACTTCTGCTCCCAGAGCGCTACGGGGAATGCAAATGGCGTTGTGCACGCTTCTAGTCCGTATTTTCAGTCGGGAAAACATTCCGGGAGCCAGGGAATGAGTGGCATCATTTTGAACCAGAACTCCAACTTCAAAGGTTCTGGTCTTCGGATCCACCACAGGGGAGACTCTTCGAATCTTTCCCTCGAATTCCACAGTCGGATAGGCATCTACCGTGACCACAGCCAGTTGACCCTTTCGAATGTAAGGTAATTCCTTTTCTGGAATGGAAGTGGTGACAAGAAGACGGTCCGTACGGACCACGCTTAGAAAGGGTTTTCCGCCTTCGATTGCTTCGCCGGGTTCTTTGTTTCGATGGGCGACCACGCCATCAATAGGCGAGCGAATCGTCGCTTCCGAAAGCATCTGACTGGCTGTCTTTCGCTGAATCTTCGCTTTGCGGTAAGCCGCCCTGGCCACCTGAACCTGATGCGCCTGGGAGGTAGTATCTAGCTTCTGGAGCGCTTTACGCTGGCTGACTTTATCGCCCGGAACGGTAATCCCGGCCTCCAGAAGATCTTTCTTTCGAAAGCCAATGCTGCTATCCTGCAATTTCTTTTTTGCCTGGTAGTAGGCGGTTAGAGAAGAAACATAGCCGGCATAGATATTCTTCATCTCCGATCGGGAGATTCCTCCGAGTTCAAAGATTTCTTTCTTGGCCCTGAGCTGATTTTTTGCCTCAATGAATCTGGTGCGGGCCTGAACAACGCTGGAGCGGTTGGTTTCAAGGGAAGCAAGGCGCCTTTCCGAGGCTTTCCTGGCCTTTTTCAGCTGAGCTCGGGCAAGCTTCCATCGAGCAAGGGCGCTCTTCTCCTGGGCTGTGGCTCGCCGCACAGCCAATTCCAATTGAAGGGTTTTGAGTTTTGCCAGCGCCTGATTCTGCCTCACCCGATCCCCTTCATGCACGAGTATTGCGGACAGCGATCCCGCCAGGGGAGCGGAAACTGCGGCTTTTTCAAAGTAGGAGACGGAGGCGCCCTTATCCAGGGTGCGTACCAGATCTTTCGCTTTCACCTGTATGGTTTTTACCTTTGGTACCAATGGCCCGGCTTCTTGCTGCCGGTCCTGGCATTGGCTCAGCAGAATAGCCGCCAGCACTGAAGATAAAGCCACCGCGATACCGCGCATTCCGATGGTACAGAAATGCCTCATAAAGACTGCCCCGGCTCCGACAGCGTTCTTGATTCTAAATCCGGCAAATACCGGATGCTCACCAGTCGAAGGCCATTATGCGGAATTCCCAGATCCAGCTCCATTTGCGAAATGAACTGAAGTAACTGGATTCGCTTTTGTATTCTGGAAAGCGAGGATTGATGCAGTCGTTGCTCTTCCTCGTTGTACTCCTCCAGAGCCAATTGGCCTTTGCGATATCGCAGCGCATCGATCTTGAAGCGTTTTTTCTGAATTCTAAAGGCATGCTCGGTGGTTCGGAGTTCCAGGCGTCTGTCCCTGTACTGCCTTGCCAGCATCCTGGCTTCCAGAGGGAGAGCCTTTTTGAGATCCTGCAGGGCCCTTCTGGCTTTCAAGAGGGAGGAGGTGGCCCTCAATCTTCGAGCGTCTACTCCTGTGTCGTTCAGTACCTGCAACTGGCCGCCGGATGCCACTCCCCGGGAGGCGCCGTTGCGGGACTGATCCAGACCGACGTTCTGTGATAGCGTACTTTCGAGTCCGCGAAAGGTGATATTTACACCCAGGCCCCATTCGCTCTGGCCAGGCGGCCATTGATCTCCGGTCTTGCCGTATCTTCCTGTGAGCGAAATCGTGGGTAGATAATACTCCTTCGACACCTTGTAGTTTTCTCTGGCACGATAGAGGTTCCTCTGCAAGCGAAGGATTCGGGGATGGTTTTTTCGGGTGAGCTCGGCCAGTCTGTCCGGACTGAAGGTCATGGCGCGAAACACCGTATTGCTCATGTCCAGAAGCCTGATACCCGGGAAAGCCTCTTTCGAAAGGCCGGTTAGCAGGATCAATTCCCGTCGCGATTTTTCTGCGGAACGTCTGGCTGAATGAATCTTTAGTTCACTTCTTCGATGTTGATTCTGGATCTCCAGAAAGTCCAGACGGGTAATTAGTCCGTTTCGATACTCCAGCCTGGCCGATTCCAGAAGTCTTTCGCTTCTTAGACGGCGGGAGTGAGCCAGCGATAGACGAGCCAGGGCGCCTTGCATGGCCAGGTAGGATTTTCGGGCTTCGTGTGCGGTCTTGCGGCGCAGGAGGGACCTTCGATCCCGGGCCATTTGAGTCTGGATCCGGGCTATCTTTCTGCGAAGGGAGGAACGGCCGCCATCATACACCGGCTGGCTGAGTTTGACCTGCACAGAGTATCGTCCGTTGTCGAAGTTGCGGCGAGCCACCGTTCGGTTTTGCCGATAGCTGATGGATAGGGAGGGGAAGAGGTTTCGAAATTCCATGGCTTCCTTTTCCCGAGCAATTCTTTGTTCGATGCGAGCTTCTTTCAGTTCAACGCTATGCTCAATTACGAGATTTTCGACTTCTCTGAGGGTTAGAGCCGACCCGGAGTCCGGTTGGCTCACAACCGTTTCTGTACAGAGCAGATGGGTAATAGCAAAGCAAAATGCGAAGCCGAGCTCAGAGATTCTACTATTCATCGGAAGAGCTCCCTTTCAGAAGAGCGGTGGCTCTCTTCTGGACTCGTCTGCTGCCCATCTCCGAAGAAAGAATCAGGTGGCGTTTGGAGCGTGCGGTTAAGCCCCTGGAACTTAGCATTTTCGCATATTGCAGATGGGCCAGGCCCAGAGTTCGCTGCGAAGAGAACAGATCTTCATATTTTAGTATGGACTTTCGGTAGCTGCCCTCTTTCTGGTATATTCGAGCCAGGAGGTAATTCGCTTCTATATTCCCGGGACTCTGTCGAACTACGGATTGCAGGATTTCTTTTCCTTCCTCTGGACTATCTGCTGCAATGAGCGACTTTGCCAGCCACACAGATGCATGGCTGTCCATGGGACTGTCTTCGCATAACCTGCGAAAATCCTTCCGGGCCAGGCGGAATTTTCGAGTGAAGAAGAAGGTCTTTCCTCTTAGCAGACGAGGTCTTCGCCACGAAGGCGATTCATCCAGAATGGCGTTCAGCGTGGACAAGGCCGCTTTCAACTTTCTTTCACGATACAGACCTTCCGCTTTTCTCAGAAGGGCATGATCGCGCTCTTCCGGCAGAAGACGATAGGCTACCGTCGTAACTGCCAGGACCATCAGGACCGCCGCGGAAGGGAGAATGATCTTTCTCATCATCAGTGGCTTTGTGTTTTGGAGAACTAAATCGTTCGCAAAAAAAGGCCTTGGGCCGGGACGATGATAGGATCCCAGAAAAAATCGTGCCTGTAAAGTTTCATAAGTAGTGGACAGATCTCGAAATCGATCTCCGAATAGAACGGCAAAAGGGAGACGCCGCTTACGCACAAGAGATGCCGTGCCGCTCGCCCAATTGCTGAAGCGAGCCCAATGCACGTGAGGCTGGGGTACTGACTGCAATCGGGATCAAGTCCAGGCCAGATCAGGTGGACCAGGAAATGTATACGATGAATTCATTAACAGGACGAAAAAGAGCAGTGCGGCGAGCCGGCCGGATCGCTGTTCTGCTTTGCTTTTTCACGGGGCTCTATGCCAATACTGCGAAATGCCGGGGACCACAGAGCAAGGATCAAACGGAACTTGGGCCAGTCGTAACATTGGACCTGGGCCGGCTAAAGCACTTCGTAAAGAAGGATATGGCACCTGACTCGGTGCTTTCGCGGTATCCGAAAACGAATGGGCATCTGACTTTTCTGGAACCTGTGCCTTATCTTATGGATGGGCAACTCTATCCGATTGATCGGGTGATCCAGTACACTGGCGCCAGGTCTCAAAAGGTAGAGGGATCTCAGTTCTCGGGCGTCCAAACGGCCGAGCGAAACCGAATAACGTTTCTTTTCTTTCGCGAGAAGCTGAAGATCTTTGTAGTTCGCCATGAAGTTCGAAGAGGGGACAGTTTCGTGATGACACAGCATACCACACAGAACTTCCTTCGATTTGTAGAGCAGGGTGGAAATCCCGGAGATTTTTTGCCCCATGGTGGCTGTCTCTGGCAATTGTACAGGAAGCTCTACATGAATATGCCGCCGCTTTTGGAGGGCCATTGCTACTGGGACAAGCCCGGGTTTTCGAAGGAAGTGATGGAGGATCCGGATTATCAAAGACGTCTGAAGGCAGGCTATGAAAGCACCGTAGACGTGAGTCGCTTGCCTTGAGATGGAAGAAAGCACCCTTTTTACCTCTGGCTATTTTTTCAGGGAGCTCTAATCAAGAGTCTGGCTTCTTGAATCAGGGCCGAAAACGTTCCCATGTAGCAAATTGATGGCCCGGCTATTCGGGGCGAGGCCAAAAGCAACTGAGCCCGCGTAATTCTCGCAAAGCCGTTTTGCTCTGATTCAGTTGCAAGCTTTGAATACCGACCGGAGGAGGGTTGTTATAGCCTAAAGGGATGCCCAGACCATGGGCGGTAGATTTATTGTAATCGCGTAGTCCAGGCGCCGGCCCGCATCGTCCTTGTAATTTCATTCCCGAACAAAGGACACTTCGATGGCTTTCACAGGAATACCCGTCTCTTCGGTGATCTTCCTCAAATCTTCTTCATTTTGCTCCACGGTCACTCCATTGGCCATTGGATTGAGGACGGTAACCGTAATTCGACCCCAGTAGTACACCTTTCTTTCGTCGGAATTGCCGACTTCGAAGGTATGTTCAGGCCATCGGAAGGAATCGTTAAAGTTCCAGGCGCTCAAGCTATAAATGCCTTCGCCCAGGGCGTAGGAAAGAAACAATGGCTTATCTCTTTCGCAGTCGATCTGGATGGTGCCCTCTCCCCGAATCCTGGGCCATAATTTTACTGTGGCATCGGCGCGGCAAACCAGGGTAAAGTACACCAGACTCTTATCGCCCTGGTTACCTCTCTGAAACTCCTGGTAGGTGATGGGCTGGCTCTTGCACCCGGCCAGCACAAAAGCGAAGGCCATGGCAAAGAGGGCCAGACTTCCCCTGCAATCCGTCATGATTCGGATTCTACCTGTAGATATCATCTTTCCTCCTGCATTTCGGGGGCACATAGTCTATTTCGTCGGCGGGCAGAAGCATGGGCTCAAATTCATTGTCCACCACTATATCAAAATCGAAGTCCTGGAGATCATTTACGCGATTGTAGGTCAAAACGGGACAGACGTAATGTGTATCGCCGGCATTGAGAGTTACTTTCCTGGTTTTGACCAGGAAGAGATCGTGCCCGCCAACCTCCCGGGAAAAGCTCACTTTGAGTTCGTATTTACCCGGAGGCATCTGTAATCGCCGCCAGTAGAGTATTCTTGTGCCGTTAATCTCCAAGAGCGTCAACTCGGAATGCATGGCCAGGCGCGCCAGTTCTGCTGGCCTGGCGTTCTCCTGAACCTGAAAATTCTTGAATCCCAGACAGGATGCGAGCAGGAAAGCCAGGGAGCAGAGGGAAACAGACTTCATAAAGGGCATAAAGTATCTATAGTATTTGAGTTTTGTATTGTCAAGTGGTAAGAGCCCAAAGTCCTTCGTCGGGAAAATCAGCGTCCCCGGGCAGACTTTTCGAAGAATTGAGCATTCCTGTACCAAGCTATCGAGGGTCATCATCCCCACTCCCGGGGAATGAAACTGCGGCAAAAATCCACGGCGACTTCGCGCAACTTTCGGAATAGTATTTGACCTGCATCGCGCTCAAACTGCCTCCTTTTTGAGCACAGAGGAGCTTGCATGTTTGGCTTTAACAGAAAAAGAAAAGAAGA
>JAGRNE010000199.1 GCA_020440915.1 Leptospiraceae bacterium | reverse complement strand
AATTTGACCCTCACAACGTTTAGCGATGCATTGAACAAGGAAGGCACGGTAGACTCCGGCGTTCGTACCCTTACCTTTACCGAATGCTCGCCGCATCCCGGCCTGACAATCAATGCCGGCACTCTGGAGTTTCGCCAGGTGGGTAGCTCTACCATAGTTTTTGCTCAATCGGGATCGACTGTGACCGTCACCAGTACCGATAAAGTCTTCACTCTGGAAGGCAGTATGAATGGCAGCCACAACCCTCCACCGGGTCGACCGGCTCCTCCGGAAGGACTCAATGCGGATATGGCAATGAGCGTCCAGGTAACCGAAGACGAAAAGATCGCCGAATTTGACAGTTCCGTTTCGCCGGTGGAAGACGTGCAGCCTGTATCCGTGAAAGGAAGCATCCAGGGCCTGGTCACCCATTCCACACCGCGCGGAGATGTTACAGAGACTATCGACGATATCTTCGAAAAGATATTCTAGCAGATCCGCTACCATTCTTGAAACTCTTATCTTTCGAACTGCGCCGGCTCTGCGGAGTCGGCCTTTTTGTATCCACAGGCCATGGCTAGGCTTGACCGGCAGCACGCCGCTCGCACCTTGAAGCATGGCAGAGTCATCGAGAATCGATTTTCAGCAGCAATTGATCCTGGCAATTGAATACACGGTTATTGGATGGTATCATTTCATCTACAGAAATGAGGCCGAGCATCGAACCCTGGCGGATCTGCAGGATCTTGTGGTGTTTCTCTGGAATGCAGGTAGCCATCCGGAACTTGCACTTGAGAGTTTGCCGGAGAAGTCTATCTCCGAGACCTCCATGAAATCTTACAGGAGCCGGTTGAGCGAAACCTTTAACATTGTCTTTGATTTTCAGAGTCGCTACGTAGATTTTCAGACAACTGATGCAAGCATCCGCCAGGAGCGGCTTCGTATGCTAACCGGCTACTATCTGAATGCCAGAATGCGAGTCTTCTCCGACGATGCTCTCTATCTTCTGCTTACCAACATTCGCGACGAATCTCTGGCAAAAAGCGTATCGCCTACAGTCACTGCATCTGCGCAGGAATGGAGCGATCAAAAGCTGGACGGCTTGCCGCCATCGGCTCCTGGACTCCTTGCTCTCTATTATATTGTAATTTTTCAAGCGGCCGCTCGACTGGGTCTGCCACTGGACATTCGGTACCGCCATCTAATGGGTAAGGAAACTTCGCCGCGCCGGTTGCTGCCGCTGGCTGTGGTTAATCGCTCCCCCTACATTAACCTTGTGGCCCGGGACAAAGGCGACGGTCGAATCAAACAGTTTCCCATTAGTTCCATTGTCAGTCTACAAAGCGATTTCTGGAAAGAGGCCTATCGCGCCATGGTGGGAGACTCCGGAGATCGCACTCCATTTGACTATGCTGCCTATAAGAAGGACCCTGAATATCGCTTCCTCAGAGCATTGCGAAGATACCGGTTTCGGATGATGGGACACACCTTCTATCATTTTTGCCATTCGCACAGACGAGACTGGTCTCTGGTCAGAGAGGAAAACCCCACCAGCTATGTAGTGGACATTGTGGACGATGATTGGCGTGGAATGCTTTCGCTGCTTTTCGAATACGGAAAATACATTGAACTAATGGAAGAAGAAGAGCTGGTGAATTCTCCGGAAAGCGCCCAGGCGGATCGGATGCCCGCCGAATGCAAAGATGTGACGCTTCCCTTGCTCTGCGCGTTTCGCAAACGAGTGGAAGAGATCGGCCTGGCCAATCGATCCCTGGCGACCGGAAACCAGTAAATTGTTTTCGGCTGCCACCGCCAGGCAGCGGAAAAAATATGAAGAGGCGGCTCAACGGACCCCGTGGCCATGATGGATGCTGTAGTATTCTAACATGATTATTGCCTCTCCTGGTTCCGGAATGTCCATCTTCCGGGACCGTATTCGGATTCTTGATGTGCAGCGTAACCTTGCCCGCGCCCTGCTGGATCGCGGCGAAGATCTTCTGATTCTGGAACCCCCGAACCTTCCGCAGGACTGGAAAACTGGTCTGCCCCGAAAGATCTTTCGTACATTCGACACCGGCCAAGTCTGGTTACGCGATCTTGCTCCGGTGGTGGGCGGGCAGGTCTGCGCCTTTGCCGATGGATACCCTCGGAATCCAACCTCCGGTAGCAGAAAGCGATCTGTTTCTTCGATTGCGCAAGGATGCAAAACTCAGTTCCTGGATTTCCTGAACTCCCAGGGCGCAGTCTGTGAGACCTTTTCTTCGCTCATTGTGGATGCAGGACATGTGTTGTATAACTACGGTTCCCCCGGGAATCGCATTGCCCTGGTTTCGCATCGAGTGGCGCGCCTGAATCCAGGAGTTAGCTTCCTTCATGAAAGACTGCGAACGCTACTAGGGGTGGACCGCCTCATCTTTGTTCCCGATCCGGGAGAAGACGAAGGTCGCCTGGATGGCACCATGTGTTTTCTGGAACCAAACGTCCTCATGATTCAAAATGCTGGACCACAGGGACGGTGCTTACCCGCCGCCAGGAGTCGATGGGACCGGATATCGGCGTATCTTTCGAGACTTCTACCCGATGTTCAGCAATTCATTTTCAACTGGCCTGCCGGAGAGGGCGCCTTCGGGCTATATGCGAACTGCATTGTTACGGATCAGACTGTATATGTACCTCACTATGAGATGCCCGGCGATTTTCTGATTCTGGAAAGAATGCAGGAGCACACTGGCAAAGAACTGGTGGCCATAGATGTCTGGCCCCTGGCCCGGTTAGGGCGCATGGCATGGCAACCTCCGGCCCATTGGGCTTCGCTAATTTACGACAGCGGGCCGCCGCTATCCGATCAGGTTGATCTGACAAGAAAAAACTCGGCGGAGTGATTTGTTCGCCTTAAAACCCGGAGATGCAATTAAGCCGAACGAACGATGGATTCAGTTCGTCCCATGGAAGGGATAATCAGTGGAGGTATTGGCGTCGAGATTCCTTCCTTGATTGAAAAGATCCGAACTCCGACGCATCCGGCTTTTTCATCGCAAATTTTCAGGGCAAAAGCATTACTAAGAGGAGGAACGGAGCATGGAAGAACATCAGCGAGAGCAAACAAGAGAGGTTCTGGCCGACCTCAGCGTGGCGGCCTTCATGAATCAAAATCGATGCCATCTAAAGCGAAAAAGCGATCCCGGATTTGCATACATTACTCTGGACGACGCCTTGAACTACAACTATGTCGTTCATTTTCTGGACAGCGAAGGCCACAAGGAGTACTCCACGCTGGATGAACTTCTGGATGATGGCTGGATTCTTGATTGATGCAATGATGCATCAAGGAAGCTTCGTTGGTCATGACTGGAAGCCGGCGGTCTAACGAAGAAAGATGGGACAACAGTAACAGACATGGATAGCAGACGACAGCGAAAATTCCTGATCGAAGACCGAAACCAGGACTTGCGAAAGATCCAGGATGAATACATGCGTCTTCGTCGAATGGGACGTTATCGAGACCCTGCCGCCGAAGACGCGGAATGGATCGAACTGGATAAGCCCATTCGTGCCGGTTGGGAAAAGACGTTTCAATTGCGGGACGATGTGGCGGTTCGTAAAGATGCCCATGTGTTTGCGGAAATCCTGGAATCCATCAATCATTCCATTCGGTCTCACAGAAAGGATTTTCGCTATCGGCTCAAAGCGAAGCAGTATGAAACTGCCGAGCCGGAGCTTAGAATTCTGGAAAAGGAAAAATGGAACTTGCCGGATCACTTCCGAAAACACTTCGAGGAAGGTCAATTTGCGCAGACCATGGATGATAGAGGCCGACCCATCGAGCCCGAATACCAGCGCAAAATTCGGGGATTTCGCTTCCTGTATCCGTATTATTGTCAGACGACCATTGTTCCTTTCTATGCGACGCACCGAAAAATTCATCGTGCTGATCGCGAAGCCCGTTTGAAGGAACTGGAAAACAAGATCGAAAGCGTGGGCGGATGGAAGCGGCTCTTTAAAGCCTACCATGACTGTAACGAAGGCGGCGCCTGGTGGCACGGAGATAGAGCCGAGCGCGCTGAAATCCTTGGCCGTTTATCTTACCGAGACGGAGTACGCGAATACCTGGAAATTGTATTGCCCCGCGGGGATTGAGTCCAGATTTCCCATGCATTTCCTGCCTCTTGCTGCAGTTTCCAGATTTCTGTATAGCGCCGCGGCTCCTGCGCTCAGCAGAGTTTTTCAGGTGCTGGTGGGCCTTTTCAGCGCCTGACAGAGCTCGGATAAGCCCCGGAGTCGGCCGATAATCTATGGACGACATGGTCGGCGAATGCATGGAAGCGCTCTTTCTGGAAGAATATCCCATTCAAGGCGGAATTGCTCTGCTCATTGTGCTGCCTCCCGAGGATTTTCTTCAGACCTTTGCGCGCATCTCAACCTTTGCAGAACATCCTGTTTTTCAAGGCGATGAATTCTCACTTCGCGAATTGCAGGAATACTGGATGGAAAACCAGGGCCGGCCCTATGAAGAAGACATATTTGGATGTAACTTCAGCGCCCGGGACCTGGTGCGTTTCGTCCAAAGCAATGGAAGCGATCTGTCGTCGGAAGAAGGCTGGCTCATCGGCCTCTTGGGGCAACGCAAGGATATCTACGTCGCCGCCTTGAATCAGAATCCGCCTCTTCGCTTGCAGCCCGCCGAACATGGGCTGCACTATGCCACCATCCTTAAACATGAAATGTCGCATGCACTTTATTGGATGGATCCAGCATACCGAAGCTTAATCAATGATTGCTGGAACTCTGTAGGTTCGCAGCGAAGGGAAGAGATCTATCAACTTTATGCATACTATTATGCAAGTCATCGGATAGTGGATGAATGGTCTGCTCACATCGTATCGTCTTATGAATTGCAGCAGGTTCTGGACATCTCCGACGAGCATTATCTCGGTTTGAAGAGATACTTCTGGGAGCGAATCCATCGGCCGCGTTTTGAATCCATGCTCCAGAAGATGGCGCGCTCTATGCAGATTTAGCGTTGTCCGTCTCTTGCGGCATGCTTGCTGAAAAATTGGAGAAAAACCCTGGAATTGGATGGACCCGCCCGCCAGCCAGCCTGACAATGAAAGCCCATGAATCGTGCCGCTCTCAACAAACATCTAAAGGCGCTGGCACAGAAAGATACCGATCTGGCCCGGGGACTGGAGCAATACGGTTTTCCAGAGCCCCGTCCCATCCGCCAGGGTTTTGAGGCGCTCTTTCGCATCATTGTCAGTCAACAGATTTCAAAAGAGGCGGCAGCGTCTATCTGGTCCAGAGTGGACGCTACCCTGGATGGCATTCGCCCAGAAGCGGTGCTGGACATTGCGCCGGATCGACTGCGGGCGGCCGGAATGTCGGCGCGTAAAGTAGAATATGCGAAATCCCTGGCGCAGGCGGTGCAAAGCGGGGAACTGGATTTCCAGCGATTGAAGAAGGCCCGGGAGGAGGAAGTGTTGGCCGCTATTTCCGGGATCCGTGGCCTCGGGCGTTGGTCTGCAGAAATCTTCATGATGTTTGGCCAGGGTCGCACCGATGTTTTTGCCGCAGATGACCTGGCTCTTCGCATCGCGCTTTCCCGACTCAAAAGAAAGCGAAATCAGTTCAGCGCTAGCGAAGCGCGTAAGGCGGTCTTGCACTGGTCGCCCCATCGAACGGCGGGCTGTCTCTTTCTATGGCATTTTTATCGCGGGGCGCCCCAGTAGTTACGCAATCCATAGGTTCTGCGGCGAAAATCCCCGGTTGCCCGTCACTGCCATGGCAGGGCTCTTCAACCGAGAAAAGAGATTGCGCTGTGCTGTAATTCCGCTAGAAATTCGCGTATGGACTTTATTCAGATACTCGAGGACTACTTTCGAGGGGAAAAGCTGGAAGCGGCTTTTTTCATTATGCCCGTCGGCCTTGTTTTGATTGGATTTGGCATCGTGGCATTGAAGGCGGAAACCGGCGGATTTGCCTGGGGAGTGGCGGCGCCCTGTTTTCTTTTTGGTCTGATCCTGCTGATTACCGGGGCCACGGTGGCCTTTCGCACCAATGCGCAAGTAGAGGACCTGAAGCAGAAATTCGAGCAAAGCCCGGCGGCCATGGCTTCTGCCGAACTGCCAAGAATGGAGAAGGTTAATCGCAACTTTCGCATGACCTTTTACGCCTTTGGAGGCATTGCGCTTATGGGTTTGATTCTGCACTATCTGGGTATGGACTGGGCCCGGGGGCTGGGCGCAGTTTTGATTCTTGCGGCGGCGCTGGGGCTTTTAATCGACGGTTTTGCCGAACGAAGGGCCGAACCCTATACGAAGGCCCTGGAATCCATTGTTAAGAGTTAGAAGTACCCCACAGTAGATTTCGCCGATTTCGTGGAAACGTATCGACGAAAGACATAAATATGCCCTGGAGCCTGCCAGGGCAAAGGATGCGGCAGGGCGCCGTCTAGACGCCTTTGTAGTTCGCTTTTCGCTTCTCCAGGAAGGACTG
>JAGRNE010000198.1 GCA_020440915.1 Leptospiraceae bacterium | reverse complement strand
AGGCCTGACTGCCGCCCCCAACATTTAAAAGGGAAACCAGTTCCGAGAGTTTCAGCCTGTATCCCAGGCGAATATCGCCGGTGGTTCGGACCATCCTTCCGTAATCGCCGGTACCGTATCCGATCAATGTGTCTGCATTTCCGCCGGGTCTGGTATCCCGACCGCCTTCCAGCACCAGAAAATTCTGGGTCTGTCCGGTAGCTCTACCTTCAGCCTCCAGAAAGATCATGTCCCAGACTGGCATGGAGAATCCGAAACCGAAGACTCCAGCGTTCTCTTCTTCGGCATCTGGCTGAAGTATTATCTCAGAACCGAAGGTTCGAAATGTAGCAAGATTGTCTCGATAGGCATCTGGCATGAGTGTGGCGCCGGCCGGACCTGCGAATATCCAGATGCTCCAGGGATTGCGGGCCTCCCTGGCCTCCTGTTGCTCCTCCGCCCGTCTGGCCCTTTCTTCCGCCTCTTGCCTCTCTTTCTCCAGACGTTCCTGTTCGGCTCGACGCTCTGCTTCTTCCTCGGCCTTTTGCCGCTCCTCCGCAAGACGCTTCGCATCCTCTTCGGCCTTTCTTTTTTCCTCTTCCTCTTTTCTGCGCTTTTCTTCTTCGCGCTTCCTCTTCAGTTCATCCTGCTGCTTTCGGTAGGCATCGCCGTACAGGATGCGACGCACCTGGGTTTTGGGCAATGTTTGCACTCCATTCCGAGTGCGAATGGTAATGGTGGTTTCGGATTGGTTAACAATCTGACCATCCACTTCCTGGCCGGATTTCAGTATTACGGTATCCGCTGCTGCAGCAACCGGAGCAAGAAGGAATAGAAGTAGAAATAATGGCAGGGTTCGTCGCATTTTGGGCCGTCCAGGAATTGAACGCAGGTTACGTTACCGCTGCGGGGCCGTCAAGCTCCATCAGGAATTTCGCAGGACCGCCCGGGTATTCCAGACAAGGGCGCAGGCAAATGCGCAGACCACAAAGATGAACAGAAGAAACCCGGGGATGTAACGCTTGCAGTCACCGGCGATCTAGCAACTGGAATCTGGTAACGAGAATTGATGCACGCTTGACCGGGAGCTCACCGCCAGCCATTTGATTCCGGTCCAGGGCCGGAATCAAATGTGCATCAATTCGCTGCTGCCAATACCTAGATAATTGAAGCCGATCTTATGCATCTTCTCTGGGTTCAGCCAGAGCCGGCCGTCAAAGAGAAAGGCGGGCTTTTCCATGGCCGAGAAGATTCTCTCGTAATCCAATTCTCGATATTCTTGCCAGTGAGTAAGGATAATGACGCTGTGGGCGCCTTCGCAGGCTTTGTAAACGTCGGGCTCATACGAAATATCGCCCTGCTCATCCTTTAGATCCCATTTTGCGTTTTCCAGGGCTTCCGGATCGTGAATCACTACCTTCGCTTTTTCTTCCAGTAGTTTGCGAGTTACGGTGAGGGCCGGGGTTTCCCGCGTATCGTTGGTGTCCGGTTTGAAAGCGAATCCAAGAAGAGCCTGCTTCTTTCCGGCCACAGTATTGAACTGCGCCTCAACAATTCGCTTTACGAATCGCTCCATCTGGTAGTCGTTCATGTCCACTACGCTTCGCCAGTAAGCGGCGACTTCGGAAAGGCCAAAGGTTTCGCAAATGTAGCTAAGGTTCAGAATGTCTTTCTTAAAGCAGGATCCGCCAAAGCCCACACCGGCCTGGAGGAATTTAGGCCCAATGCGCGAATCCATTCCGATGGCCCGGCTTATTTCCGAGACATCCGCTCCCGTCGCTTCACAGATTGCAGAAACACTATTGATAGAAGAAACTCTTTGAGCCAGAAAAGCGTTCGCAACGAGCTTGGAGAGTTCGCTGGACCATACATTGGTGAGTAGAACTCGATCGGTGGGAACCCACCGCCGATAGACATTGGCCAGCGCTTCGCCTGCCGCCTTTCCTTCTTCCCCGGGTTCATTTCCAATCAGTACGCGATCCGGATTCAGCAAATCCTTGATGGCGGTGCCTTCAGCCAGGAATTCCGGATTTGAAAGGACGCTAAACTGCTTTCCTTCGGTTCCGCTATGCAGTATCCGAGAAATGGCCTCGGCCGTTTTTACCGGTACGGTACTCTTTTCTACAATGATGGTGCCGCTCTTTGCATGCTTCAGAATATCCCGGGCCGCCAATTCCCAGAAACGCAGATCGGCAGCCCGACCCGCACCCTGCCCGTACATTTTCGTAGGAGTGTTTACGCTTACGAAAATCATGTCGGCAGAGGCCAGAAGCTCCGAAGAAGCTACCTTGAAATGCAGGTTCTTACCGCGGCGGCCTTTGACCATTTCGTCCAGACCGGGTTCGTATACGGGCAGAGAATCCGAGTTCCAGGCCTTGATGCGATCCTCATTTAAATCCACCACTGTCACGTTAATATCGTGACACTTCTCCGCGATAACAGCCATCGTGGGACCGCCCACGTAGCCGGCGCCCAGGCAAAGAATCTCTTTTACATCTTTATGACTCATGGAAGTCTCCTGACACAATTTGCGCCACGGCCGTAGCAATCGCAGACGGAAGGGGCAACGTAAAGGGCGATTTTTTTGGCGGGGCCTCCCCTGGCAAGCCTATGATCCGGCTTATGCACTGCACCGATGATGGAATGTTCCTTGTGCCTTTTCTCGGCGACCAGCCTATGGTGTCATGCGGCGTGGCTATCTTGCGGCTCTGACCTTCCTTTTTCTGTGGTCCACTGCTCTTTCCGCGCCAACATTTACGCGCCCCCTGGATCTGCGCCACGACTGGCTTACGGCCCATACGAGCATTAGCCTGCAATATATGTATGAATGCGGGCCCTTTCGAAACCTGGGAGCCAGCGTCTTATTTTTGCCCTCTGCTGAACTTGGCTGCGACGCTCCAACCAGGATCCAGAATCCAGGAAAGAGAATCTACCTTAGCTATCCTTCGGGCTGGCTACTCACTTACCTGCCTTTCTATTCTGTCGCGCGTTTCCTGCTGCCGGAGAACATTCCGAGCTATGAGATCGTTCGCGGACTTGCTCTTCTGCTCATTCGCCTACCCTTACTCGCTGCTCTATTGATTATGATTCAGCGGCAACTCATGGCCTATCCCGGCCTATCGCCTCCCCGTGCCCTGAGCCTCTCTTTTTTGGCCAATCTGGCATTCGCTTCTTCGCCGGCCTTCCTGCATTACACACAGAATATAGTCTTTACGGATATGATTGTTTTGCCGGTAATCTATGGTTCGGCCGTGCTATTGCTCCATTGGATGGACAGGGTGGAACAATCGGAGCCAGCGGAAGAAGAATGGCTCGGTAGCGGGAAATGGCGGACTGCAGCTGCCACTGGCTTTCTGCTCTGGCTGGCAGCCGCTACGGATTGGTACGGCGCCCTCTGGAGCGCTTCTTTGCTCATAATGCTCTGGTTCAGACGTGGTGAGGCGAAGCTGGAAAAAGGGCAATGCCTGCTTGTGGCGGTGGGCCCGGCGATGGCGGCCCTGCACTATGGCCTTCAGTTAAGTCTGCTTCCTGCGGGCTGGGAGCAGATCCTGATTACGGCCACCGAACGCACCGGCCAGAAGGCAGCGAGCCTTTTCGAACGATGGCAACTCTGGAAGGTTACCTTTTCTTATTGGACATTCGATCTGCCACTGCCCGTACGTTGGGCGAATTCTTTCCTTCCTTTCGCATTGGTATTGTTTTGCGCATTCACCTGCCTCACCTTTCTTCGCCACTGCGGCAGACTATCGCTGCGGTATTGGATTCTAATGGGTCCTTTTTTGATGGGCATGCTTCACCTGATCATCCTGCCCGAGCATTCGGCGGAGCACGATTTCTCCGCGCTGAAATTTGGACCCATGATTGTGTTTGCCGTATTCTTCCTCATTTCCCTGACAGGCCCTATTCTCGAACAGAAATTGAAGATGAGAAAGGTGCGGACTCTGATGCAACGTCTCCTGGTTGGCATTCTGGTCCTGCTCTTGCCGAAATTTGCGATGGAATCTCGCGAAAAACACCAGATGACAGCCGGCCTTATACAGCCAAAGCAGGATCATTTAAGCTTACGTTTGCTATCCCGCAGACTCCAGGGGGCGTTGCCGATCACCTTAGCAAGAAGACAAACGGACGGCTACACACCCTTGCAGGCAACCGGCTGGGATCCGCCACAGAGCCTGGCGCTAGCGGGTCGCGAGATATATACTTCGGAAACCCTTGCCAACTTTTTCCCAGCCTTCGACCATTGGACCGTGCAGGATATGCCGGTTATCGTTCTCTCTTTCCGACCAGAGCCTGGTTTACCGTGCCGCTGGAAGGAGACCGGTATAGCATTTGAAGGAGGCGAGGCTCTTATGTGTGTACTTGGCCGCAACGGCTTGCATCTACTTGGATTCGCTCCAACGATGAAACCCGGAAAGTAAAGGCCTTCTTATTTTCTTTTTGAACGGTGTGCCAGACACGCCGGGTCCGGATTTTTTTGCTATTCCCCTATGAACAAGCCAGAATCGTTTGAAAATGCAGCTGAGCTGGGGCCGCTTTCTTATTCCTGTTTGTATTTTTTTCTGGAGTATTTCTCTTTCCCAGGATGAAATCAAACGACCTCTGGATCTCCAGCATGACTGGATCACGGCCCATACAGTGATAAGTCTTCGAGTTCTAGACAATTGTCCTTGGTCACAAACTCTTGGCGTTAGCTACCTGGACAGCCTTGGACCGGAAAAAGACTGCGAAGATTTGCCAGAAAGGGCGGATGACACGAAAGCCATCTACCTGTCCTATCCCTCTTTCTGGCTGAATATCGCGTATCCTGCCTTTCGCCTGGCTTCCTACTTCTGGCCCCGGCAGGCCGAATACCTAAATCTCAGATACGTCGCCCTGCTCCTTGTGAGACTGTTCAGCCTAATAGTCGTCTTTGAACTCTACCTGAGAGTGTTCCAGTGGTTTTCGAAAGTACGGGGATATTCTGCTTATCTTGCGGCAGCGACTGGAGTGCTACTCTGGATCTCGGCCCCTCTCGCCCTGCACTACACACAAAACGTATATTTCTCGGATACGGTTGTAGTTCCCTTCGTTCTGCTGGCTCTGCTGATTGCATACAGAATGCACAACTCGTTACCGCGGCCAGCGAGAGTAGTTGGCTACAGTATCCTTCTCGGATTGACATCTGGGCTGGACTGGTATGGAAGTGTGGCGGTGGCCTTGATTCTATCCTGGCATCTGTACGAGTTGGTTTCCGGAAGGCAACGCAACATCACTTTTCCACGATTGCTGGCTTATGGTGCCGGACCGGCCCTGGCGGGCTTTCTCTACATCCTCCAGCTGAATCATTTTGACCCTGGATTCCAGCAGATTTTGCATACGGCGCAGTTCAGGACCGGCAGCGAAGCACCAGGCGCCTCGGGCAAAACAGAATTTCTCCTTGGATTCGCAAAGCATTTGCTTTTGTACCTGCCGGGATTTCTACGGCCCATAGCCAACTCCAATGCCTTTCTGCTGCTGGTCAGTTCAGCACTTTTTCTAATGCTTGCGCTCCGAGGACGGATTGGACGGCATAAGATTGTCTTCATACTTTGCCTGACGCTGGCGCCCGTTATACAGTTGCTGATTCTAACCCAGCATTCCTTTGTTCATGATTTCTCCGGCCTCAAGTTCTCTCCTCTCCTCTACCTTTACCTGCTTGTAGTCCCCCTGGCTGTGCTGGCAAAGGCCATGCGCTCCAGGTTACCCGCTGGTCTCCTGGTATCAGCCTTCTGCACAGCCATCGTGGCCGGCATCGCGACGCAGAAGGCAACTCTCCAGGCTGACTACCGAATTCATATCGGACAGCCGGTCCCGAACCAGGAAATGCTGAATCTCGGACCGCTGCTACAGAATCATATAAGCCTTACGCAAATTCCTGTTTCTGTTTCGGAGAACCGATGGGCATTGGATCGTCCAGCCCTGGTTACTTCCAGTGCGGTCCCCATGCCCCTGGCCCTGACGGGCAGGGAAGTCTACTCCGACGATTCGCTCCGTCAGAAGCGTGAGCGAATCCGCGCGGAAGCGTGGAACAAAATGGAAATTGTCCTCATTAAGCTCACCTCCGACTCTGCGGACTGCAAAACAGGGTGGAAAGACACTGACCTTGAATTCAAGGGCGGGAGAGCTCTGCTTTGCAAAACGGGACTGAGTGCCGATGAATACCTGAAGAAGGCCACCGCGGGCCCGCCCAAAGCTCCTTGACTGGCCTAAAACACTGCCTTTCCTGGATCTCATGAAGATCCTGGTTACCGGCGGGGCCGGCTACATCGGAAGCCATACTGTGCAGGCTCTGCTGGAGCAGGGTCATGAGCCGGTAGTGCTGGATAACCTTGTATACGGCCATCGAGACTTCCTGTCCTCGCTGGGATGTCCCTATTTCATCGGAGATATCTCGGACCATGCCTTGCTCCGGCGAATATTCCAGCAGCACACTTTCGAGGCAGCCATGCATTTCTCTGCTTTTGCGTACGTAGGCGAATCTGTGGACCGCCCGGATATCTACTACCGTAACAATCTGATGGCCACCATTGAA
>JAGRNE010000197.1 GCA_020440915.1 Leptospiraceae bacterium | reverse complement strand
TACGGGTCAGTATTTTAAAACAAATTCCTATTCCGTCTACATAGTGGATCCTCTGAAACATATGTCCGCCAGTCTTACCACGGCCGATGTTTCCTCGGTGGCCACAAATGCGCCGGGAGCAACGCTGAATCTTTCAGCTGTTGTGCCTCATCTGCCGCGAAAGCAAATCACCGGCCAGGTAAGCAATGCGATTTCTACAGTGGACCTTTCCGGGGCAACTGTGGAATTACTCAACGCTTCGGACCGTTCTTCCGTGTATCGCGATCGCGACCTTATTCCTGCGAAGAATCGGCTGTCCGATCCGTCGGCCCACATGGTAGTGGGTGCGGTGAATACCGGCGGGGACGGATCCTTTGCTTTCAAGAACATTGATCCCGGTAACTATATCGTGCGCGTTACAGCCAGCGGATATGTGGAAACGGAAGTAGAAGTAAATGTTCCAGGGAACGGCGACAATCCCGTGGTATCCATTCCCGTGGTGCCGGATGGCGATCCAGGAAACGTGACCGGAAAGGTGCAGCTTCCAGGAGGACATGATTTTACAGAGCCCTATTCACTGGAGGTACTGCATCCGGTGAGCGGTAATCGACCTACGGCAGGCGTACAGCCAGCCAGCCTTACCGGAGGGCCGACGCAATTCTCCAATGCGCCGCGCTACTCTATCTTTGGATTGCAGCCCGGTCAGTGGAAGATTCGTTTCGTCAGCGCAGGCTACAAAACGGTAGAAGGAGTGGTTACCGTTCAATCCAACGCCACAACTACCTTCGACATCATAACATTCGTTCCTGGAAGTCATGGGCCCGCTCCCATCTCCGGCACCGTGCGAAATGCGCTCAACAATCGCCCGGTGGAAGGATTGCAGGTACGATTGCGGCCCGGGGTCAGCATCCAATCTGGAGATTACGCTACTGGCCAGAATGGTGCAGAAATCCCGGCGGTTCAGACGTCGGAATCCGGAACCTATGTTATTCCGGAAGTGCCGGCCGGTAACTATACGCTGGAGGTTTCCGGTAATGGGTATTCCACCACTTACAGAACCGTAATTTCGGCCGGACAGGACACTCCGTCCAATCAGGACGTTCTGATTTCGCCGCAGCTGGGTCAGGATGAGGTGCGAATCGTACTGTCCTGGAATAAAAATCCGCAGGATCTGGACTCGCATTTGGAGTACGGTTATTCCCATCCTTCGCAGGTGGTCTGGAACGATAAATCCCATCTCAATGGAGATTTGATCCTCGACTATGACGTAGTCACAGGCTACGGACCGGAAACCGTCACCGTTAAGGGTCAGGCCTGGAGCCAGCCCCGAAGGGCTTACAGCGTCTTCAACTGGACTCGCTACGCCACACCGTATTGGTACAGCGTTGTGCCCATTTCCGATTCCGGGGCCACGGTCCGAATCTATAAGGAATCCGGTCTGGTGCGAAGCTTTCATGCAGGACCGGAGCAGATCGGCAAATGGTGGCATCTTTTCTGCCTGGGTAATCAGGGAGCGATTGTGGATGCAGGCCAGGCCGGGTGCGCAGAGTCGGATTATTTCGACGCTCCGCATAACTAGGGTAGCGTTTCTCGCATAATCTGCCAGGCAGAAGAAAACAGATTCCCCTGGAGCGAATTCCAGGGAGGATGCTTGCGGGCAGGCCTCAGGGCCTGCCCTTTTCTTTGTCATACCTACCCCCGGACCGGAGTTGCCCGGCAAATTCGCGCCCCCGCGGACGGCGGGTCATGCATTTGTCTGCAAAAAGGGGCAAAAAGCATGCGCCCGGGTACAGGAAATGTCCCTTCCGTAAATATTAAATAGTACAGAATAATGCTTGCCATTTTTCGGCTATACCTGCAGGTATAGGCCCATGAAACGAATATTAACGACAGTTGCAATTTTTGCCTTTCTGGCCAGCTCCTCGCTCCCGGCGGAGCGAAATGGATGGTCTTTCGCATTGGCTGGAGGGAGCGGCTCCCGTACCGTGGAAGCCGGGCCCGACTTCACGCCATTTTTATTTTCCACAGGATCCTTTGCGCCCACAACCACCGATCAGCAAACCCTGCTGACGCTGGCGCAACTGGAAGGCATCCAGGGAGAAGAAATCGAAACCACGGAAGGTCATTACCGATTGATGGCTGAAAAGCAATTCGGTGAAGGCCAGAACTTCAGTCTCAATTTTGGCCTTTCTGGCGTCTCGGCCACGGAAAAATGCTCCGCCAATTGCGGGGATTATTTGCGGGCCTATCTACTGAATAGTCTGGGCACCAGTACTCCGAACATCTTCACATTCTCTTTGTTCAGCTCGGCACTCACCGACAGTGGAGGTTTTGACTACAATTACTATACCCTGGACTTTGGACTTAACTGGCATTTCATGCCTAAAGAGACCTTTGATCCTTACATTGGACTGGAACTGGGGGCTGGAGTATGTAGCGTAAGCGGGGCCACCAGCTGTACCGCTGCCCGGGGCATGGGAAAACTAGGTGTTAGATACTACATCAGCAACAACTTCTATGTATTCGTTCAGGGAGAATACCAATCAGTAACGTTTTCCGTAACCTTCGCCGATGGCTCCGGCGTGCGCATTGAGCCGGCCACCAACAAGGTTGCTCTTTTTGGACTGGGATACGCCCTGTAGACGGATAGAGAAAGCCTTCAGCGCCAGGCGGTAGCAGGCCGGGTGCAATACAGGCATAATCCTGGGTGCAGGCGGAATCTTCGGCCTGCACCTCCACCGGGCCTCCTCCTCATCGTCCCTGGACGCTTTGGAAGCTTTTCAGGCCGGGGCTACGCCCCGGGCTGGATCTTCATTGTAATGCTTTTTCCAACCCTTTAAATTGACAGTGTAAACACTCACGGTTGCTCTGGCTAAATCCGGCTATGGCTGCATTTATTGAGTATTTCCTTAACCGAAGCCTGTTCGTAAACCTGCTGACGATTACCATCGTTCTTTTCGGCGGGGTCATTGCGCTTACCATGAACCGCGAGGCTTTTCCGAACATCGACTTCGACATCGTCAACGTTCAGACCGTGTATCCCGGGGCCGCGCCCCTGGAAGTGGAGAAGCTGGTCACCAACCCCATCGAGGATCAGATCAAGGAAGTGGACGGTATCAAGGAGTTCCGCTCCACCTCCGTGGAAAATCTCTCCGTGGTTACTGTTACCATCGATCCAGATGAGGATGATACTCAGAAGGTAATCGACGATATTCGTTCTGCCGTGGATCGGACCGAGGACCTTCCTGACGATGCAGAATCCCCCATTGTGGTCGAGCTTACCTCCAGCCGAACCCCTGTGATTGAAGTGAGCGTGAGCCGGGTAAAGAAAGACGGGACCTTCCTGCTCACAGAAAAGGAGCTCAGGGATCAGGCGCAGGTACTGGAAGACCGCTTGCTACATATCGATGGCGTGGCGCGCATCGCACGCCGGGGCTGGCAGGATATTGAGTATCAGGTACGCGTGAACCCCGGCCTCATGAACGATAAGTACGTGAGCCTGGGGCAGATCATTCAGTCATTGCAGAGCAGAAACGTGAACTTTCCCGGCGGAGAAGTAGTGCATGAAGGGGATGCTCTGGTGATCCGGACCGTGGGAGAACTGGAAACCGTGGAACAGGTGCGCCAGGTGCCCATTCGAGGCAACGACGTTGGCGCGCTGGTGCGAGTGGGGGACGTGGCGCGGGTTCTGGAAACCTTTGAAGAAGCGGACTACATCGAAAAGACCCGAGGATTTCCTACAATCAGTCTGACTGTACTGAAGCAATCCAGCGCCGATATCATTACCGTGGTTGAAGAGGTTCGCCAGGTAGTGAACGAATATGAAAAGACCAGGCCGGAAGGAATTCGCATCGAGTTTGTAAACGATGTTTCCTATTTCGTGAACCGCCGACTGGGTGTGCTGGGTAGCAATGCCACCGTGGGACTGATTCTTGTGGTGGGCTCCCTTTTCTTTTTTATGGGATGGAGAACCTCCTTGATGGTCGCTCTTGGCATTCCTATTTCCGTGGGCATTGCATTCATTGTAATGAACTTCATGGGGGTCACACTGAACTTGATCTCCATGTTCGGGCTTATCATTGTAATCGGTATTCTGGTGGACGATGCAATCATCGTAAGCGAGAACTTCTACAGATATCTGGAAGAGGGCTACAGTCCTTTCGAAGCTGCACGAAAAGGTACGGTGGAGGTTGTGGCTCCCGTAACCGCGACCATCATTACCACTGTGGCTGCTTTCGGTCCTCTGATGTTCATGACTGGCATCTTCGGCAAGTTTGTCTTTACCATTCCTCTAGTAATCATTATAGCCCTACTGGCATCTCTATTCGAATGTCTGGTCATACTGCCGTCCCACCTGTACGATATGAACCGCATTGTAAGTCATGCGGGGACGGAAATCAAAGATGAAAGCGGATGGTTTGCGCGCTTTCGTCGAAATGCTTACGAGCCTTCTTTGCAGTTCGCCCTACATAACAAAGGTACCATTGGATTGGTCTTGCTGGTTCTGGTATTGTTCGCTGGAGGCATTCAATGGGCTTTTGTTAGATTCGTTCTGTTCCCCAGCGCCATCGAAACCTTCCACGTCAAGATGACCGCACATCCTGGTACTACACTGGAGCACATGAATCGCTACACTGAAGTGGTGGAGGCCAGCGTTCAAAAGCTGCCGGCGGAGGAACTGGACACCTTTACCACTCGCGTCGGAATCATACAGCAAAATCCCAACGATCCCTTTCCTCGAAGAGGGAACCAGTATGCACAGCTTCTTGTGTACCTCACCCCGGAAAGCCACAGGGAGCGCTCCGCTCAAGCCTCCATCGACGATCTGAGGGCGGAGACTTTCTGGCTGCTAGGACAGGAAGCCAGGGATCGGCTACTGAAGCAGCGAAAACAAATGCAGGAAAAGGATGAAGATTTGAAGCTTCCTCCACTGCAGAAAACGCCGCAACCGGGCTATGAGGACCTGGCCGGAACGCTGGTCAGCCTGGACATGGAGAAGCTCAAAGGCGGCCCCCCTGTGGGCAAACCCGTTGCCATAGAGTTGACCGGCGATTCGCTGGAGAAACTGGAAGAGATCGCGGGTCGCTACAAAGAGGTTCTTACGAAGGTTCCTGGCGTAGTGGACATCGAAGATTCCAATGAGCCCGGCAAAATGGAAGAACGAGTGAAGTTCAACGAAAAGGCCCTGGCTCAAACCGGAATTAATGCATCCAGCGTAGCCATTGCCATCAATGCAACCTTCGATGGCGTAGTCGCGACTTCGGTGCGCAGGCCGGACGAAGAAGTGGATATTCGGGTGATGCTGGATGAGCCCTACCGCGAAAACCTGGAAAGTCTGTACACCTCGAAGGTGCCCAATATGACCGGAAATCAGATTCCGGTGAAGAAGCTAATTTACACCGTGCGCGAACGAGGCGTGAACGCCATTAGCCATCTGGACGGCGATCGACTGGTTCAGGTGACTGCAAATATAAACGAGGATCAGACCACCGCTACCGAGGCGGCGGCGAAATTCATGGAGCTGGCAAAAGGGGTCATAGATGACTATCCAGGTTATTCCATGGAGCTGGGCGGCGAAAACGAAGACACCGCAGAATCGATGCGAAGTCTTGGAAAGGCCTTTGCCGTGGGCCTTGCAATCATCTTTCTGATCCTTGCCAGCCTCTTTCGTTCCGTAATGCAGCCCCTGGTGGTTCTTACGGCCGTTCCCTTTAGTCTTATTGGAGTTATTCTGGCTTTTGCGCTTCATGGACATCCGTTCAGCTTTCTTGCAATGATGGGCATCATAGGTCTTTCCGGAGTTGTGGTGAATGACTCCATTGTGCTGATTGACTTTGCCAACAGTATTCACAGAGAAAATCCAGAGTTACCGCTGGAACAGGTGGCCATGGAGGCAGGCTCCATGCGACTGCGAGCGGTCTTTCTTACGACCATCACAACTGTGCTGGGTCTTCTGCCCACCGCCTATGGTATTGGAGGGGAGGATCCTTTTATTGTTCCCATGGCCCTGTCTTTCGCCTGGGGATTATTGTTCTCCACGGCCATTACTTTGATCCTTGTGCCGGTATTGTACACCATCATCACTCGCTGGTCTTTGCAACTACGACAAATGTTTGGGATACCGGATCGAGAAGGCGAGTCCGAGTAGAATCAGCGTAGTTACGGAAGCCGTGCGCGCGGGGGCCCCCAGTAGACGAGTGCGTGCAGCGCAATACCAATGGTGGGTCTTCTGTTACGCCATTGCGGTAGCGCTCTGAATTAGAATTGAAAGTAGAAGAACTCCTTCGCTTCAAATCTACCAGCCACCCAGATCAAGGTAATCCAGAGGAAGGCGGTGGGATACATGACCCAGGATGTCTGCCATGGTTCCTCTTCCCTGGAAAGTATACGCCAGAGCTCCCAGACCAGCATCGGTATCAGGTAGACGAGACTTAAAAGAATGTAGTCGGGGTCAATCCACTGCGGGCCGTCGGCGCCCAGCAAAAAAAGCATCTCCACCAGCCGGTCCGCACCTGGAGCGCGAAGGATGAGCAACCCCAGGGCAAATGTTA
>JAGRNE010000196.1 GCA_020440915.1 Leptospiraceae bacterium | reverse complement strand
TTCTGCGGCAATATCCGAAACTCAATCAAGAAGACTGCGAAAATCCAGATCGCGCACTGTTTTCTTCAGACGATGGTCGTCATCAACTTCATGAAACTGCAGTTCAGAAAAGAGAGCCTCCGCGAGCTTTCGTGTTTCCGGCAACGGAACTACATCGTCGTGAATGCCATGATATATAATCACCGGCGCCTCCAATGGTTCATCGACGTACTGTGACCAATCAAACATTGGCAGAGCAGGGGCCAGCAGAACAAGACGATTGATGCGCTCCCGATGCTGAAAGGCGTAGAGCGCAGCCATGAGTCCGCCCAGGGAAGATCCCACCATGGCGATATCCTGTTTTCCGGAGAGGATCTTCTCCAAATCCTTCATTCGTTCCTCGGGCGATCCCGTGAACTGCGGGCAAATGATTTCGGGGAAGAGCCGGGAAAGCAGGGTGGCCTTGTATCCCTTGCTGCTGCCTTCCAGACCATGAATGAATATACGAGTCATTTGACACTTTTCTAAACGAATTCGTTCCACTGTCAAGAGAGCGTCCCGAACTCGGAACCTGGGAACTCTTTATTCGTCCAATCGAATATGGCTTCAAAACGAGTTACCCGGGCGCATTTGAAATTGGCTGTAGAGAATGAGCAATGGGATTTGCTGGATAGACTTCTGGAAGTAGATCGGACCCACATGAACGATCCTTCTTATTTCACAGACACCTGGGGTGAATGGTGGGGACTTCTGATGGAATGTATTCGCAGGGACCGGGAAGATGGTGTGCGAATACTGCTGAAACATGGCGCAGATCGCAATATGGGTAACCTCGGCGACTGCATACCAGAAAGTCCGCTTGAGGCTGCGGCCGAGAAAAAGGAGATCCTTGCTCTTCTGAAGAATGAAAAGGCCTCCGAATACCGGCGAAAAACCGATCCGCCTTTACCGGAGCCGAATGCAGGAGATCAGCGAGTCAATGGACAGGGACAGATCGCGGAGGAAACGGGTCTGCTTTTCCAGATGGAAGGACTGGAATGATTGTCAGGCTTCGACCGAGATCTCTTTGCGATGATTTGACCTTGAATTTCTTCTTGATGCCGGGCTTTTCGCAGCTACGCTGAGCGGGGGGCCGACAGTTCCTGGCAAAAGGAATCGAATACAGAAGAGCGAAGCCATTCTAAACATCGGCCCGGGCCCACCAGAAGTTCAACAGCGCCTGCTCAATCTCCTCTTTGGAGAACGGGTCTGCATCGATTTTCACGGCTAGATAGGCAACTATAGCTTTGCATTGATCCGGGGAGAAATGCGAGAACCGTCTTTCTCCCCATTGGTTGTAGGTAAGTTGACGATCTACATCCGGGGGCCAGAAAACACGAGCTATCTTTTGCAGCGAATCCTTGAGCTCGTCCTGAAAATGCCAGGTTAAATGAAAAACAGGATTTGCATTGTCCAGCGGCGATCGCAGGTCAGCAATCAGGAAAGCCGGCAGAAAGAAATGAAAACCGATGTCGCTAAGAAAGGAAAGGGCATCTCCCATTTCCAGAAGTCCAGCAGGAAGACTACTCCAGTCCGTCTGGCCCTGGAATGCTGCCTCCACAGCGATGACTTCATCATCTCGAATTGCGTAGGAATCGATCAGCGCATCATCACCCGGATAAACCGAATTCGCGAAAGCCTGCTGAATTTGTGCGATGACATGCGCAGTCGTCATTGAGAATATAGGTTTGCCTTCGCTCCAACTGTCCATTAATTTACAGTCCGCATCGGTCCCCAGCGCGAGCGAACCCCGGAATCGGAGGGCTTGCTTCGCAAGCCTCCTGGATTACTGCCGCCTTCGTCCCTCTCGGGCCTCGTACCCTCCGGGACACTTGTCCCTCCGTGGACTTCGAGTTGGCGGGTTCTTCATCTAAAGATCGGAGGTCTGGCTTCGCCAGACCCATATGAATCTGCCGCCTTCCAGTTGCCCCCTCAGGATGGTTGCGTTATTGATTTGAATGAGAGTGGTGCAGCATGCTGTGCTGCGCGACTTTGTTGATGCGGAGAGGGGGGGATGTCTCGCGCTACGCGCTCGCCCACTCCCTTCGGTCGTGAACGAACATGGGTTTCTCATCCACCCCCGTCTCCCTGAAGGGTTTTTTGCTCCGGGCTGGTTTCGTTGTGCCGCTGGTTTTTTCGGATTCGAGCGTAGAATTGCGGAGAGGGGGGGATGTCTCGCGATCTTCGATCGCTCGCCCACTCCCTTCGGTCGTGAACGAACCCCTTCGGGGGTTCTTCATCTCCCCCCCTCTCCGGGGAACGCGTCGTTGTTCTGATTGTTGGGGGATGCGGAGAGGGGGGGATTCGAACCCCCGGTAGTGTTACCTACACTTGCTTTCCAAGCAAGCACCTTAAACCGCTCGGACACCTCTCCTTCTGCAAGATCAGCGGAAGCTGGATTCTTGAGAATCTATCCATGCTCGGATGAAAGGGATGCCAGTCAAGAGAAAAGGGGCTGAGGCAATGGTGCACTCTGCTTTCGGAGGAAAATGGACAGGCGCTGGCGGATTGCCGGGCATTGGAAAGACCGTGCATTCCGTCTACTGGCGCCGCCCTTCAAAGAATGCCTGGAGCATGTCAGAAGCTTCCTTTTCATACTCGGTGAGCAGTCGCCAGGCGGGTCTGTGGTTGATTTCATCGCCCAGGCGATCTAGAAGATGGCTGAGGCCAGGCCAGCGGGTGGAGGAGGAAAGAAAGGCCACAGCGGCTATTCGAGCATGAAGAATGAGGCCGCTGCACATGATGCACGGCTCAAGACTCGTAATCAGTGTGAAGTCAGGCAGCCGCTCGGATCCTATTATTCGGCAGGCTTCCTGGATGGCGAGGAGCTCGGCATGCGCAGCGGGATCTTTTCTTTCAAGGATTCGATTTCTAGCTTCAGAGACAATCTTCCCGGTTCCGTCGCAGACCACCGCGCCGATGGGTGTTTCGCCGTTTCGATAGGCATCTTCTGCCAGATCCAGCACTCGCCTGCAGATTTCATTGGATGGATGGAGCATAGGATGGGATCAATGATTTTCAGGGAGGCTCAAGTCCTTGTCTGATCTGCGACCTGCGGCCAAAGGTTCTGAGCCACGCCCTAATGAGATCTATCTCCACCAAGCATATGTCCGTCTCGCTTTTGGTGTCTTGTGGTCCGGGGCGAAAATCCCCGCCCCCGGAGGATGGAGCCAATGCAGTTGCCATCTCCCCGGCGCCTGGACGCCCGGGGGATGGCAGCGTTTTCCTTAAAGTCCCAGGCCTTTGCCTGCGATGATTTCTCGCATTATCTCGGATGTGCCTGCATAGATGGACTGCACGCGTGCATCCAGAAATGCTCGGGCAATGGGATATTCTGTCATGTATCCGTAACCGCCAAAGAACTGCAGGCATTCGTCTACATGTCGCTTCAGCATTTCGGAACACAGTAGCTTGACCTGCGAAGCTTGAACGGTTACCTTTTCGCCTTTCATGAATTGGATAATGACCTGATCCAACATGGCGCGAGCAGCCATCTGCTCCGTGTACATATCTGCCAGACGGAACTGGGTGTTCTGAAACTTGGAGATGGGTTTGCCAAAGGCCTTTCGGGTCTTAACATAATCCACTGTCATTTCCAGACACGCTTCTGCGGATCGCATGTTGCTTATGGCCAGAACCAATCGTTCGGTAGCCAGTTCGCTCATCAGATAGCGAAATCCATAGCCTTCTTTTCCGATGAGGTTTTCCTTTGGCACCTTTACATCGTTAAAGAAAAGCTCTGCTGTATCCTGCGCATGCAGTCCGATTTTCTCCAGTTTGCGGCCTCTCTCGAAGCCTTCCATACCTCTTTCGATTCCGACCAGGGAGACCCCGTTTTGGCCACGGGAAGCGTTGGTCTTTACGACTGTGATTACCAGATCCGAAAGATAGCCGTTGGAGATAAAGGTCTTGGAACCGTTCACAAGATAGTGATCGCCCTTGTCTACAGCAGTGGTTTGGATTCCCGCCAGGTCGCTACCTGCATTGGGCTCGGTCATGGCAACGGCAAGAATCTTTGTGCCATCCACAACGCCTGGAAGCCATCGCTTCTTTTGTTCCTCGTTTGCATGATGCAGGATGTAAGGAGCGATAACGTCTGCATGCAGGCTTACAAAAAAACCGCTGGCGCCCACTCGGGCCAGTTCTTCGATAACGATTACATTGTAGAGAAAATCGGCCCCTGCGGCGCCGTATTCCTCGGGAAAGTTGGGGCAGATCATTCCCAGCTGGCCGGCTTTGGCCCACACTTCGCGGGGAACGATTTTGTCTTTCTCCCATTGTTCATGGTTGGGAGCGATCTCTCCGTCGACGAAATCTCTTACCATGTCGCGGAAGGTATGATGGTCTTCGGTATACGGAAGTTGACTGGGTAATCCTTTCATAGTTTTCCTCTGATCTTTTGATAAATACTTGTTCTGGAGTTGGTTCAAATTGACTCCAGAGTCAATTTCTCCAAAGGGGCACCTTCTGCCAACAAATATCCAAACCTGACGCAGGGTCAGAATTCAAACATGGTGCCGCCCAGAAAGCGGCGAAATACTTCGTATTTTCTGAGGCCAAAGATGCGAAGCCGGTTTTTTCGGATCCAGGTATCCTGCTGCAAGTAGCTGCCGCCTGGCTGTTCCTGTTTTCTGAGCTCCACGCCCCGGGCATAGAGCGCGCGAAACTCCTTTCTTACCATTTCCAGAGAGCGGGAGTAAGTAAGATAAGAATCCACCTGTTCTCCGTCGATGTCTTTGAAGCGTTCGGTCCACCATTCAATGAGTATTTTTTTGATCAATGTCTCCGGATATTCGCGGCGAATCTGGCTCTGGTCGTCTATGCGAAACACATCTCCAATCGTTTTCTGTCGCAGAGTGGCAATGAGAATTCTGTACACTACCCAGGGACCGCTATGATAAAGAAAGACATCCGGATGCAGTAATCCGGGAAAATCTGTGGAGAGAAGAGCACGTGTTTCATCGTTAAGAGTTTTTTCGATCAAATCAATATAAGGCTCCAGGCTAGCTGCGCCGGACCCTTTCTTGAGCATCGCCGAAGAAGGAGTGAGGCTGGATGGCTGATCTTCTGGCCTGAGCAGCACCAGAAAGGCATCTTTGAATTCCTGGAGTTCCGTGCGATAGGTCTGCACGGCGATTTCCAGACTGTAATCCTGGGATCGGTTCCAATCTCTACTGCCCAGGATGGGAACTGCATAGAGACTGGCTCGATGAATCCTGCGTTCCTTTGTTTCCAGGATAATGCTACGAGCAATGGATACAGCCGGGGGGCCATGTTCTTCTGATTCAGAGTCTTCCTCTTCGGATTGCGTTTCTTCCTCTTCGTCTCCATCCGGTCGGGCCAGCGCTTCTATTGTGTAATCTGTGGAGGGGTCAAAACTAAGATCGATGCGAAAACCGCCTGTAACGGAATCCCTCTGTTCGCGGTTGACCTCAATGAATCGGTACAGTGCGCCCAGGAAATTCTCGGTGCTCCGAATGAGTTTCTGCACCGGTTCCAGGTAATCGGATTCCAGCCCCCTTACCAGGCGTCGGGTTTCGTGGATCACCGAAAAGGTATCGATGAGCTTATTGATGTTTCGCCAATTCTCCCGGGCCTTTTCGTTGAAGGTCTTGATCTTCTCATAGTACCGCTTTAGCTTTACGAAATTGATTTCGTTCGGCCCGGCTTCCTCCTGGAAGTACTTGCGTACCTGTCGGGTCGCCTCCCTTGTCAGGCTTTCATCGGCGGCGGTTTCCACGTAAACCCGAAAGGCCTTTCGCAACGCATCGGTGCTGCTTTTTAGATCGTCGCTGTATTGCTCTACAACTGCTCTGGTTGAGTCTTCCAGTCCCGGGGCGAACAGCCTCTCCAGGATCATATTGGCCGTGGAAATATGAGGTCGGAGTACCATTTCCACCGGCCGCAGAAACATCTGCACATCTTCGTTGATTTCGCTTTCGGAATCGGTTTCTGTAGTGCGGGTAGCTGTGGAAAGAAAGGCCGCCTCTTCTGCTCTGGCCATTGTATCCAGGGCAAAAGGCTGGCTCAGTACTCTCTGCAAATCCTCATCGTTCTGTTGATGGGTGCTGTCCTTTTCTGGGGCCACTTTTTCTAGTATCCCTTTCCGGTAAGGGCCAGGCAATCAAAAATGGTGTTCGGCTGGATTAGCGAACCATTGCAGAAAGGATGCGCAACGCTAGAAGCTTTTCCGGGTCATCATCCGCAGATTCTGGCAACGAGGCCGGTCCTATGGGCTTACTTTCTGACCCGGTGGTCAGTCTATTTGCCGTTTCTGAATCCAGCGAATTGCGGCCCGAGTAATTCGGATTCTTGATCAGAGAGACGGTCAGTCCCCTTCTTTGAATCAGATATTCTGGCTGAATCGGGTTTTTCTCTAGTGTTCGTCCTTCCGCGGTGCTAAGAAAGCCTGCAAGACGCTTGATCAGGTACCGACCGCTTACCGTCGGAAACATCTGTATCTGGTGTACCGCTCCAAAACCCGGGGTGGGTTGCCCGAGAATCAGAGCATTTCGTTTTTCT
>JAGRNE010000195.1 GCA_020440915.1 Leptospiraceae bacterium | reverse complement strand
AGATCCGACCTCTACTACATCAAATGAACCAGCTTTCGCCGGATGCTCCAGAAACCAACTATCTGCGAGCCATGGATTTCTATCACCGAGGCGAGATGGCTCAGGCTATCGTGCATGCAAAGAAGGCGGTTACGCAGAATCCTGCTCTGGACCCTGCCTGGAACTTTCTGGGCTTTCTTCAGTCTCAGGCCGGAAATCAGAATCTGGCGCTGGAGTCCTTTCTTTCCGCCATCGAAGCTAATCCGTATCATGCGGTTTATCGCTTTAATGCAGCCAATGCCTACTCCCGTAACGGCAACACCGATGAAGCTTTACTGCAGATTGGTCAGGCAATTCGGATACGTCCAAACTACTCCGATGCCTATTATCTCAAAGCGCTGATAGAGAGGGAACGCAAGGAATTCGCATCTGCCTTCGACAGCATGGTTCTGGCAGAGAAGACCGGCAGTAACACTGTGGCCTTCTATAAGGACTTCATCGATATTTCCCGTCAGGCCGACCAATCCGCCAAGCTTCTAGAGCTGATGGAGACAACAGAGAGGATGCGCGATTTTGGCCTGTATCGTGTGCGCGGCGTGGTTTATAGCGAATACGGAGAATGCAACAGGGCTATCGCTCTTCTTAGAATAGTTCCGAACACTGAAATGGATCTGGAAGCGTACCGCGCCTACGGAAAATGCCTGCTTATCCAGAAACAGCCCACCGGGCCCTACCTGCAGGCCTGGAAACTCAGCGAAGAGGAGGAATCGGAACTCTCCCGCTATCTCAACAATCTTGAAATCATTAACAAGAAATGGCCAGAAGTTAAGGATCCGGTAGTCGCGCCTCCACGCTAAAGCTTAGACCTTCTCATTTTGTGCGGAACTGCATTCTGCAGCTCCCGCCATCTTCCGCGTCCCGAGAACCGTCTATTGTTGTTCTGCTTCTCGCTTGATTGGCTCCGGAAACACTATCATGCTTCGCAGATCCTGGGAAAATGCGATGTTCGCTTTGCTGCCCAGTAAACGGGACTGAACGTAGATTTCTTCCCATACCGTCATGGCTTCGGCGCCGGCCAGCAGGCGAATCCTGTGTCCGGTCTCCCTGTATACTCCATGCACCGCGTATACTTCGGCGCGCTTCACTGACTTCTTTTCCGGATCAATTACCAGACGGACCACCAGGTTATGGTTCTGTTTGAAGTTTACGCTTCCAAAGAGGAAGTTTCCCACCGAGTAGAAGACAGGCTTTCCATCGATAATCTCCACTCCCTGGGGAATATGCGGATGGTGTCCTATGATGGCATCGGCCCCGGCTCGAATAAGGTTCTCCGCAGTGGATCGCTGATGGGACCCCGGATGCGGCGAATACTCCATTCCCCAGTGCAGGTTGACGATGCACATGTCCAGTCGCGGACACCAATTCCGTAGAGAGGACTGAATAATCGAAAGGCCTGCAGTGCCGCTCCGATTTCCGTTGGCGAAATTGGAATCGGGACCAATTTCATTGCCCGAAAAGAAACCAATGGTCAGCCCTTTGATCTTTACAATGGCAGGCACACTCGCCTGCTGCAGGTTGGAGCCGGCCCCTGGAGTGAAAAACCCATGCTGCCGGGCAAAGCGAATCGTATCCTCCAGACCTTCATCGCCCATATCCATGGAATGATTGTTTCCGAGAACAAGCATATCTACACCGACGTCGGCGAGAACGCTGGCCAGAAGGGGGCTTGAATTGAACACGTAGTTCTTTTCATTTATTGGAGTTCCCCTGGTGGTAATCGCGGTTTCCAGATTCACCGAAGTGAAGTCCGCTGACTCCAGCATTTGCATCACTTCTTCCAGGGGATAGAGCATGCCTCGCTGGCGCTGAAGATCTTCCACACCCCAGATGAAATTGGTATCGCCCGCAAACAGAAGCGTAATGTCTGTGTCGGAAATTCCGAGCGCAGAAGGCGCCACAGGAACCGGCTCATCTTTCTCTCGCTCTTCAGAAGAGCCGCAGGAAGCGGAGCCGAGGATCAGGGATAAAAGCAAAAGGGCCGGCCAGAGGCCAGCCCGACAGTATCGTTCCATTGTAAGCTTCTATTTGAAGTCTTTCTTGGCAGGGATCTTCAGGGGATCTCCCTCGGTATCTCGGCGAATAACATTCTCCTCAGCCCGTTGCGCTTTCACAACACGGTCTGCTGGACGATCCGCCTGGTTGTCCAGGCCTTCCATCTTCTCTGATACAGAGGATTCCACCTGAAGCTCTTCCATCCATTCCGAGTCCTGCAATTCTTCCAGAAGAGTATTGTACTCCAGTACCTGACTCTTCTCGAAAACGGCCATGTCCTTCATTCGGGCCAGTGCATCCTCACTCAATGGCTGAACATCGGAGCCCTTTATGGTCTTGCCGCGCTCAACAGTGAGCTCACCTTTCTTGTCCATCACCACACTGGTTCCCTTTTCGTCGGTTACTTCGATTTTGCCATCGAAGAGAGCGACTCTGGAAACTTTGTCGCTTTCGACGGTTACGAGAAAAGCGGTACCGCGAACGGCCGCCACAGATGTAGGCGTATGGACGCTGAATTTATCCTCTGCACGCACCTTCTTCAAAAACACGCCTGCAGTTCCTGACTTCAGCCCCACGTTGATTTCGTTCGCGGCCACGGCATCCACGTTCACTTCTGCATCGGAACCGATGCGCACAATACCCAGATCCTTGAAGAACAGCTCTGCGCTGGCCCCGGGACCGGTGCTGATTTCTGCGCCGCTGCGGATCACCTGACCCTTTTCGGCGGCCAGGGCATCGCTACCCTGCTTCACTTTCACGTCCCCGGACATGTAAGTGATTCTGGCTACAGGGGCCGCAGCCTCCTGGTCCTTCACATTTTGCTGATCTCCCTGGCTACAGTTCGCTACTTGAAAAAGCATTAAACCGGCCATGGCGCTTCCAATAATGAATGATCTCATAATTTCCTCCCAAAGGTTAAAAAGGCAAAGAAACCCTCGTACAGAACAACAGTTTTCCGATTTTTTTTTGCAATCTAATGCGTCTCCTGGAGCATACGAACATGCCACCCGCCACAGATACAGAGCTGGACCGAATTTCGGACTTTAAAAGTGGTCTCCTCCCTGTTCTGGAGCGACAGCAGACCCATTTACGCATTCTGCGCCAGGTATTATCTTCCTCGATTATCACTCCTGAGGAAAGGCTCTCTCTGCAAGATGTATCACTACCCATGGACCGGGCCATTACCGAGTTCCAGGGGCTGATTCGAGAAGCTATGATGCAACTGAACCCGGGCAATCTGGATCAAGAAGCACGCAAGAATTTCCACAATTTCTTCAATGCAGAACCCTCGGAACATAGAATGTCCTATGTTGCTTTCCTGCTGGCCGCCGTACATCTGAAGCGCTATGCCGTTGAAGCCGCAGCCATGTGGGGAAAACTGCGCTCTTTGCTGGAAAAGGCACGCCTGGCTCAGACCTCCCAATTACGCGAACAATCGATAAAGTACCGTATAGATCCAGGCCTCTATGAGGCCGAAAGCCTGCATATTTTCGCCCAGCGAATGGGCCGAGTCCTGCAGTTTAAGCAGGATCCCCTGGGCAGCCGAAATCTGAGCGGAATCGGAACCTATAGTCCGGCTCTGCCCTATGCTCTTTCCATGGTCTTTCGGGAGGACCTGGACAGCTTTGTAGCCTCCAACATTCAGGAAAAGGACAGCGCAGCACTGGGTCTAATGGAAGAGGCCCCCATCCGGGTCCAACCGAAGAAGGCGATTCAGGAGTTGCCCCCCGAAGCCCCCAACGTTCTTCGCGCCACGGGTAAGCAGAACTGGAACAGTTCGCTGCATTATGTTCTTGTATTCGATCCCTCATTACTGGCCGAGGAACGAAAGAAGTTTGACCAGGTCATCTACATCGATACTCATCTCGGCGCACTTCAGGATGTAATTCGCACGGACTTCGTCCTCCAGTATTCCCGACGCCAGCGCTTTATGCCGGCGGAGAAAGTAGAGAGCGATTATAGAACGTTCCTGAACGTCTTTTTCAGTCTGGCCGCAGACATTTCCCTTCTCAACGCCGGGATCAAACAGGAATACCGCAACGCCTTTCTCTTTCATCTAGGTCCTCAAACCTTCTTTCAACTGAGCAAGAAATACCTGAAAGAGCTTCAGACAGGAACCATGCACCGAATAAAAGGCGGAAACAGCCGTGTCATCGAACGATTTGTTCCGCTGGAATTCCTCAAAGCGGTGCTGATGGACTGGTGGAAGGAACAGGTACTGCCAGCCTGCGTCGATGCGGATCGGGAAGATCCGGGTCTATTTCGGGCTATGGTAAGAGTGATGAAACAGAGAATGGATTCCTTAACTCAGGATGCCCGAAAAGAGTTCGATACATTGCCGGCTAACCAGAAGGCGAACGACAACAAGGAACAGCTGCTAAAGGAAATTATTCAGAAGCGAATTGGGCCCACCAATATGGTGGTCTTCAAGCGATATCTTTCCCAGAGTTGATCCCGAAGCGTTGCTCTCAGGAATCTGCTCTGGCCCTCCGGATCTCTGGATCTCTGGATCTCTGGATCTCTGGATCTCTGGCAGTTGCTCGTAGCCAGTTGATCTTTTGCAATTCAAGCCGTTCAGAGCTTTTTCAACGTCTTCAGCCCTTCGGGTCCCTTCTTCGTAGCGTTAGTTTATCTTTCTATTTTGTATAGCTGCATACAGATACCCGATGCATCAAAGTAGGTGCCTTTCTGACTCAGCTCAACGGATCTTTTCTCTTCCATTTTTCGCTCGATATCGTCGGCAATGGCGCTACTACAGCTATGGGATATGAAGACAAAGAATTCGAATCGATCCCAGTTCTTCAGTTCGTAGCTGGATTCGTTCCGAGCTCTGCCATCGGTACGATATCGAATTAGAAGATCCATTTCGGAGGCCAGCAAGCGACCCGGCTCAGGAGAATCCAGTTCATGAAATGTGTTTAGAACAACCACAGCATCCCTGGGCACCTGGGCGGCCAATCTTCGAGCTGGAGCCACAATGCTCCGATCTTCTCCAGAGAAGCAGACCGCATGATTCGTCGGACTCGCTCCCAGGAAACCCGGAAAGAACGCAAATCCCAGCCCCAGAAAGAGAGTAATCAAGAGCCCGCTAGCTTCGCCCACAGCCCCACGAGCAGAAATGATTCCCGGCCGGGAATGCCCTGGTCGATACCTCTTGAAAAGGACCAGAAAGCTGAACAGCAGAAAGGCCGGCACCAGATGGTAAATGTGACGTAGTTGCTTGTTTGCGGTGAGGACTTCCAATAGCAAGAGATTGCCAAGGATGACCAGGACCACGGCGTTCATGGGATCCCGAACCCATGTTCGCAGATTTCTGCGGCCTCTGCTGATGATGATCATTCCAGCCGCCAGGATGGCCACAACCAGCGGCATCAGAAAGGGAAAGTCCAGCGTCTCGGTGAGCAGTGACCAGAAGAAGATTCTGCCCTCTTCCTGCACATGCAATCCTGCTCCCAGAAAAGCACCGAAGCGATCCGGGCTACTCAGAAACCAGATAGCTACCGGCAGAATTCCATAGGCATACAGGCGAATCTGATGTGCCAGAAGCAGGGTGCGCATCAAGCCCTTCTGTCGAAACAGATGTACGTTCAAATCAATGAATAGCAGAAGAAGCGAACCGTAAAGCAGCTGTTTGTAGAACTTGGATCCATCAGGCAGACCAAGAGGACCCTTCAGCACAAAAACGCCAGCTGCAAAAACCAGCAATGCCGGAAAAATAAGATTCCATCGAAGCCAGTAATGGGGCAGAATTCCTCGCAGCAGCAGCTCTCGAAAGCGGCCCAGGTAAGAGATCCCTTCAATGATGAGCACCGAAAGAATAAACAGAATTCCATAGGGATACTTGGTCATGTACAACCCGAAGAATCCCAGAAACAGAATCCACCGGACATGGCTCTTTCCGCGGCCGCTGGCAAATCCTGCGTCTCGGTTCAGGTAATAGGCGCCGCAGGCCAGCAGGAAAAACAGCATTCCCTGGGTTTCCAGCATGGCAGCAAAGCTGTACAAAGGAAATTCCTTCATGGTCAGCACGATGAGACCGGCGATAGCGCCAGACCAGAGGCCTTCTTCTTTCCTCAGTATGACCCAGCCGATCAGCGGTAGCGCGATCAGCAGGAGAATACTAAAAAGAGTACTGATATGCGTGTCCATGACCGGATCAGGACTATGGGAAAAGAAAGAGAGCAGGAGCGAAATCGCCTTTCGCAGGGGCGGCCAGGTAGGGGATTGCAGCAGTTCCAGAAGAGGAGGACCAATGCGTCCTTCGCGGATGTCCCGGTTGAATTCGACCACAGAAGTGAAGCGCAAATTACCGTCCCAATTCAGGAGGTCTTTGTTTACACATTTTTCCTGGTAGGAACTCTCCCAGATAAAGAATGAGTAAGCGCTTCTATAAGTCAGTATGCCCAACAGTAGCGCCGCCACAGCAATGGCAACATACCGATTTCTGGAGCCGGTCATTAGCAGCAAATTGTCAGGCAGCTTCTTCCAGAAAAGCCTTTTTAAGCATCTGGACTTCTGGGCCAGGG
>JAGRNE010000194.1 GCA_020440915.1 Leptospiraceae bacterium | reverse complement strand
AAGAAAGCGAAAAGCTAAGAAAGATGATATCGGAGATTCTGGAGTCCAGCGCCGAACTGGAGCGGCTGAGCTCTGAGATTCGAAACCTTAGCTGGGAAGTGACCGCTTCGGTAAGTCGTAACAATCAGGTGTTTCAGGGAATTCAGGAATCCTTCCAGAAGCTTTCGGAGTTCAACAGCGTCATTGTGGAGATCTCCGACAAGACCAATCTTCTGGCATTGAATGCCGCCATCGAAGCGGCCCGGGCTGGCGAACACGGTCGAGGATTCGCTGTGGTGGCCAGCGAAGTGAGCAAACTTGCGGATTTCAGCGCAGAGAATGCGAAGAACATCCAGAACATCCTGGAAAGTAGCCGCGAAGTCATCGAAGAGGGGCGGAGCGCATCGGACAATGCGGATCAGCAGGCCAAGAATCAGGATCAACGATTAAATGCAATTGCAGAAAAGATTCAATTCCTGGACGGTCAGTATCGTCAGCAAGAAAGGATGAACAAACATTTCCTGGAAGACCTCAGGAAACTCAAAGAACTGGCATCGGAAATCGCCAATTCAGCACGTGAACAAACCTCGGCCCACGAAGAAGTGGTGGGGAATCTGTCCGGCCTGGAAAAGAATTCCATGGAAATGACCACTCGCGGTCAGAGCCTCTCCGAGCAATTGAGCGAAATCGAGCGCCATATTCAGAAGCTACGAAAACTGAGCCAGGATTAGGCGTAGCGAACAAGATTCCCGGTGGGCGAAAGCTTCACTGAACTCTTTCGTTTCCCTCCATCGGCTTTCCGCGTGGCTGACCCAGGGCTTTCGACACGATCGGTAGCCAGGTGCAAGCGCTGGCGAGCAGGATTCAATCTGAATGCAAATTGCCGTTCTGGCTCTCCGGCCAACCTAGATATACTCGTCTTTTTCTTTCTTGATGATAATTCTGCCTTCTTCGTCCATTCTGCGAGCCACGGTCAGAATGTAGTTTCTGGCTTCGTTAATTTCGCGCACGGAAACCGGTCCGCGATGATCAATTTCATCCATAACGTCTGCTGCGCGGTTCTGGGAAAGCGCATTAAAGAAATGCCTTCGCATTTCATCGCCGGCTCCGCGAAGGGCTGCCGCAATCATCATATCATCATCGATACGCGAAAGCAGCAGACGCATTTCCTTTGGATGAAGATTCAGAAGTTCGTCGAAAGTGTACAAACGTTCGCGGACATTTTGCATAAGGTCCGGATCTTTGTCATGTAGATGCGTAAGCAAATTCTCTTCCAGGCCTCGGTCCATATGGTTGAGGATGCCGGCCAGGGTTTCGGCGCCGCCGGTTACAGCATAAAACTCTTCTTTTCGCTTTTCGAATTTTTCCCGTAGCACCCGGCCCACCCTGGTGATGGCATCCGGATGGATTCGTGTGGTCTGGGCAATCCGTAGCGCTACGTCCAGGCGGAAGTCTTCTTCCAGATTCTTAAAGACGCTGGCCGCCACTGGTGGCTTAATCTGGCTGAGAGTCACCGCAGCAATCTGCGGATGCTCTTGCTGCAACACGCTTGCAAGCAATGGAGGATCTGTCTGTTCCAGGAATTCAAAGTCTTTTCTGGAATCTCGCTCTTCCAGTTTGTCCAGGAATTCTCGCGCCCGGTCTTCGCCCAGGGATCGATGCAGGATTTCTTTGAGGCTTTCGCGGCCGGACAGTGTCTGTTCGGTGTCCAGTTCCTGATGAAAGCTTTCCAGGATATGTCTTCGTTCTTCGGAGGTAAGCGCAGGGATTCGGGTGATCTCCAGAGCAATTCGCTGCACTTCTTCTTCGGCCAGTTCCCGTAGAACATCGGCGGCTTGATCCGGGCCCAGGGCCAGAATCAGGCGGGCTGCTTTGCGGATTCCCGCTTCTTTGGTGGTCGGCGTTTCGGCGGGCTGGCGGGGCAGGGCGCCTTCCTTATTTTTTCGGGCCCGAGCGGCGGCGGCCGATCCTTCGGCTGCCGACTCGGTTCCGGAATCGCCGACGGTAAAGTCGATGGAAGCGCCTGGCTTCTTTTTGGCCGTGCGCTTCTTGTGCATTTCCGGCACACCGCGACCTGAGAAGCTGGAACTATTGGAAAAGAAGTTCACATTAGCACTAATGCGACATAATCTGGAGAGTTCAATCGATTTTTGGGGTTCAGCTTGCCCTGCAGTGGGCTCTCTTATTTCTGTACCATGGTTCAGCCGGGCCTGGATCCGGCGCAGTGCGACCGAGACATCGGAACAAGCATCAAATGGATATAAACGAGGAAAGCCTGGTGCAATCGGCGCCCCTGGATGCCAGGGCAGAGGCGGAGCGTCACCTGTCCGGCCTGCTGGCTCGATCGCAACAGGGTGATGCGGCGGCCTACCGGTTGTTTCTGGAAGGCGTGCTTCCTGTGGTCCGCAGATTTCTGGGTAGCAAGATTCGGGATGCGGACTGGGTGGAGGATATTTCCCAGGAAGTGCTGGTATCTATTCACCGAGCCCGCGCCAGCTATGATCCCGAACGCCCGGTTTTTCCCTGGATTCATGCCATAGCGCATCGGCGTTTTGTGGATCATATGCGTAAATGGTCACGGGTGTCCGAAAAGGAAGTTCAGGGTGAAACCATCCTGGAATTTCAGGCGAAAGAAGATAAGGAGCATCCCTATCTGATCCAGGAGATTCTTGAGCGAGCCATCGAAAAATTGCCTCCCAAGCAGAAGAGGGCCGTCCGATTGCTCAAATACGACGGACTCTCGGTGCGAGAAGCTGCGGAGAAGATGGAAATGACCGAAACTGCCGTCAAAGTGACGGCTCACCGGGCCTACAAAGCCCTGAGGAAAATTCTGGAGCAGCAGGAAGACTATGAAAACGGATGAACTCATAGAAACGCTTTCTTCCGATTGCAGGCCGGTGGAGCCCATGCGGATCACCGGGCGCCAGGTATTTCTGGCTCTGGCCCTTAGCCTAATGTGGATGCTTCTGGGAGTGGTTGTAACAGCCTACTTTTCGCCTGCTGTCCGTGAGTCCATCTTTCGAATGAACGGTTTTTTTGCCCTGGCAGAAGGACTTCTATTCCTACTACTGGGAATGTGGGCTTTCTTTCTTGCCAGAGGAACAGTTTTTCCGGGTAGCGATCATCCCTGGTTGCGATGGTCCTTATTCGCTCTGGTCACCCTTGCCATCCTTGGCGTTTCCGCTCTATCTTATTATCAGTGGTCTGTAGGAGTTCACGATCCGCATGCAGCCTCCCCCGGTTGCAGCGGATTGATGTTTTTATTCGCTCTGGCTCCGGCGGTACTTCTGTATCGCTTCCTTCGTAGGTGTTATTGCATATCCTTTAGAAATAGCATAGTTCTTGCTTTTCTTGCCACGGCCTTTCTCGCAGGCTCTGGAGTGGCATTTGTCTGCCCCGATGATCAGGCAATTCACGTTTTGATCAGCCATCTTCTGCCTGTTGCTCTTGGCCTGGTGTTGGCCATAGCAGTGGGATCGTTGATGGACCGGAGGAATCGGCAGGACTTTGATCGCTATTTTAATGATGTCACCTCGGATGGGCTTGACGGCAAAGGTTAATTCCAATAAAACCCGGCAGTGGAGCCATGCTCTGAACCAATCCTGGAATAGATGCCGGCAACGAGTCCACTCCCGGAAAATTGCTAAAAAGAATGAATGCCATGTTTGAACAATTACTGAATTCTACAGACGATATGCTGGGACAGCTGGAAGAACTGATCTCATCGCTGGACGAAGAATCCTTTTGTCGACCGCTGGATGTTCTTCAGAAAGCGAGCGTCGGAGAGCATCTTCGCCACAGCCTGGAGTTCTTTGTTGCCTATCTCGGCGGATTGCAGGCCGGCGAAGTCTGCTACGATAGAAGAAAGCGGGATCCCAGGCTTCAAACAGAACCTGACTTTGCCATCGAAACTATTGGAGAAATCCGGGAAGGCCTGCGAAAAATCGATCCGGAAAACGGCGATGAATCCATCAATCTGGATGTGGAGTGGCTGGAAGGCCCGGGCCCCATTCGCTCCACCCTGGCCCGCGAGCTTCATTACATTCAGGACCATTTGCTCCACCATAGCGCTTTGATCAAAGTGGGAATCTTTCATGGTCTGGAAAACCCCACCGTTCGTCAGATCAGAGATATGGAAAAATTCGGAGTGGCTCCTTCTACGCTGGCGTATCAGGCGAGCGCAGGCAATTGATGCAATTCTTGACTGAGCTGGTCCGAGACCAGGCTCAGAACCCGCTTACCCAGGCCCTGCTTCTAGGGCTTTCCACCTTCATTGCAGAGGATCCTGCCATCCTGCTGGCTTCAAGTCTGTCCGCGGCGGGCATTGTATCTACAAAGTACGCTTTTGTGGGCATCCTGCTGGGCATTGCAGTTGGCGATCTCTTACTGTATCTGCTGGGACGAGGTGGCTACGGACTACTTCCGGATAAGATTCGCAATCATCCTCATCTGAAAAAGATGCAGAGCTTTGTGCGAAGATATGGCATTTATGCGGTGCTGCTCAGTCGTTTTGTACCCGGTATGCGATTGCCGGTCTTCACCGCTGCGGGTCTGGCCCGCATGGATGCGCGCATTTTTGGGCTGGCCGTACTGATTGCTTCTGCAGGATGGACAACTCTTGTATTCTTTTTATCTCTGGGACCGCTACGGTACTTTCTGGAAAGGATGGATTCTCCCTGGCTGGCTGCGCTCTTTCTTATTCTTATAATCCTGGTTTATATGCTGATCAGTAGCCGGGTGCGAGGCAACGTAGAAAAAATGGAACTAGAGGCGGATGGCCAGCATTCCGGCATACGCATGCTGGCCTGCGGGCCCGTGCAAGCGTCGCAACTGGCATTTCTGCCTTCCAGCTCGGTCTTCGAATTCTGGCATCCCGGGTATTTCTATCTTCCCATCATCGCACATTACACATACCTGAGCGCTCGTTACCGTTCCATAGGTTTGCCGGTGCTGGCAAATCCGGGAATTCGAATGGGCGGACTCATAGGAGAATCCAAGCAGGAAATCTACGACTCTGCCGGGCCCCTTGCTCGTCGCCATATTCTGAAGTCTTTTGCTTTTTCCATTCGACGCACACGATCCCATCATTTCTTGCTCAGTAGCGGCGGACATGTGCGCGAAGTAGGCTTGCATACCATCGGGCCTGCATGCCTGGGATTGCTGCAAAAAAATGGAATGGGACTTCCGGTGGTCTGCAAACCGGATCGCGGACAGAGAGGGGATGGAGTATCATTCCTGGACAATCAACAACAGCTGGAAGCGAAATTACAGTCCATTGCCCGTTCGGTGCCATCTGGCGCAGAGGTTCTTTATCTTTTTCAGAAGCCGGCCAGCCATGCCTGCGAAGCCGGAGTGTTCTACATTCGACATCCGGACGGATCGGTTCGGATTACATCCATTACCCTGAAAGTGTTTCCTGTTTTACAGGGCAACGGTAGCTCTTCCCTGGAAGAACTACTGGACGAGATTCCCGTTCTAAAGGCTCGCAAGCAAATCTATCGCCGGCGCCTGGACCTGGCCGAAATTCCGAAATCCGGAGAGTACGTCTGGCTGGTTCGGTCTGGCAACCATAAGCAGGGATGCATTTTTCTGGACGGAAGCTCGCTGCGAACGCGAGCCCTGGAAAAGTCTCTGGATGCAGTTTGCAGAGATCTGCCGGACTTCTATTTTGGCAGACTGGATGTGCGATTTCCGGACATAGAGAGTTTTCGCGCCGGAAAGCATCTTCAGATCGTAGAAATAAATGGAGCCGGCGCCGAAGCGACGCATATATGGGATCCCGGCGCTCCTTTGCTGGAATCCTACGGAAGTCTTTTTTATCACTGGGATCTGCTATTTGCCATCGGCGCCGCCAATCGAAGCGCAGAGCTCCGGCCGCCTTCCGGTATTCAGCTTCTCAGGGAGTTCCTTTCCTATCAGAAGCTTGCCAGAGACTACGGAGTTTCCGATTGATATGGCACACCTGCTATTGTTTGACCTGATGGATACTGTACTTGTGGATCCATTTTTTCCTGCTATTCGCAGCTTCCTGGACGATGAAGGCATTCGCACATGGGTATCGCTTCGAACTCCAGGTGTATTCGAAGCCTTCGAAAAAGGAGAAATAAGCGAGCGGGAGTATTTCCGTCGTTTCTTTACTACAGAAGAACTGCCTTCGCACATCCCCCCCATTCATAGGCTAAAGAAGAGAATGTTTCAGTCTGTGCGCTTTCGGCCGGGATTACAGGATTTGCTTTCGCGCCTTGCCGAGGATCCAGGGATCAAGCTGGGTATAGCGTCCAACTACTCGGCCTGGTACCATTCAGTTCTGGAGAAGCGACCGGAGCTAGAAAGGTATTTTGACCTGTTCTTTTTTTCCTGCGAAATGGGGGTACGAAAGCCGGATCCGGCCTATTTTGACGCTATTGAAGCTTCGCTTCCCGAGTTCCTTCCGAATCCGCAAAGCGTATGGTTTTTTGACGATCGTCCTGCCAACCTGGGACCTGCCCGAAAGCGCGGTTGGAATGCACACCTTATTGGAATCAAGAGCAATGAAGAAAAAGACTCGGCGGCCATCCAGGAGGAATTCCTGAACCCGCTGCGTCAGGCTGGCGTCGTGGAGTAGCTTTTTCCGCCGGCATCCTGCTATTGCTGTAG
>JAGRNE010000193.1 GCA_020440915.1 Leptospiraceae bacterium | reverse complement strand
GAAAGGATTTTCGATTTATGGCGGCTGACGATGGTCTATGATGCTCTCCGCCGTGGCCTCCTCCTGCCTGGCCTCCTTCACTGGCGAAAGACTTGTCTCGGGATGGCTTTGAGTTCTCTTCCTGGGATATGCGGTTTTCTCTGGCTTTCATGCAAACATTCTACTACGCCCTTCCGGGGAGCGCAAGGGCCAGGCTTCCAACGATACGAAAAGGGGGACGAATCTTACAGTAATGCCGCCGAATCCGGCCTTCCCTGGGGATCTAATCTCCGATTTCCGAAGGAGATCCTTCATTCATTCCAAGCCGGGTTTTCAAAGTCTGAACCCGGGATCTGCTCACAGGCAATACGGTATCCTCTTCGTCCCTCAGATGCATCAGGTAGTTGCCGCCAGCATCGTACTCTAGATGAGAAATATAGTCCAGGGAAATGACATGGCTTCTGTGGATTTGCACAAATCGAGACGGAGGTAGCTTTTCCTGGATACGCCGCAACGGTACGCTGCCATAGAGAGAAGTCCGGGTGGTGAAGACCTCTGTTCCTTCTCTCCGAGCCGAGACGTGTATGATCTCCGAAAACGGCAGAAAGTAATGGCGTCCCTCGGAAAAGAACGGCAGCACTTCCGGACGGACGGAACTGGTCTGTTCATCTCCATTGCCCGGAGCTTGCATTACCGGATCGCCGAACCAGTACATTCGATGAATGTAGGCAGCCGTAGACGACAACAGAACGGCCAGAAGAGCAGAAGGAAGGCTGTACTCTTTCCAGAAATCCACCGCTCCGTTGGGCCAATGCCCCATGAAGTAGGCCAGCCAACCGGCGCCCAGAGTTCCCAACAAAGTACCAATCATGGATGTTAGTAACATCAGAGCAAGCTTACGCCCCGAAGGCCCGGCCAAGAGAATACCAGATATGTATCCGGACAATGCGCCGGACCCTCCTATAATGTGAGTAATCATCACAGAAACGAACAGAGCTTCCGCAGGATTGGGTCCGCTCATCACCCCGCGAAAGGAAGCGATGATCAGCCCTAGAATAGTATTCACGCCAAGCCATACCAGAACGATGATGGGCGCAGTGCTTCGATTCACGGGCATAGAAACGGAATTACTCCTGCAACTGGATTTCTGCTCCTTTCTGTTTGCGCTGGACAAAATGACAACCAGGAAAGCGTTGAAACCATGAATCTTCGCCGTTTCCTGGGCCTGCTGCCTGAATACAGTCTGGAACAGAGAATTCAGATACTTGCCTCCAGTACGGCCGTACTGGTCACCGGCGTGGCCATCTTCCTGGGTACGTTTCTGAACCAGGAACCCGTGCTACTCATCTTTGGCGCTTCCATGGTAATTATCATGATTCTGATTAATTACTATAGTCGGAAGCCCGGTAACCGATTCGCTACCTATGGGCTCCTCGTGGCCATTGCTGTGATCCTTCCGGTGGCATGGATCTACAACGAAGGCAGCCGTGGCCCCGTTCCGGCATTGTTTCTGTTCGCCTCCTCTCTCATGATGGTGGTCGTTCCTTCCCGAGCCGGGATCCCGGTCTCGACCATTATACTGGCTCTGATCTGGGGCCTCATGGCTATAGATGCCCTCAGGCCTTCCTGGATCGTATCATATGCCAGCGAAGAAGATCGGCTGATAGATGTTTTCGTGCTCATCGGTTTGATTGCCTTTCCTGGAACAGTGGCCATCACCTCTTATGTGGTCAGTAGCTACAGAGAAGCTCGCGAAGAAGCACAGGAACAAAGAAATTTATCCGATCGACTATTGCATTCCATACTGCCGCCCTCCGTGGCAGAGATTCTACGGAAGGGCCACCGATACCCGCCGGAAGAACATCCTGTTGTCAGCATCCTTTTCACGGATTTAGTGGGATTTACGCAAATAGCGGAGACCCTGAGCCCCGAAGAACTCATAGATGAGCTCGATAGGATATTCTCGAACTATGATCGCATCGCCCAAAAGCACGGCGTGCAGCGGATCAAGACCATTGGGGATTCTTACATGGCAGTGGCCGGAGCGCCAGAACCTCTGGAGGATCATGCTACGCGAACCATTCTCTGCGCCCTGGAAATGCAGGCCTGGCTGAACGATTACATAATCTCTGAAAGCAAATCTACTTCAAGAAGCCCTCAATGGCAAATGCGATGCGGTATACACTCCGGGCCCGTGATTGCCGGCGTGGTAGGAGCTAACACATTCGCCTATGATGGATGGGGAGATGCTGTCAATACCGCCAGTCGTCTGGAAAGCGCGGGCTTGCCCGGGGAGGTAAACGTATCCGCGCAGACCGCAAACCTTGCCGAAGGAGAGTTTGTATTTGAGTCCAGAGGTCCAGTGCAGATCAAAAACAAAGCCCCTATTGAGATGTTTCTTGTGCGACCGATGGAGAAACTGTAAAGACAGATACCGGTTCTTTTTTGCCTTTGAGGCGCACCTTCGCTACAGGCTTCAGCCCCAGGTCCTCGCGGAGGTTAGCCGGCAACCTTTGCACAGTGGACTCGGATACAAGGAGCTTAAGCTTCAGATTCTTGCAGGCCGATTCCAGCCGCGAAGCGGTGTTTACCGTATCGCCCATTACCGTGTACTCCATCCTTTCGTCGGAACCGATGTTTCCTGCAAGAAGACTTCCGGTATGAATTCCGATTCGCGTCGTAAGAGTGACTCCATGGTAGCGGGAATCCAGGGCCAGCATTTCGGCGGCCGCAGCAACGGCCTGGCCAGCATGATCATTGGAAGGAATGGGAGCGCCAAATACAGCCATGATAGCATCGCCTATAAACTTGTTTACCATGCCTCCATGGGCCCGAATGCATTGCGTCATATCCCGGAAGTAATCGTTGAGCAATCCCACTACTTCTTCCGGATCCCGGCTTTCTGAAAGGGCCGTAAAACCCTGAAGATCGGTGAACAGCACCGTGGCCTGCTTGCGCTCACCTCCAAGCTTTAGTTCGCCGGAAATCAGAAGATCTCTCACCCCCGGATCCACCACTTTGCCGAATACATCTCGAATCCTTTCTCGTTCTGCCAGGCCTTCGGCCATCTCATTCATCCTTTCGCCCAGGTTTCCGATCTCGTCGGTGGAGACTACATGCACCCGAGCTTCATAGTCCTTTTGCGCAATCCGACTGGATATTTGCTGCATATCCAGGATCGGATCGTTAAGTGAACCGGCCTTTAGCATTGTAATCAGAAATCCAACCAGAAGGAGCACAAAAGCCATGATGTTCAATGCGGTGGAGATATCCTTGCCATGAATATTATCTCCTCCGGCATTCAGCACTATCAGGACGCGGTACAGAACGAGAACCGGAATCAAGACTACGGCCAGATAGAGAATTAGCATCCTGCCGCGAATAGTGATGTGTCGAACGCCGCCAATTTCCGAGATTTTTCCATCCGGCACAATGCGCGGTATGGCGTATCGCCGAATCAAGAATTCGATCAAGTAGTAACCCACCACGAAGGTGATGGCTAGAAGGACCAGAAATTGAATACTATTTTGCAAAAGATAGCCCAGCGGCAGTCTGTAGCCTCTGACGTATGCGATAATCTGAAACAGGATATAGCCCAGAAGCCAGCCCGAGCTGCCAAATATGCTAAGATGAAGAGGTGAATTGATGATCCTCCGGCGAATTCTGTCCGGTAAGAGGTGGGCCGGACCGGAGGAGCGAATGACCGGTATGGCATGCAGAAAGATCAGAAGAAATACAAAGGGAAAAGGAAGGATAAGCGAAACAAAGTCCACCACCGAATCTTTGTCCAGAGCGCTGTTTAGTTCTGCATAACCCGGATCCAGGATATACGGTCCCAGCAAATCCAGCGAAGATACAGTAATCGCATTGGCCACAAACAGACAAAAGGTAACCAGAAGATATGTGAGTTTGACGGACATTTCATTTCCATCGCCGCCAGGCTTCAGGGGCACAATGAAAAAAAGGAAAAGCGACGAAGCGACCTTTATTGTTCGGCGGCCCGTTTCTCTACAAACTTACGAAAATCCTCCTGGTATTTCAGGGTCTGCTTCTTGAAGCTTCCCTTCATGAAAATTGCCATAAGCGCCATGAAGCCCTTGAAGCGAAATTCGCTATCATTTTCGTATCTGGTTCGTCCATCCGGTAAGCCCACGAACAAATGCCTTATTCGATTCCACACTCCAGGAGCCTCGTAGGTAACAATGTATTCATCTGGCAGATGGTTGAGCTCTACCCTTTCTTTCATTTCCATGGAACGTCCTTTCATTTCGAATCGAAACACTGACTCGCTTCCCGGCTGGCCGGGGGAACCGAAAAGCCGTTCATGGGAGCTAAGCCCTTCCATCCATTTCGGATAGGATTCCGCATCAAAAATGTAAGGAGCGACGGATTTTATGGGAGCATTGATGATTACCGTTGTTCGATATCGCATTGCGAACTACCATGTAGTATACTACAGCGATTGGCAATCAGAAATCGGCGCTACTGCAGCTCCAAATAGGTACGCCGGATCCGATCCAGTGGAGCGCCCCGGGGCACCCTCCCCTGGAAGGACCATACCCAGGCGCCAGCCCAGCCATTGCGCTGCATGGTTCGAATCATCTGCAAAAATCGCCGCTGCTTTCCCTTTTCGCTATTTGCAGACAATGCAGGAGCCCTACTCTTTTTGGAATCCGAAGTTCCTGTTGTTTTCTCCGTTGAATCGAAAAAATCCTGCTCTCCTTGCAGAGTTGCATCGTCGGAAGGTAACCCGGGCGTATCCCGAAGCGCATGCATGGGAATTTCGCCGAAGACCACTGGCTTACAGGTATCTGCCGGCTCATGAAGATACAGGGATCGCTCCTCCATCCAATCGTAGAGATGCCACTGATAGAAGTCCAGGTTCAGCTCCTTCCATGAATTCTTCCACCGGGGGGCCACCTGACCGACCGTGATCTGAGCTTTGCTATGAAGTCGGAGCACAAAGGCCACCTCCTTCAAGAATTCGAGCATGAAGCCATGGCTGATGGGTTGGACCGATTTTAAAGGGACATAAGAGGGATCTTCGCCGGGCGATGAACCAATCAAAGCCCATTCAGGCTCATTTATTAGATCCCAGGCAAAAAGACGGTGGGAATAAGGGCTCCTCTGAGCGGTCCTGGCGAGCCCTGCGATAACGTTGGCATACAAAGAATATCTCAAGCTGGGATCGCGCAGCAAATCCTGGAGATTGCGGATAAAAACACGGCCCTCCTGCCTGGAAGGGGCGAAGGCCTCAAAAGAAAAGAGACATAGCACCAGATACACATCGTTCTTCTCTGCCAGCTCCAGCGCCTTCTCCAGATCCGCAAAAAGAGTGGGCCCTGGAAGTACCATGCCGTTGCGAATCTGGATTCCATCGCCTCGAAGATCCGGAAACATCCACCAGCGGACAATCCTGCTTCCGGTATTCGCCATGGCTTTCAGTTCCCGATCATAGATCGCTGGAGCTGCGGCAACTCCTGGCCGATTCCAGCCACGGATACCGCCGAAATCGCCGCCATAGGTATGCCAGGCGTAATTGATGCCAGGCAGGAATAGCTTTTTTCCTTCCAATTCCAGGAGCCCCGGATGAGGACAGGGTTCTTCAATCGAACAGTGGGCCACCAACAGTACCAACGCCGCCAACATCGCATAGAGCGGCCGCCAGGTAGCGGTCTTCGCCTTCCTTGCCGGGGCAACACCTCGCCCGGTGCAGAATTCTGGCGCCGGCCCCGGGCAGCATCCCGTCGGGATCTGACCCGCGCAGAGGTAGCCTTCTGACGCGATGGGCTCAGTCCGAATCTTGCACTTTTTACGATACTGTAATGCCATGGTAACAATTTAAGGTTTTCGGGGTTGTCCCTTTCTGAAGCCCACAATAACTTATCCGGATCAACGGCAAAGGAGGATTCCATGGATAAGAATCAGGCCGCGCTTAAGATTCAGAAATTGCAGTCAAAGCATGAGCAGCGAATTGCGAAACTGGATCGAAAGCACAGGAAAAGACTGGCCCGGGCAGAAGTGGATCTGCAAAAGTCTCTGGCTAAAGCGGAGCGCAAGTTGCGAAAAGCAGAGAAACGCGAAAGCAGAGCGGCGGCAGCTATGTCCCGTCTGCAGTCCAGCGCCAGCGCCGCCCAGGCTATGGGCGCAACTTCCAACTAATCCAATGAGGTCCCGGGTCTTTCTTCCAGACGCTCCACCAGTGTTCGCACCGTGGAGTCCCACCAGCGTTCGGTAGCCACTAGAACCGGCGGTTGGAGGATCTGGCCCGGGGCCGGAGTCCACACAGAAACTCCACTGTCTCTTGCTGCCTGTAGCGTCCGCTCGGCAGGATCGGTCCAGTCATGAAAAGCCAGATTGAAAGTCCCCCAGTGCACCGGAAAGAAGTGGTTGGCTCGAACATCCAGATGGGCTTGTACCGCTTCTTCCGGGTTTAGATGCACAAAGGCCCATCGCTTATCGTAGGCGCCCACTGCCATTATGGAGAGATCAAACGGTCCCAGCCTTTCGCCGATTTCGCGAAAACCTTCGAAGTACCCGGTATCGCCGCTATAAAAAGCCTTCTTCCGGGGTCCCAGAATGGCCCAGCTGGACCATAGAGTGGCATCCCGATCCTCCAGTGTCCTTCCGGAAAAATGCTGGGCCGGCG
>JAGRNE010000192.1 GCA_020440915.1 Leptospiraceae bacterium | reverse complement strand
TCCGACAAAAGGCCATCCAGAATCTCTTCCGGGTCCTCTATTCGGTTCATGGCCGAAGTGATTTCTTCTACAAATCTGGCTGCCAGCTCGGTAATCTTGACGCTCATGAGCCCTCGTTCAAGGCACATCGCTTAAAAATCTGGCATGCCTTCCCTCCATGGAGGGACGCCAATGCCTGAATGCCTATTTTTTAGACAAATCGATGCCTTTTTACATATAGTATAGCGTATTTCATGCCAGGTAAGGCAAAAAATGCGAGGAAACGGCGAAATATGTGTACTATCTGATCAAAATTAGCTTTTTCCGGGATGCTCGGGCGGAGAATGGGATACATGTTCTTCTATTTGTCCAAGTTCTTCACTCTGTTTCTGAGCCTTTATCCGGCGGCCTATTTCCTCTTGCTGGTTCTGGGATGGCGAGCCAGCAAAGGGACAAATCAAAAGAAAACCCGTCGATTCTTTCTGATTGGATTTCTAATCTTCGGGGCCCTTTCCACAGATGTTTGCGCCGATCTGATCCTTGGCTCCCTGGAGAATCAATATGCTCAGCGGGCTCCGTCGGATTTACCTGCTGCAGACGGAATCATCGTTCTGGGAGGAATGATGGATCCCGCAGCCCAGCGAGGTTCCGTGCCAGAGTTTACCGATGGATCCAACCGACTGTTCAAAGGCCTGGAGCTAATTCGTGCCGGTCGTGCCCCTGCGATGATTCTTTCCGGAGGCAATGCTTTCCTGATGCAGGGCGGTCCGTCCGAGGCAACGGTACTGAGAGAGTGGTTGATTCAGCAAAGAATCACAAAGCCAGAGGAAGTAATCGCAGAAAATCAATCCAGAAACACCGCAGAGAATGCTCTTCATAGCGCAGATATTTCAAGGAAGATGGGCTGGAAAAAAATCTATCTTGTGACCTCTGCTTTTCACATGCCCAGATCCGTGGCTATCTTCGAAAAGCTTACGGATCTGGAAGTCGTGGCCGTCCCTACCGATTACCGGTCTGCGGCCTTCTTCACCGGACCGGAAGCGCTCTTTCCTTCCGCCCATGCAATTCAGAAATCGTGGATCGGTATCAAGGAATACCTGGGCATTGTGGCCTACTGGCTTCGGGGCTATATTTAGGTCTATTTCTACCACTCTACCGCCTGGCGCCTGCCGCCATCACAGAACCAGCGAATGCAGCTTTCCTCTGAATGGCGGGAAAAAGACCCAACTTAACGGCAGTTCCTGTCGATTCCTTAATGGGGGAACCGGAATCGGAACAGGAGAAGTAAATGCCCACTCAGCGACGATATGCCGAGGATCATTTTCCGCACATCTTTGAGATCACAATTCTAATACTGATCTTTCTGGCCATCTGTCATCTGTGCCTGGAGGAACTGGCTGTAATACTGGCCTGGGATTCGGTAATCCATAAGAACCTTATTCTGGGGGCATTCGCTTTCGATTTGATCTTCTCATTGGAGTTTTTAGGACGCTCCTTCGTGTCCATCAAGGAAGGAAGATTTCTGCTCTATTTTACCCGCCAGCGTGGCTGGGTGGATTTTCTGTCGTCGGTTCCGCTGGCAGTTTTGGTATCGGGCCCCGCCATCGTTCTGCTTTTTTTGAATCCCGAAGGCCAGATCGAGCATTTGCCACAGTACATGGTGCTATTAAAGACCGCAAAAGCAGTGCGCGTAACCCGCGCCCTTCGCCTCATTCGGATGCTTCGAATTTTTGGACGAGTGCAGTATACAGAATCCCAGATGAGCAATCATCACGTTGCATCGGTGGCCACTATCACAGTAACTACATTGATCTTCTCCCTTTTCGTTTTGCAGCTACTGCCCTTTTCGCCGGTTCCGGGGCATGGCGCCTTCAAGATGGATTTGGAACAGAAATTGGGCGAATATCTAAATGCCAGAACCGTAACCTACGAGAAGCCCAATCAAAATTTGTTCGCAAACGCCTTTCCTGCTGTACTCAGCCTCAAGGATGGAGAAGGTAACAGCCTGTACGAAAAACAGAATAGACCTCCAGAATGGGTGCTTTCTACAGAAATTGCATTACCGGGCAAACATAAGGCCATTGTCTCCTACTATGAGGCGGATGCTAACCTTGCGCTTCTAATACTGTGCATGCTCGGGATCATTCTGGTGCTCCTGGTCTGCTACGTAGCAATCTACGGAAGGCTCTTTGTGCAGTATCTGGCTGAACCCATCTACATGATGGATCGGGGGCTGCGGCAATGGAACTACAACTTGCGAGTACCTGAGATAACAGATCGACCGCAGGACGAAATCGCCCGACTGGTCAACATCTACAATCGCCGCTGGCTGCCGCTCAAAGAAAGAATCGTTTCTCATTACGAAAGGAAACAGCATCCAGAGAAGGATATCACCGGTTCCGATCATGGACGACCCCTGCATGGTCAGGACCGAAAGGTTTCCATCGATGAACTCATCTGAAGGCTGAGACCACTCGAGTTAACGATTCCATGCTTCATCCATCGCACTCCTTTAGACAGACCTGGGAACTAATTCTGATTCTGGTAACCACCTACGCATCGGTGGAGGTACCGCTACGCCTGGTCATGGGTTATCCAGCAGAAGGATGGATCCTTTACCTGGACTTCATGGTCATTACCATATTTGGGGTGGATATCATAATCAATTTTCGCACTGCCATTATTGTGGACGGTCGACTGGTAAGCGATCCGCGGACGGTGGCCATCAAGTATCTGCGGGGCTGGTTTTTGATAGACTTCCTGGCCGCCGTTCCTTTTGACCTTATACTCATTCATTCTATCGGCCAGCCGGAAGCGGACCTGGCTCGTCTGATTTCGCCTACTCTGTTGCGCGCTCTTCGTATGCTTCGGCTTATACGCCTGCTTCGTCTGGTCCGATTGGCGCAGCTACTGCACAGACTGGGCCACAGAGATCTTCTAAACCCTGCCATCATGCGTCTGATATTCTTCGGATTCTGGGTTTCGCTCATTGGACACTGGGTGGGCTGCGGATGGGTTGCCATAGGGGGTATACCGGATGCGCCGGATCCGGTTACCGGCTACGTACGGGGCATCTACTGGGCATTCACAACACTCACAACTGTAGGCTACGGAGACATTACTCCGCAAACCATCCATCAGACTGTATATGCAATTATTACAATGATTGTAGGCGCCGGTATGTACGGCTATATCATTGGTAACGTGGCGCATCTTCTGGCCAATATCGACGTGGCCAAAGCGCATTTTCGCCAGAAGATGGAAAACGTAAACGCCTTTCTGAGGTATCGTCATATTCCCGCGGAATTACAGGAAAGGATTCGCAACTATTACAACTATCTCTGGGAAAGCCGACTGGGTTACGATGAATTCTCCTTCTTGAAGGATTTGCCGCGCTCTTTGCAGATGGAAGTAGCCCTTTCGCTGAACAAAGATATTCTGGAAAGAATGCCTATCCTGAAAGGAGCTCCTGCGGGTCTGGTCCGCGAAATCGTACTGAATCTTTCGCCGCAGGTTTTCACTCCCGGCGACACAATATTTCATTATGGCGATCCCGGGCGGGAAATGTATATGATCAGCCAGGGCACCGTAGAGGTTCTGGGTAAGAGCAGAGAACACATCGCCACTCTTTCGGACGGTCAGTTTTTTGGGGAGGTAGCGCTTCTGTTTCATGCTCCGCGCAACGCCACGGTCAAAGCCATAGACTACTGCGATATCTATAGTCTCGATCGGCAGACTTTTGAGGAGATTTTGAATCGCTATCCTCAGTTCGCCAGTTCCGTGCGGGAGATGGCCGAGAATCGCAAAGGTAAGGCTCGTTCGGAGCAATAAAGGCCGTCTAGCCTTGCATCTGATCCGCCAGACTCTCTATCGCCTCTTCCACCGTTGCGGAGATATTAAAGAGATCCAGCAGATTGGTAAAGACAAAGGCCTTATGAACCACACCCTGCAAACCTGCCAGTCGAAGGCTGCCATCGTCCTTCTTTACTTTGTCCATGAACGATGCAAGAGAACCGAGCCCGGTGCTATCAATATATTCGATGCCGGACAAATCCAGAATGAAATGCATGCGGCCATTCTCTTTGAGCCCATCCAGCGCAGCACGAAATTCGGGGGCAGTATAAATATCCAGGCTACCCCGAGGTCGAAATACCACGGAGTTGTCCCAGGGGAGGTCTTCCATTATGTAGTTGGGAGCTTCGCTCATTGCGTTGGGAAAAGACGAAGAAAAAGCAAAATTCAATCAAGATTTTCCGTATGACAAGCACAAATTATGTCTCTTCGAATCGGTTTATCGCTCAAACAACTTACTACCGTTGAATTACTCTTCTGAACGGACACGAAGGTATCCAGGGGGATAATCCCGCCCATCGCCCCGAAGGGGATTCGGGCAGATTATTCTCGGATGGGCAGGGAGTACAGACTCAGCGGATCCACCGGAACTCCACGAATCCAGAGAGCAAGATGTAAATGGGGTCCGGTGGAATAGCCGGTATTTCCCACATCGCCGATCCGCTCTCCAGCTCGAACATACTGGCCCACCTGAACTCGCAAATTGCTCTGGTGCATGTATCCGGAGAAGACGCCCAGACCATGATCGATAACGGTAAAATTGCCCTCAAAATGCATGGATCGAGCCATGACTACCTGACCATCGGCAATGGCATATACAGGTGTGCCAGGTCTTCCCCGCAGATCCACACCGTTATGCATGACCACTCGCCGGTTCACTTCCACCTTTTTGCCGTTTTCGTATTTGTAGTAGATCTGTAGCCGGCTGGTGAAACATGCACTGGTTACATAGTGCATGTTTCTAGGATGCGAAAGACGGCTGGTAATTAGATCGTTGCCCTTTCGCTCGAAGACCTGGTTCTTGAGGCTTTTTTCCAGGGTAATCTTCTTCATGAAATTGGAAAGCCGCTGTTCACTCTCCTCTTCGCCTTCCTGGTGGCTCTCCGCATTCGCTTCGCCGACCTTTTCGGAGCCTTCATTCTCGGATCCCTGCTTTTTCTCAACATGGGACCCTTTTCTATCTTCCAGACTGGCGACTTCATCCGAACTGTTCTTTTCGGCATCGTCGGAAACGGGATCCGATTCCCCGCCTCCTGCATTGGCAGGACCCAGGGGAGAAAGGGAGCTTACTCGATTGTACCATCGCGTCTGGGGAAAGGACTTCTGGTTTACCGGAATCTCAATCTTTACGGTACCGAATCGATCGGAGACGGATTGTTTCCAGGTAAGAACAATCTTCTCCCGTTTGTCCTGGGCGCCTATGGGTAATAGAATTCGATAACCCCAGGAGGTCTGCGTTAGAGGCAGACGATTTCCATCTTCATCGTAGAGATAGCTGTAGAAGCCAAAGACCTTTTTCGGACGAATGATTTCAATGTAGATGGCATCGCCCTGGGCAAAGCCCCTTGAGTAGGCATCCATCCGGACGCCTTCCAGTCGAAAGGTCAGTTGCTCCGGCTCCTCGAGAGCAAACTCGGAAGGCGCAAATACCAATGTGGACTGACCCAGCTTTTTCCAACGATTCTGCTTTTCGCCGTATTTTTCTGGACTCCCTTCCCGGTCCTCGGTGGATTCAGCGGAAGGGTTCCTGGGAGTATGAATACCATAGCCAGCCGGGGCATCCGGTTCATTCCCGGAAACCGCAGTCAGGCAGAACAGAATGGCGGCCATGCCCGCTGTTTTACGCAGCATACTCAATTATCGGCTCCCACAGTCCCTCGATTCAGGCAATCCCCGGATCATCGCCCGTCGCCCAGCCCCTGGACTACAGCCTTTTTGGCCTCTTCATTGCTGATGTACACAAGCTGCAGTAATATGTCATGACGGCTCTGCCAGGGGATTTCCGGATTTCGGACGGCCCGCAGAAGAATTCTGGCTGCTTCGGCCGAATCCTGTTCTCTAAAAAACTCTGCCGCCTGATTCATTACAATACGCGAAGCCGGTCCGTTCCAGGTATTGAGTCGATTTTCAAAGAAATTGTGGGCACGCTGGTCTTTCAGACGACTGCGCAGACACCGGAGGGCCATCAAGGGCAGAGATCCGTAATCCGGGTTTTCTTGATTCTGGATCGACGGAAAATAGATTTCATATGTGCGAACAAGATCTCCGGTGGATGGCGAAGAGCCATCACAGCGTCGCAAACTGTAGAGCAAGGATGGCTCGTCTCGTGCTTCGAGGAAATCGCTGTAGGAACCTTCGGCCATTCCAGGGGGCTTCTCCTCCTCGTAATCCGGTTCCGATGTAATGAAGGCGCTGCGGAATAGCCAGGCCCCGGCAAAGAATACCGGCGAAAAGGCCGCTCGGTACACCACGGAGCCGGCATGAGTAACGTAGCCGCTTTCCTCGGAGAATTCCCAGAGCGAGTCGTCGGTATCCTGAATGGCCCGGGGAATCATGCGAATGGGATGCACGACGAAAGCATCCAGAACCCCGGCCGCCAGACCTACAGGAATATAGATGGGCGCCAGCAAATACTGTCCCGTTTCGGACTCCGGAACCATATATTCTTCCACCGCATTAATAAGGATGGTGTTTCGCCGGTCGAATACGGCGCAGCTTCCAAGCAAAGCTACAAGCAAAATGACCAGGAGGCCCGGACCAGGAAAGAAACGGCGAATGTTATGTGTCATCGTTTTTGCTGCGCTCCG
>JAGRNE010000191.1 GCA_020440915.1 Leptospiraceae bacterium | reverse complement strand
GAAAAACCCATACTCAGTTCTTCTGCGGGCAGGCGATCGAGCAATTCAAGATAGACCTTCTTCTGATCCGCTGACCCTGACAGGGCTTTTCGCTTCTGAAGTTCCTGCAGTATTGCTTTTTCCGGTCGTGTTTCGGCGTACTCCAGGCAACGATTCCAGTTTCCCCAGCAGTCGTGGATGGCCTTCTTTCGCTTCTTCGCATGAGGCTTTTCGCCTCCGAAGGGAGAAAGTAGAGTAAAGCGCAGCGCGCTTTCTGGATCGTCCCGGTAAAGGGAAAGAAAAGAAAATCCCACCACCGGATGGAAGGAGCCAAACCGCTGATCGTCAAAGTAGTTGGGAAAGCCCAGATGGCCTAATCTGCTGAAGCCCTTCTGAATGGATGCTATTTCCCTCTCCAGCACATTTCGTACCGTCAGGCTGAAGCGATTGCCCCGGATATGTTCAGGTGTCATGGGTTCTGCCACAAAGCCCAGGGCCTTCAAGGAATAACCGCCGTAATCTCCAGACAGATCTTTAGGATGTTCCACCGTAATGAACTGTTTCGTAACTGCGTGGCGGTCTTTCTTGCCGCCGTAGTTAAACCTCTTCAAAGGAATACTGGTTTCCCGGGAAATGCGAAGGATTGCATCCACCGTGTTCCAGGCAATCTTCTTGAGTTCGTACAGACGAAATCTGGAATCCTCAACTCTGCGCATATCGCTCATTTCTTCCACACGGAAGTCTTCGGGCTGCATCTTCAGGCGGTAAGCAAGAAATCCCGCGTAAGAGCTCATCTTCGCTTCAACCTCGCATGGATGCCAAATTCTGGTCGCAAGGTTACCAGTGGTTTCTCCCGCACCGGAGGCTCCTCCTGAATTTCAAAGCTCCAGTCGCGCAGGATTGCGGCCAGAGCCATCTTACCTTCCATCCATGCAAACGGTTCGCCAATGCAGATTCGTGGACCGCCTCCAAAGGGAAAGTAGCGAAACCTTGGATGCTGTAGCAAGTCCGGCTCCAGCCATCGCCCTGGCCGAAAATCATTGGGAGCATCCCAGAATCGTGAATCGCGATGAGTGACATACGGGCTCAGCAAGAAGGTAGTGCCGGTCTTAAAGGTATGACCGCCAATCTCCACAGGCTCAATGGCTTCCCTACCCAGGGCCCACACGGGAGGATACATCCGCATGGATTCAGCAAAGAGGGCTTCGGTAAGAGGTAGCGTGGAGTCCGGCTTTATGACGGACAGCCCCTGCAGTTCTTCCTGCAACCTGGCTTCAAACTGCGGATGCTTCGATACCAGGTACAGACTCCAGCTTAAAGCGTTGGCCGTGGTCTCATGACCGGCCAGAAAAATGGTCATGGCTTCGTCGCGGATTTGCTTTTCTGTCATTCCTCCTTCTTCGTCGGCTGCCGAGAAGAGTATAGAAAGGAAATCCCCTCGATCCTCCGGATTCGCTTTTCGCTCCTTTATGATGCGATAAATGATTCGATCCAGGTCTTTTCTGGCGGCGCGAAAACGCAAACCGGCTGGCGTGGGCAGTTTCACCAGGTAGCGTCCCAGAGGATGACTGACCACTCTGTTGAAATCCTGCATCGACCGATCCAGAGCCCGGCCGATATGCGGGGCATCGCTTTCCACGTCGGCATCAAACAAAGACCTGGAAGCAATAACCAGAGCCAGTCGCATCATGTTTCTGTGCAGATCTATGATGTCCCCATCTTTCCAGCCGGCCAGAAGATTGGAGCAGGCATCCTGGATGAAGGGGGCGTATCCTTCGATCCGCCGTTTCTGGAAAGCGGGCTGTATAAGCTTTCTCTGTCGCCGATGGTCCTTTCCTTCTATAGTGAGCAGACCCTTACCCAGCACAAGCTCGGTCAGACGGGTCCCTCGACTCTTTATGAACGATTTATGATTTTCTACCAGTATTTGACGAACCTGGTCTGGATGAAAGACCAGGATAATTGGAATCCAGCCCAGATGGATTTGTACCAGATCGCCGTACTCTTTCTGTAGCTGCAGGAGATACGCCGTGGGATTTTTTCGCAGGGCCAGGGTATTTCCCAGAAGCGGAGTGCCGGAAGGTCCGGCGATGGGAGCAGACATGTTTCCAGCAAGGTTTTGGCTGTCTGGTAGTAAAGCGGATTCGAGGGCGGCCCGGGATCCGGGCCAGCGACTATTGAATTGAAAAGAATGCGTAGAGCAATGGGAAAGCTCCGTTCAACGGAGCTTTCCGGAAGACAGCTCCTGGAGATTAATCCGGTATAAAGCGGTCCGCTACTGCAGCCAGTCGCCTTTCGCGGATGGCCTGGACTTTTTCGATTTGCTTTTCGTCCAGCAATGCCCGCGCATGCAGTCCGAATTCGGGAAGGATGGTGGCGCTTTCTACAGTGCCCAGTAATTGTTTGCGTGCGAAGAAAATCTGCGCCCTGTAATCAGGATCCATTTCTTCTTCAAACCATTCGTGTTGATGTCTCATTCGTCGCCTCCGTGCAACTCTTTAACTATGTATGAGGTCCGGCATCCTTGCCTGTTATCCTCCCTATTAGAATCGACCTTCCGGCGAAACGCTGAATCACTTTTTTCGGTTGAAATGATTTTTTTCACCGGCTAAGCCGATGCGAAACGTGAAAAAGGATGAACTCCTGGAGCGGGTAATGCGACATAATCTGACGCCGCACCAGTGAAATCCTACCGGTCACCGAAACGGCATCGGCAACCGAATCAGGTAAACAGGCAGAAGCCGTATGGGGCGGGGGGAAAGCTGGTGGAGGAAGTTTCTTGTAGAAGGAAAAGGTTCCGGGCGTCCGGGAAGCCCGGGAACCGGCCCGCTGCCTGGGCCGGGCGCAACCCGACCCGGGATAATCAGCTATTATCGTGCATGTTTCTCCAGGAAAGCGTCGACGTTTTCGGAGAAGTGTTCGATGGAGCTCCGGTATCTTCGCACGAGCATGGATGTGATAGGTAGAATGACACCGGGAATCAGCACGCCATACATGATGAAAGTGTACATTAAGGCATCGCTCCCCAGGTATTCCAGGTGATAGGTGCGATCGAAATAGACCAGAGCCATGGGGCTCAGGATCGCCAGAAGCAGGCCAAAAACCAGGTGCCAGAGTTGATAGGCAGGCCGGATGACTCTTTGCAGGATCATGTCTCGCAGAAAGGCCGGGGCTTTGCGGCCGGGCAGGGTTTGCACGGTCCTTTCAATCTTGCGAAAGAGTTCGTACTCTGTTCTGCAGACCGGGCATTGTTCGATGTGCTTGAGGGCAACTGCATCCAGGCTCTCATGGCTCATGCGAATTTGTTGCAGGTAGTGTTGGGTTTCCATGTTCTTGCTCCAGTTAAGCCCGGGACTCGGAGTATTCCTTCAATTTGTCTCGCAGCTGCATTTTTCCCCTGTATACCAGGGACTTCAGTGTTCCCTCCGAAGTCTTGAGTTGTTCGCTCATATCCTTATAGGACATTTTCTCGTAGTATAATAAAATGATAGGAAGTCTGTATTGCTCCGACAACTCCTCCAGAGCCTTTTGCAGCATTTCCTCCACCTCTTCTCTTTCCAGCATCTCCGTCACAATCGTTTCCGGAGTGTCTGGACCGGCCACCGTTTCGTCCAGGATGCCAGGCTCCGCCGCGAAGGCAGGCATTCTCTTCTGTTTGCTCAGACGATTCAGGCCCAAATTCAAAGCCAGGGAATAGAGCCAGGTGGATCGTTTCGACCGTCCCTCGAACGATTCCCATCGATCGTAGGCCCTCAAAAATGCATCCTGCACGAAATCCAGCGCATCTTCCTGGTTGTTGCGAAACAAACGCATTCCCAGGCTGTAGATCATGTCAGTGGCTTCTTCTACCAGGCGCTCGAATTCTTGGTCTTTCACTTCCAGGTTAGTCTCTTGTTCTGGAAACGATGTAGAATACGATAAGCCCTATTCCTACAAAACTTGGTATGAGCCCTCCCAGAAGACTGTAAGACATTCCCTCCACGCCGGCAAAAAGGATGGTCATGGGCAAACCAACGGAGACGCTAATGATGCCGATCAGCAGAGTGAAGATGCGAACATTCTTCAATGACTGATACTGATACTGGCCTGCCCGAATAAGCTCCTTCTTCAACCTGTAGTTCCAGAAGAAGAAGAAGAAAAGCAATGTGGCGCCAAGAATAACTCCCAGCAAGGGCACTACGCTGATTATGATTTGCGCCGCTTCGCTACCACCGTCGCCCCGGGCCTTCTGTAGCTCAATAAGCTGCTTCAGAAGCTCCTGTGTGCTCTGTTCTTCCATCTGTTACTTCCTGAGACCACATTGTACCATGTGGGTTGCAATTTTTTGGGGTTCGAATCCAGCTTTCTGGCCGCGAGGTTTCGATGCGGATCGGCTGCTTATGTCGGATCCGGATGCTGGCCTACCACAAGGTCGATGATGAATACAAAATCCCAGCCCATGCTTTCCAGATCCACAAAGGCTTTAAACGCTTTTTCCAGTTTTTCCGGATCCTGGCCGGGTCCGGGAGTCAGTCCAAATTTCTCCAGATCTCTTTGCGGGATTTCTCGTTCCCAGACCCATTGCGAAAGAAATGGAGGACGGCTCGCTGGAGCTATTCGAAGGATTCTTTCTTTCAATTCTGCCGTAGGCCCCTGAGCCAGGTACTGATAAAATAGATTGTAGGGCTTTCTTTCAAAGAGTGTCTGCGCCATGGCCTTGCGGGTCCTGGCATCGTAAAGTGGCTTCTGCATATGGGGATCCATCATAAGGTCGATGGCGGCCAGGTGAAGGTGGAAGCTCTGATTCTCCTGAACCCTCTTTTCCATCATTGTTTCATGAAGCGCGCTGCTCATTGGGTAGACTGGCCAGAGACAGGGAAAAACCGTATGAGTAAAGGAGATCCGCGTTGCAGAAAGAGTATCCAGGACATGATTGATTCGCCGATAGCTCTGACCGCGAATGTCACAGCTATAGTCGAAGTGGTCCGGACACAACCCGCCCTGAGATGTGATGTACTGCGACCATCGGTTGGCCAATTCCTGATCCCTGGTCTGAAGCAAATAAAGCAGAACTCCTCTTGCCATGTCCCTGGAAAAAGAGGCCTGAGGATATTCGTCCCCATCGTTTCGGGTTTTTGCGCGCCTCGACGAACGCCACATTCGGCCATCGTCGGTTTGAGAAGACCGCACCGATTCGCAGGCCCAGGGGTTGCGGCCGGTAAAGCAAAGAAGTCCATTCCAGAGAGTGCTGTCGCCATCGCCGGTGAACCGGGAGGGAATGGCGCACCCCGCTTTTAATGAGTCCGGGCCTACCAGTTTGGCTGCGGAACCGTAACATGCAAAGGAAAAGGCTACGATTCGCTGGCGCAGCTCCAGCAACTGCCGGTCCAGTTCCTGGTGACGAAGGGTGAGCGCACGGGCCGGGTCCTCCGAGCCTGAAGGCACTTTATTAACATCCTCGGAAGGTGTCGGTTCAGCTGGCGGTTTTATAGGCTCGGCCCGTAGCGATGGAGCAAGCGCAACGAGCAGGACAAAAGCAAGCAGGCCGCTTGCCCTGAATCTAGCTACTGCCACGGACTGGCCTGTCTCACGCACGGCAGGCCCCGTCGGCTTTCCTGAATTGCCACACATAATCACACTTGCCTCTGCAGGCCGCCTGCAATCCACTGCAGATGTTCTATGTCCGCTATTATTTCTGCCCATCAAATTGGACGCTCCTTCGGCGCCAGACACCTATTCGAGGATGCCACCGTAACCATCAACGATGATCAAAAGATTGGAGTCATCGGACGCAATGGAGCGGGAAAGTCCACATTCTTTCGCATGGTTCTGGGAGAAGAGTCGCCGGATGAAGGCGAGATCATAATTCGCAAGGGAGCCATAATTGCCCACCTGGAGCAGCACGATGCCTGGTCGGTGGAAGAGAGCATCCTGGATTTCATGATGCGTCATACTGGCGCGGAGCACTGGCAATGCGCCCGAACCCTTGCCCGCTTTGGTTTTGGCGAGGATCAACTGGAAGAGCCCATTGAAGCTTTCTCCGGCGGCTATAGAATGCGAATCAAGCTGGCAAGTATGCTGGTTCGAGAGCCGGATTTTCTGATGCTGGACGAACCCACGAACTACCTGGACCTCAATACGCAGCTTATTCTTGAGGACTTCTTGAATTCCTTTCGTGGCGGTTACATGGTCATCTCCCACGACCGCGAGTTCATCAAGCGAACCACTTCGGCTACCCTGGAGGTGGCGGATGGCGGGCTATTTCTTTTCCCGGGTCCTCTGGAAGATTACTTTGAGTTTGTGGCCGAAGAAAGGCAGCGAAAAGAGCGCGAAGCTCGTAACGTAGAAGCGCGCCGAAAGCATTTGCAGGCTTTTGTGGATCGTTTTGGAGCCAAAGCCTCAAAGGCCACTCAGGCCCAGAGCCGGGTGAAGCAACTGGAAAAGCTGCAACCCATCGAGATTAAGAACAAGATCAGCAACGTTCGAATGCGCGTTCCAGACGTATCTCCGTCCCGAGGTCTGATTCTTACGATGCAGGATCTGGACTGTGGGTACGAAGGCCAGTCCATCCTTTCCGGGATCGATATGAAGTTGCCTGCAGGAGAGAAGTATGCTATCGTCGGCGAAAACGGTCAGGGGAAGACAACGCTTCTAAAAACACTTTCGGGAGAATTACAGGCT
>JAGRNE010000190.1 GCA_020440915.1 Leptospiraceae bacterium | reverse complement strand
AACGGAGCCTCCCAGAGCTTCAATGCCCTGTTTCACCACAACCAGTCCCACACCCCGGCCGGAGTATTCGCTTACCGTATCCCTGGTGGAGAATCCGGGATGAAAAATATATTCATGGAGCTGGTTGGGATCCACATGTTGGTCTTCGACCATGATACCTTTTTCTACAGCCCTGCGTTTCACCGCTTCCAGGTTCACTCCGCGGCCGTCGTCAGCAATCTCCACCACCACATGACCCATATCCTGGTAGGCTCGAAGTTCGATGGTGCCGGTTTCTCCTTTTCCTGCAGCCAGCCTTTCTTCCGGGACTTCCAGGCCATGATCAATGCTATTTCGCACCAGGTGAATCATGGGATCCTGAATCCGTTCAATGACGCTGCGATCCAGTTCTGTATCTTCTCCCTGTAGCCTCAGCTGGATCTTCTTATTCAGGTTCAAGGATGCATCGTGCACCACGCGCCGCATCTTCTGAAACACGGTGCCAATCTCCACCATTCGCAGGCTCATGCTCTGCTGGCGCAGATCTTCGATCAGCCTTTCTATGGTATCGGTTGAGGCTTCCAGGGAAGCATCTTTTGTCGCCCGGGAAATCTGCTTCAAGCTCTGGGATTGAATTACAAGTTCGCCTACCAGATTGATCAGAGCATCGAGCCTGGAGGCGTCCACGCGAAGACTGGTATGGGCCACGTTGCTTCGCTCGCCTTCTTTTCTCTCGACAGCAGACGAGGGATCCTTACCAGGGCTGGCGCCGATGGATGTCGCTGCTGCATTGGACGGTGGATTCCCGGCGGAAGGCGTTTCCGGCGATGCAAAATGCGTTGTCTGCAATTCGGATGCGATGGGAAGTTTCCCTTCCAGCCGGTCCAGCCAGTCCTGTGTGGGAAAAGGCATTTCTCTCCAGACAGCGATTAGACGCTGACGGTTTTCGGGAAGAGCGGCAATGGTTTCGACGTAATCGGGCAGACTGGAAGCGGAGCTATGGATGCGGAGGATTCCATTTTCCTTTATGAATTCGAAGGCGTCTTCCACTGCTTCGCCAGGCTCAACACTCTTAAGAAGAATTTCGTAGCCCAGGTAGGATTCCTGCGGATTGAAGTTTTCTGCGCCTGGCATACCCTCCGCCAGGGGCAAAACGCATTCAATGGTTCCCAGGTTTTTCAGAAATCGGATGAAGTTCAAGGGCTCCAGACCGGCTTTCATGGCATCCGCAGGAGGGCGAAAAGAAATATGATAACGCTCCGGCAGGTGATTGAGCCCCTGGGCCGACTGTTCCGGGGCCGAAAGGATTTCGTTTTCAAGAATTTCAGAGGTCCGGGCCGGCGCGACGCTCAACTCTTCCAGCCGTTCGCTGATCCTGGTTTTGAGCTCCTGGTCCTGGCTTTCCACTTCTGCCGGAATCTTTCCTGTGGCGCCTTCTGCCAGTTCGGCGCTGGACAAAGATTCGATGTGATCCCTGCATTTTAGAAGAAGAGGAACATCGGAAGGGCGAAAGCAGGACGGATCGTTGCGGTATTTGTCCAGCAGGCTTTCAACATTATGCGCAAAGGATTCCAGGCGTTTCGCCTGAAAGATGCCTGAATTTCCTTTAATCGTATGAAGAGCGCGAAACAAGGCGTCCAGCTCGGCGGGCGTGGTGTTCTGCTCCAGCTGGAAAAGGCTATCTTCCACCCGGTCCAGGAGATCCCGGATTTCAATAACAAATGCTTTCTGGATTTCGTTCAAATCCATGGCTCAACCGTACACACTGTATCGATTTCTGCTGTATGTGAGCAGTAGTGATTGTTTTTGTTCGTAGTTGATACGTACCGGATCCTTGAAGGTGCCCAGTAAGCCGGCCACATCCAGAGCCTTGAGCAAGGGAAGGGAATGGTTCAGGAGCTTGAAGACCTTTCCCTGTCTGGCGTTTAGATACTTGCCCTGTAGTAGTATCTGCATGCCGGAAGAATCAATTCTTTCGATACCCGACGTATCCAACGCCAGATTCTGGCCCAGAAGGGGCCTGAGCTCCGCCCAGAGGGACGCGGCGCTTTCTACAGTCCAGGCGCCACTTGCCAGCAATATCGTTCCCTGAGGACTTTCTTCTTTTTTTTCCAGCATTCCCATTGAGAGTTTCTCATTTCCGGCCCTTTTGCGCCAGTCTTCGCTTGTATTGCGGCCGTCGAAGGACCACGCTGCTTAATCCAGCGGGCAGATTTTTTGCATAACCGCCACCAGCTGACTGGGCGCGAAGGGCTTTACCAGCCAGGCGCGGGCGCCGGCCATCTGCCCCTGTTGTTTCTTCTCTTCCTCGGATTCCGTGGTTAGCATGATTATCGGAGTAAAGCGGGCCCCCTGGTAGCGGTCATCGTCCCGTATTCTTTCAATCATTTGAAGTCCGTTGACGTTAGGCATGTTCAGATCGGATAGGATCGTATCGAACTTGTTTTTTTCCAGTTTATCCAGGGCATCCTGACCATCCACAGCCTCTTCCACAGCGTAGCCGGCTCCTTCCAGAGCCATTCTTGTAAAGCTGCGCATTGATTGAGAGTCATCAATTATCAGTATTGTTTTGCTCATATTACGTCCTGCATGGCAATATCTGCAGTTTTACTTTGGATCCGTACCTGGCTACAAACCAGGTAAATGATTCAGAATCATTGCTGATTCAGATCATGCCTCGGGCTGCATAGACTTGCAAGCAATTTCCAATTTTATTACCCAATGCATACCTTTGCCGAAAGGGCTTCGTCCGGTTTCAAATACTGTGAACCGCACAGAATACGCATTAAACGTTATCGCCTTCAACGGTTCTGCTGCCCGGACGAGGACGATACATCCATGGGGTCAGAGCATGCACTACGGGCATGGCGCGGTTCAGAAAGGTGACCAGAATACGGAATCCTGGTGGCGCTATGGGCCGTTTTCCTGGCGGCAAGGTTTAACGGTGCACCAGAGAGGCGATGTACCGGGCCATTCGATCCAGGGGTAGAACCGTCTGAGCGGCGCCCATTTGGATCCCTTCGTAGGGCATTCCAAATACTACAGAACTTTGTTCGTCCTGACAGCAGGTTCTTGCTCCTGCCTGTCGCATCTCCAGCAGTCCTTCTGCGCCGTCTGCGCCCATTCCAGTGAGTAGAATGCCGGCGCTGAGTTTGCCCACATGTTTGGCTACGGAGCGAAACAAAACATCCACCGACGGACGGTGACGGTTCACTGGCGCAGTCTGATGGATTCGCGCCGCAAAGCCTGCTGCATCGGGGCCAACTTCCATATGGAAGTTTCCCGGGGCAATGTACGCCGTGGAGTTTCTTAGATTTTCCCCATCCTTCGCCTCCCTTACATGGATGACAGATATATGATCCAGACGCTGGGCGAAGGCTTCCGTGAATTTCTCCGGCATATGCTGCACCACGACAATGGGAGGCAGAGGAGGGCGCAATTGCGTCAAAATAGATTCCAGAGCCTGAACGCCACCCGTCGAGGCGCCCAGGGCCACCAGCCGGCACGGAAGCTTGCTTCGTGGATCGTCAAAATGCGCTTCGAAGGAGTCTGAGGCCGGGGGCCGGGAATGCGCAGACATGGCAGGACCGACGGTGGAGCCGGATGTAGCCATGGGCGACGTCTTCGTCGTTTCAGAGATTTCGCTTCTGGACTTCCGGTCTGGATGCGTAGCCGCCGCCGCTTTGATCAGATGTACAACTTTGCTTTGAATTTCATTCAGGAATTGCTTCACCGCCAGTTGGGGCTTGGGTATGATTTCTATAGCTCCGGCTTCCAGGGCGGCGATGGTACTTCGTGGTAGATCCCCGGTTACCGAAGAACACACGATGATTGGAGTACTTCTCGATTTTCTAATTTCTCGGATGAAGGTAATGCCATCCATCCGCGGCATTTCGATGTCTGTGATGATTACATCCGGCCATTGCTTTTCGAACTTGTGCAGGGCAAAGATGGGATCCGAGGCTGTATGAATCACCTGGATTTCAGGATCCGCGCTCAGCAACTGTTTGAAGGTTTCCTGGACTACTGCAGAATCATCTACAACGGCGACGTGAATCATTTTTTGTTTATAGCGATGCGCTTCATCCATACTTCGCCGTTCCAGAGATGGAACAGAACGTTTCTGCCCTGCATTCCGCCAAGATGCTCCTTTAAGACTCGAAAGCCTCGCATTTCCAACAACTCCCGGGCAGTAGCCACATTCATGGATCCTACGGATCGATCGCTCTGCCCATCGTCAAAGAAGCTTCCTCCGCCGAAGAGCTTTACCTGGTATTCGCCGGGCGCAGTCCCATGCTTCTTGATTTCCTTCATGAAGAGATCCACGGAATCAGATACGTAGCGGGCTTCTTGACCTGCCTGCACTTCCTTTTCGGTTTTTCTCCGAGGAAGAATGGAATGGCTCATTCCACCCACGCAGAGTTCCGGATGCCAGAGGCAGATGGCCACGCAGCTGCCCAGGATTGTGCGAATTCTCGTCGTTGCATCGCCCCAGAAGAACTCCCCGGGCTGGAGGAATACATCCAGAACAAAATCCGGTTCTCTGGAAGCCACGAATGCCCGCCTAGCTCACACTGGCCGGTGTGGCAGGAGCCGAAAGATGCGATTGGATGCCTGCGGAACGCATCTTCCAGTAGACTTCGCATACGAAATCAATGCATTCGGCCTGGGTCTTGGCTTTGACTTCGTTGGGTCCCCAGACATAGATTCCGTGGTTGCGGACAGCCACTGCAGGGCTGTCCGGAAAGCGCTCCATGGCCCTTCGCAGAGATTCGGTAAGATCGCATTCATGGGCCGTATTGTCCACTACAGGTAGTTCGAAGGTGTCATAGTATCCATGGCCCTGGATACCTTTAAGCATTTCTAGCTGGGTGAACTCCAGAACCGACAGCTCTTCATCCAGTCGTCTGGCAAGCATGGTCATAAGTACAATATTGGACGAATGGGAATGTAGAACGGCGCCAGCGTTTCGCAGCTCAAAAGCAGAAAGGAAAAGAGGAGCACATTCGGTGAGTTTCAGGGCCGGGTTCTCCGGTCTTTCCAGAATATTGCCCTGCAAATCCACTACAAAACAATCTTCGGGTCGTATCTTTTCTTTCTCTACGCCGCTGGGAGCCATATATACCCGGTCTTCCCTGCGAATGGAAATGCCACCACCGGTGCCGGAAACCCAGCCCTGTCGATAGAAGTTCTGGCACATCTCGGAGATTGTCTGTCGTGGATCTGTCTGCATCGTTTCCTCTGTTTTTTCTGGCCATTCAGGCTCAGCGAACCTCAAATGTAAGGCCGGATTGCTTCTCAATAAAATCAAGATTAAAATAGCGTTCCCTGATTTTTTGCTGCAGATCCCGTTCCTGGAAGAAGTTGTACCGATGCGCAGAGCTTATGGCCCCGGTAATATTCGCAGCATAGAACAGCAATCCGGCGAGGCCAAATACTATAGATCCTGTATGATTTGCTTCAGCCCTGTTTTCCAGGTTGTACAGATAGGCGCCCCCTCCCAGGAAAACTCCATTCCAGAAAAGGGAAAGCGCAGCATCGGTATAGTGTTCAGTGTACACATGACCGGCGCCGGGAAATAGAGCTGCCAGGGAACCGGCCAACCAGGGAGACTTGCGGTCCAACGTCTCATACTCCAGAAGATCTGTACGAACCCGTCCAATCAGAAGTCGCAGGTCCTCTTCCGCCGTTTGCTTCTGTAATTCTTCCAGGCCTTTGTTTGCCCGCGCATAGTCGCCGGCATCCATATACACCGAGATGCCCAGCAGGCGACCCACATCCTTTTGTCGATCGGTGGCATCGCTCAGGAGCAGCTGATCTCTATCGAACAATGCGCTATTGTAGCGCTGCAATGGTATGGCGGCAAACATTCGCAAAAGGAAGGAAGAAGGAGCGTGTCTATTGTTCAGCGCATCCAGGGCGGGGCCAAAGTCTGCATCTCTCATTCTGGAAAGGGCATATCTTTCTGCGCAATCAGTACCGGTATCCAGGCCCGATTCATAAAAAGCGAGGGAGGAAAGGGAATACTGACCGGCCTGATACAGCGAATTGCCGGCTACAGATGGGCAGGGAAGAAGAGGTTCGGCCGCCACAGGCGCTACAGCGGTCAGGCAAAGGGCCATACAGAGGCAGAATTGCTTGCCCGGAAAGCAGGGAAAAGGGAGCATAGTGTGTGCCACCGATACTATCTTCGGCCTCAGTCAATCAACCGGAAAAACCTCCGGAATTCGATGTCTCTTCAGATCGGAAAGTAAGCATTGGGATGGACGATGGGTGCGGTTCTACCTGAGCGGTAGCTGCATCATTTTTTCGAATCCTTCACCATGAAAGCAAGAATTCCAGAATTCCAGAGATCCAGGACTCCAATGGTCGCCAGACACCCTCTGCTTGGTACCACCGTTTTGCTCTTGATTTTTGCACTTCAATGCCAGTCCGCTGCGCTGACCGGCGCCAACTCCGAAGCAGAAGAGGTTCCGATGGGGCTTGGATTGGTGGACGCTCTCGTTGAGTATCATCGTACAAAAGGCACACATCTGGACGGGCCCAGGTGTCCTATGTATCCTTCCTGTGCCTCCTACGCTCACCGGGCCATACGTTCCCAGGGCTGGTATGGATTGCTATTGTTTGTGGATCGCCTTTTTTTCCGGGAAGGCGGTGATCTGTCCAATCGCTATCCAGTGGCTCCCCGCCGACTATCGGAAGCGCCGCGCTACTATGATCCTC
>JAGRNE010000018.1 GCA_020440915.1 Leptospiraceae bacterium | reverse complement strand
AACCGCATTCTTCTATATGTCAACCGCTTTAGACAAAGTAGGCCAATTGAAGCGAAAAAAACGCTTCTGCGCTACGGACTGTAAGGGCTCGGTCTCTTCGTCGCGAAAAAGGGCGCCCAGAAGACGCATTTCGTCGCCTCAAGCTGGGCGAAATCGCAGGACTTTGTATATTTCGGACAGAGGGTCGCATCAAAATCCGGAACGCAGCCAGGGGCGGACCTCCGATGCTGTTGACCGGAAAGATCCCTGGAGGAAATTCGTGCCATGCAGGTTACGCTAGATTACAAAGGAAAAATGAAGATGGTGGCCACCAATGATCGGGGGCATGCCCTGGAGATGGACACCTACGAGAAATCCGGAGGCGAGGATAGCGCCCAGACGCCCAAGGAAGCCGTGCTTAGCGGGCTGGCCGGTTGCACCGCTATGGACATTGTTGGAATTCTACGAAAAATGCGAATCGATGTAGATTCCATGCGAATCGAAGTAGAAGCGGATCAGACAGACGATCATCCCAAAGTCTTCAAAAGCATCAAAATGAAGTATATCTTCAGCAAAGGAGCGGATCCCGAAAAGGTGGAACGAGCTGTAAAACTTTCGCAAGACCAGTATTGCGGCGTTTCTTCCATGCTAAGAAAGACAGCGGATCTTAGCTACGAGATCATCTACGAATAGAGCCCGGGGGTCCCAGGGCGCGGCGCTGGCGGCCCTTGCCCTCTCTTCCGGAGGCTGCAGTTGCGGTGGAGTCCAGGGTCTGCGGTCTTAAAATCGCGAAACAAATGCGGGGCCGGCAGGCCTCGCTTATTTCATTTTCGAGCAGTGAGTACCTCTTCCGGAATCGGGCCTTTCAATTGTCTGAGCCACTGCCGACCCAGCGGAACCGTTTCCTTCCGTTCGGCTGGCAGATTGCGGTACTTCTCCGCCAGGTTATCCCAGGGAACTCTGGGATTTTCATGATGAATCCCATGATAATTGGCATTTAACAGAAACCATCGCATTGGCGCGGGGGCGGAAAGATTGAGCGCATATCGAGGATTGTCCAGCGGAGTAGAATAGTGGTACACATTGTCCAGCATGCTAATCAGAAGTCCGCGCATCAGCAACGCTGTCAGTAAGACGTACCAGTAATCGCCATAAAACCAGAAAGCGGCGACGAAGCATGCAAGGGCGGCCATTGCATCCAGACGGATGATTTTCATTGACCGCGAGGAGAGCAGCATTTCCACAAGTCGCTGCCCCAGAGAAGAATTCTTGGACATGGCACGAACCCAGCCACCGGGCAACAGGGCCACCAGACTACCCAGGACTTCCGTGAAGTAAAGTCCGCCAAGAATCCAGCCGTAGTAGCCAAGAGAATGCAGGACGGCTCCCTTCTCCTTGTAGTCCACCACCTCCGTGCGATCCAGAGCAGTGCGGCTGAATTTGTGATGCAAAAGGTGGCCCGCCCTCAGGATTCCCAGCGGACTGCCAATGAGAATGCAAAGTAGTCTTCCTGCGAATTCGTTGCTTGTCCGGCTTTTGAAAAGCAGTCCATGGATTGCTTCATGAATCAGCAGCCAGTGCGGATTGGAAAACAGAGCCGGAATCAAGGCCAGCCACCATAGGAAGGTCAGGTCTTGTGCAATTAGCGGCGCAATGTACTTGACAAGAGCCATCAGAGACAGAACCAGGGCCAAATGCAATACCGGCCGTGTTTCCCATTTTCTCACACCCTCAAGGATGGTTTCTTCATTTACGGTTCCATTACAGATCGGTAAAAACAATGGAAAGGCGAATCTCAAAGGCGAATCCCAAAGGCGAATCGTAAGCGTAAATCGCAAAGCGCAAAGCGGATTCTAAGCGTGGCATACCAGACGCGAATGCAGGAAAAGAGAAAAGAAAACTCTGGATATGGGGCGGTTCACGGATGGCCGATTGATGGGCGCTGCGAAATCAGGCGCTCTCATTTCGCTCCGCTTGATTCATACGAAGGGCCAGCTCTCCTTTCGCCGCCCAGGCGTCCGCCCAGCGCTCAGTGTAGACTTCGCCATGGCGAGACGGTCGCAAACTTGCGCTGAGCAGGCTTGGCAAGCCGATGAGCGGCAGGTACAGCGGACCTAGAAGGCGGCTCTGATAGGTATGGCCGTATTCATGGGTCCAGTAATCGAAGCCAAGTCCGCCCAGCAAGTACGGACCCAGCGACATGCCTGAGTAGGAGGGCATAAGAGGGGAATTGCGAACAATGAGGCAATGACCGTGAATTCGAGTTAATTGTGCTCCCAAAAGTGCGGAGAGAAATGCCATGGTCATGCCGGCCAATGTCTGCAGTAATCCCCAGGAAAAATCCACCACAGCCCAGGGCTGAAGCATTGGCGAAAGAGTCAGAAGAAGGGAGCCAGCGCCGGAAGATCTTGATTCGCCGATGGATACTCCAGAGCGCCCGGCATCGGATTCTACGGCTTCAGCGTCACCGAAGGTGCGCGAATCCGAAGCTTCTTTGCCGGGGTCTGACATAGGTACTGCTTGGCCTGCGCCTCAATCGGCTACAAGATTGAAGTAGTTCCCCTTTTCGTATTCTTCATACTTCTTGAAGTTAAGAGGTTTGCTTGCCGGCCTGGAAGGCCCGTCGTAAGATTTTAATTCCAATCCGGCAAAGAGGGAATAGATGCCAATGGCCAGGCTCTTCGCAATTACATCTTTGTTGTTTAAGATGAACATACGATCTTTCTGCACATCCAGGTGTCCGATCTCCAGATAGGCAACCACCGCATTTACCAGAGTGGGCAGGCTGTACGTGCTCACAAAAGGATCCACGATTTCTGGAATCGCTTTCTTTCCCTGTTCAGCAAGTTTTGCGTCCAGCTTGCGACTTCCGTATTGCACGTATCGCATTAATTCATCGGATGCATAGTGGTTATCGCCGCCAAACTCAATGGAAGTTCCTGGAACTGACGCTTCTCTTCGCCAGTGTTCCGGGAGAGCCTTTTCCCTTTCCCAGAAAGGTCCTTCGGCGCGAAAATCGGAATACTTCATGGAATACGGGCCCGGCCCGCCTTTTCTGGCCCGGTCTACCCATCCTTCTGGATCGCGATACCTCCATTGTATCATATTGTGCCTGAGTCCTCTATTCTTATCCAGCCAGGGTTCCTTCATGTTTTTCTTGATCCAGAACCCATGGAAGTACACCCATGTATCCGCCGTGGCGATCTCCAATCGATTCCAGCCGCTCTGATTGATGAGCCAGTAATCTGCCCAGGGCAAAAAATCAAAGGCCTCCGGTTTTTCCTTTCCCAGGCTTATTCGGCGAAGCTTGTCAAAAGTGCTGTAGCCGGGAGCCAGAACCGCAGCCATACCGCCTTCATTTCCCGGACCCGCAGGGTTCAGATGAAGCGAAACCACTAGATACGGCTTCTGTGAGTTAATGTACGATAATCGTCCCGGCACCATCTTTCCCGGCTTTTTGCGATCCGGAAAGTCATACAGTCGAAAAGGTGCGTTCACATCCGGATGATCCGCGCCCAACCCTCGTTGCTGCCAGCCTTCATCTCTGCTCATTACGGAACGCAGGCGAATGCGAGTGAATTCCTTTTGATCCGAAACCTGACGAAGAAGCTTTTCGAACTCTTTCCAGCCTTCTTCCGATTCGGTGAGCTGCAGATATTTCTGCACACGCCGGGCCAGATCCAGCATTATCTTGTGTTCCTCATACTTCCCATAACGCATGCCGTAAAGATAAGGGCTGAGATATTTTCTTGTTACCGGATCCCATTTGTCGTCGTTTCCGGCTGTGGGTGCACCTCCATGCCCGGGATCCACTACCACCGTGTAGGACGGGCCGCCCCAGACATCGCAGGCCGAGGTTTGTAGCAGAAAAACACCGAGGCCCAGGGCCAGACATCCGGAAAGGCCCAGCCTCAGAGCGATACGACCCTTGTTGCCTCCTGGTTGCGAAGGCGCTGAGAATGGATTCATTGGATTCCCCGGGATTTCATTATATTCAGTGTTGGATAGTTCGAAGGATTACTAGAATTCTACAGAAAAGGGCTCAAGAGCCGCTACCAGTTCCGGCGGCAATCTTACAGGCCTTCCTTCTTCGAAGTGAATCCACAAAAATTCCCCGTATCCTGTGCAAACGCAATCGTTTTCATGCCACATGGTACAGGCCATCTCGAACTTTCGGCTGCCCAGATTGGCGATGCCTATGGTGACGTCCAATGTGGCCGGGAAGCGCACCTGCTTTCTATACTGCAAGGTCAGTTCATGGACCACAGGCCCGGTAGATTGGATTTGATCGGTATTCCAGGCATGTTTGTCGCTAAAGAACTGGGTCCGTGCATTCTCAAAATAGATGGCAAAACGAGTGTGATTCACATGAGCAAAAGCATCCAGATCGGACCAGGCCACTTTTTGCAGGAAGCTGTAAGGCAGCCTTTTCAGGGACAAACGGGACAAAGCTTTCTTTTCCGGGGAGGGCATTGTTCCAGATTTTTTTTTCTTTTTCCCAGGGCACCCTTTTTTGAACTGGCAAGCTCGTTGTTGCACCGGCAAGTCAGTGCGCCGGTAAAGAAATCCGCCCCAGACTTCGGAAGGATTAAATGACCCCATTTGTATCGGATCATCCGGATTATTATCCTCCGTCCCATCTCAAGGACTGGCTGGAAGACAGAAAAGGCATCCTGCCCATTTCCCTGCAGGATCTTTCCGGGGAAAGCCTGCGCTACTTCCGGAGCAAGAATCCAGTTGCAGTGTTTCGAGTTTCGGATCCGGCGCTGGAATCTATTGCCGCTTTTAATACCGAATCCATGGAGGAGTTTTTGCAATCCTCCACGGGTCCCGGCGAAATCAAATGGATGATATCCCTTCCCGGCCTTTCGGACGATTATCATCTACGCTTCCTTAGAATGCCTGATGCCCCGGAAAACCCTGGAAGAGCGAGTGGCTCAAACGAGCTGCATCGATCTGCAACTGATTCTGGAGATACGACTTCCGATATAGCGAAAGCCCTGGATGTGGATGACCATGGGGATTCCGATTCAGGTCTGGATTTCCAGCCTTTCGAATTATCGGTGGATACGCTACGCTTTGACGGAGAGCGCTGGTCCGGAAACGAACAGGCAAGAGCGGATTATCTGGCCGGCATTATTCGGCCGCTGGATGGTACGGACCTGGCCGATCATCCATCCACCGCCGATGTGCTTCGGATTCCGGGTATTGCATCGATGCTGGACTTTGATCTTGATCCTTCTTTTCGCGCTGCTTTGAAGAATGCCTGGTCGGAAGAGCAGGCGGCTCGACTGAACAGAAAATTTCTACGCAAGTGCTTTCAGAAGATTGTCTGCGGTGCCCGACCGTCCACAGGATTTCTGATTATGGATGCGCTGGGCGCTCTGGATTGGTTCTTGCCGGATCTGGCCAAAGGCAAAGGTCTAACTCAGAATCGATACCACAGCCATGATATCTTCTATCATCTGATCTATGCCTGCGACGCTGTGGACCAGCCCATTTTGAAATTGAGATTGGCCGCCCTGCTGCATGACATCGGCAAATCCGATACGCGACGGGAGCAGCCTGGAGGGGAAGCTACCTTTCACAACCATGAAGTAGTAGGCGCACGCATTACGGAGCGGATTATGCGGCGGTTTGGTTTTGATTCCAACCTGGGCAAACGCGTTCGTTTTCTGGTACGTAACCATATGTTTCACTATACCTCCGAGTGGAGCGATCGGGCCGTTCGGCGATTCATGCAAAAGGTAAGCCCTTCCCAGCTGGAAGACTTGATCGCACTTCGCCTGGCGGATCGAAAAGGTAGCGGAAAAAGGCAGGCATTGCCCCGCGCCATCAAGGATTTGATCCGTCATATAGAAGAAATCAAGCGGCAGGAGCGGGAGCTCAAAGTTCGGGATTTGCAGATCGGCGGAAACGATCTTATGGAGCTGGGAATGAAGCCGGGCCCGGAAATGGGGGACCTGCTGAAATCATTGCTGGATCAGGTAAAGACAGAAGGGATTCCCAACGAACGGGAAGCTCTGCTAGAAGCCGCCAGACGTCAGCTATTGGAAACCATAGCCTGAATTGCGGGAAATCTCTTGCCGATGTTGTTGAGTACCAATAAGGTCAGCACAGATGCAGCCAAACACCCAGTTCGACAGGCTTTCCGAAGCATTCTTTCGCAGGATGAAATCCTGTCTGGGCATTATCATTACCACGCATCGTGGGCCGGACCCGGACGGTCTGGGCGCCGAAATCGGGCTCAATTACCTGCTTCTCAAACTGGGATTTGATTCCCGTATCATAAATCATGACGAAGCTCCGGAAAAGCTGACCTTCATTCTGGAAGGACATAAGATCGATACTTTTGATCATGTGGATGCCCGGGAAGGGCGAGAAAGATTGCGAGGTCGTACAGTCATTAGCGTGGATAATAGCGATCCCGATCGAATAGGCGATGTGGCCTTTCTTCTTAATCCGGATCATTCCAACCTTGTGATTGTGGATCACCACGACGGAGCGGCTCCTGACTTTGAAAGGACGTTCCAGGATCCGGACTGCGCTTCCAGTTGTGAGCTTGTGTATCGGCTCTACGAAGCTGCGGGTCAGGCTATTCCTCCAGAGATTGCGCTGGCTCTGTATGCTGGCATAGTGGCCGATACCGGACACTTTCGGTACGGGAAGACCACGCCGGAAACCCACCGCATTGCAGCAAGGCTACTGGAAACCGGTATTCGGCCGGAAAAGGTAGCGGAAGGGCTCTTTAACAACCAGCCTCTGGGTCGTCTGGAACTGAAAAAAAAGCTCTATCAGAGCCTCAAATTTAGTAATGATCGTTCCATTGCCTACTTTTCTATTCGCAAGGACGATGTGTTTAAGCTGGGCCTGGAATTTGATCATATGGACGGCGTGGTTAACGAGCTTCTGGAACCCGGCTCCATAAAGGCGGCAGTCCTCTTTTCTGAAAGGGAAAGGGATCGAACCAGGATTTCCGTGCGTTCCAGGTCCGATGTAGATGTACTGAGGGCTGTCCAACAATACGGGGGCGGAGGCCATAAGAATGCTTGCGGCGCCACCCTGGATTCGCCGCTTGACAGCGCCATAGCCGAGTTCATTCCTGTTCTTCAGGCTCAGATCGGAGAGCCGACGTAGTTGTTCACAACTCGAGGAGCTCAAAGAGCCCGGAAAACTCGGCATGCTCTTTAATTCATTTCTATTCCTATTATTCTTCGCTGCAGTCTATGTAATCTACTGGAGCCTTCCTTCCAGGTTTCGCTCCGGCGTCCTGATTGTAGCCTCGGTGGTATTCTATGCCACCTGGGGATTGAACCGGGAAGGCTGGTGGGGGATTCGCTGGACTGTCCACTTCATTGGCCTGGTCATTCTAAACTACTTCATGGTGGAATGGATGCTTCGGCATCATGCGCGCCGTCGGCTGATCATGGCGCTCACGGTCATCATTAACCTGATTAATCTGGCTGTTTTCAAGTACTTTGGCTTCTTCGTTCGAGTTGGTCAGGATATGGGCATGGATCTGCCTCCTTTTGTGGAGAACATGGATCTATTTCTTCCCCTGGCCATTAGCTTTTATACCTTTCAGTTAACTGCATACGTTGTGGATGTATATCGGGGCGTAATCACTGAGGAGGTCAGTTTTTCGCGCTTCTTCCTTTTTATTCTGTTCTTTCCCCAGCTCATAGCCGGTCCTATTATGCGATCCACGGACTTTCTGCCGCAGGTAGCATTCATAGACAAAGACAGGATGTATCGTGGTTCCTGGCTGATTCTGGGCGGTCTCATAAAAAAGGTTCTTCTCGCAGATCCCATGGGTAGCATTCTTGCTCCGGTCTATGCCGCTCCGGAGCTTTACACCGGCTGGAGCATCATGCTGGCCGGAATGTGTTTTTCCCTGCAGGTCTATTGCGATTTTTCCGGTTACACAGACATTGCCCGAGGCTCCGCACTTCTTCTGGGCTACGATATTCCTGAGAACTTCAAGGCTCCTTTCTTTTCTGCCAGCGCCCGGGAACTCTGGCAAAGATGGCATATCACCCTGGCCACCTGGCTGCGTGACTACATCTACTTTCCGCTGGGTGGAAGCAAAGTCAGCGCTGGTCGGACCTATTTGAATCAGATCATTACCTTCACCCTGGGTGGTTTCTGGCATGGAGCCGATTACACCTACATCGCCTGGGGGGCCATGTGGGGAGTGCTGCTAGCTCTGGAGCGATTCATCGAACAGGTTCTGGGCTGGAAAACCACGCCTGAAAAAAACGTTCCTCTCAAAGTCCTCAAGATTCTTTTTATGTTTGTTCTTTTTTCCCTGGGAGCCCTGATGTTTCGGGCTCAGCCGGTGCAGTACAAGACGATTCAGGTTAGTTCCACAGAGATTATGGGCGAGATGCTCTCCGGAGTCTTTACCCATGGTTCCCATCATTTGAAATCTGAATACCAGGATGCTGGCGGAGACGTAGAGACTCTGGAATCGGTTTTCGGCGCCGAGGTTTTCAGGAGCCAGGAGATCGGTCAGCTGGAAACCATTGGATTTATGTTTCTGGCTCTTCTTCTGTTTCACTGGATTCAATACACTCCTGGTCATTTTCAGTGGTTAAGAAGGTACGAATTCTGGTTGATCTTGATCCTGGGAACCTTGCTTGGCGGGTGGATGTTGCCGGCCCTTTCGCAGTCCGGTCATCAGTTCATCTACTTCGTATTCTAGCGCTGCGCAGGTCATTTCCGGGATTCGAAAGCGCAGTTTCTGGCTCGAGCCGGGGCCTGCAATTCCCGGAAATCGGATCATCGGCAACGAGGGTCCAGGCTTTGTGTGGCTCCATCGCCAGGGTCAGGAAAAAGAGAAGAACAGGTCTGTTATGAAAAAACTCATCTTAATCACCTTCATTCTCATTGGACTGCTTCTGGTTGGTATTGGGACTTTCATCTATCTTCCGACTATTGTCCAGGGGCTGGATTTCAGCGATCGAGACTTCAGAAAGGTTGCTCTGAAGGAATTCATCTCCAGGGACCAGGATTCGCTCTGGATGGAAACTGCGGAGGTAATGCTGCCCGAAAATCCAGATGGCTATGTGCTGATTGTTCCTGATCGGGATTACGACAGGGACTGGAACTCTCCAGGGAATCAGACCCGTCCTGGCCTGCGTTTTGCCCGTCGCTTGATCGAACGAAATATGGCGGTTATTCGGTACAGTCCTCCAGGTAGCGTGAACGAAGAAATCGACCTCGTAGATCCGGCCAGATCCATGCAAGCTTTGCTTGATGTGGCGGAAGCCTTCTATACTGCCAGGCAGCAGGCAGCTTTACCCGACGCTCCCATTACCGTTCTGGCAGTGGGCGAAGGTTGCATGATTTCAGCGCTAGCATTGCAGGATACTCTGACTCTTCGCATTCTGAAACCCGGGAGATTGATTCTGGCAAGCTGCGCCTACCCGGATACGTTGCTCAACGGTTGGGCCGGCCGGATTTTCTACAACATGGAGCTCAGCGGCGTGTCTCAGGAGAATATGGATACCGCTTCTTTGATCTGGCAGAAACATAGATCTTCTATTGAAAGGGGAGAGATACCGGAAATTGACGAGGACGCCTGGGAAGACCGCCTGGAGAAGCTGAAAGAAGCCAACCTGGCTTCGGATTTGCTGGCTCTGGAAAAAACTCTGTCTCATCTGTATCGCCCTTCTAACCGGGACTGGACCCGGGCGGCCGCCCAGCTAGAATTCGAACCCATCCTGGAAGGACTGCGACAGGCCCGGCCGGACATGGAAATGATTCATGTTCTGGGCGAATACGATGAGGAGATCCATCCGGAGGATCGAAAGAAACAGGAAAACATGGTTCGATCCAGTTCCATCCCCAACTATCGATTTTTGCTTCTGGAAAAAGGGGACCATGGTTTTGTTGTGCGCGACGAGCCGCCGGCCAGTCCCGTAGAAAACATGATGCGAAGAAGAGATCCCTTCGCAGAGTTTAGTCCCGGTTTACTGGACTTGCTTGCTCCTCAAAAGGATTGAGAAGCCTGCCCGAACCCCTGGTGCGAACCAGAAGCTGATTTCAGTCGATTCTGAACTGCAAGAGCATCCCTGAGCGCCCCCGTATCGTGTGTGCGAATGTATTCCACCCGATCTGCCAGATACATTTCGCAGGCAAGCGTGGCCGGCCCGCGATCGGAAGGCGGACGTCCTGTAAGGGAGCCCAGGAAAGACTTCCTGGATACAGAAACAAGAAGAGGCAATCCAAATTCCGCCCGGATCACGTTTAGATTCCGCAACACAGTGAGCGAGCATTCTGGATCGGTGCCCAGAAAAAAACCCATACCTGGATCGAGGATAATCCTATTTCGCGCAATGCCGGCCGATTGCAGAGCCTGCAGCCTGCTACCAAAGAATTCTATGATTCGCGGCAGGATGGTGGCCGGATCGACATGGGTTTCGGTGGCTACGCCTTCCTGGATGGCATGCATTAGAATCAGGTTGCAGTGGGAGCGTGCAAGGTCCTCGTAGAGATCCGAATGGCGAAAACCGGCAATGTCATTTAGATAGTCTACGTTGCAGGACAGGGCAAAGCGCTGAACCGCGGGGCTAAAGCTGTCCACAGAGATGGCCATGGCGGGATTCAGATTTCTGGCGTTGCGAAGCCTTTCGACGATTCCCAGGGCCATTTCCAGTCGCCGGATCTCGGTGACCGGGTCCACCGGATGAGCCTTTGGATTGCTACTGGCTGCTCCCAGATCCAGAACATCGCAACCATTGCTGTCCAGCTCCAGAATTCTCCGTTCCAGAGCCGACTCGTCCAGGTATTGCCCTCCATCAGAGAAGGAATCCTCGGTAATGTTTACGATACCAAAAAGTGTGGGTGCTCCTCGGTGAGAGCCATTAGAGTCGGTCGGTTTTCCGGGGCTGCCCTGCATGGCTGCTCTATTGGGCGCTACCAGGACCTGCAGGCTGCGGACCTGCAGGCTGCGATCGGGAATTGTCCGAGGGATCCGAAGGGTCCGTATTATTGCTCGGTTCCTTTCCGGGCGCAGGATTGGTTTCTTGAGGCCCGGGTGGCCTGGAATCCTGGTTCGAAGGATTTTCGGGTCGAAGAGTGTCCGGCGCATACATGGCCGCCCATTCGCGGTTGGTCTCTACCAGGGATTGTACTCTTGAAAGGCCCAGGGCGCCCTTTTTGAAGTCAGGGGATCGACGGTTCCAGAATTCTGCCATGCTTCTGGCCCGGCTAATCTCTTGCTGGGCCAGCATGCTGTCCAGGAGCTCCAGTCTGGCAATGTATTCGAAATGCTCGGGATACTGGCGAAGCCAGCCAGCGGTGGAGTCCGGTTCCGGCGCTTCGGGTTCTTCCGCTTCGGAGGGGCCATTTGTGGGTTGTCCATTGGCCGATGGCGGCCGGTCCGGATCCTCTTCCTTGCCAGTGGGAATTCTGGCCTCTTTCCATTTCTGAATCGCGGATCGAGCCGCATCGCTTTCGCCGAAGAGAAGGAACATTCGTATCTCTTCTTCCAGGATTCGCGACCTGGGAATTCCGGGGGAGGCCGTCTTTAATTCGGCCATGGTTCCGGGTAGTATGAGGGGGCGATTGGAAAGCCTGGCAATATCATACTTCATCCCATGGATGTTTTCCCTTTCTTTGCGATCCAGCGTTTCCAGGACGGTGCGTGCTCGGTCAAATTTGCTCCTGGCCACAAGCACATGTACATATTGCAGAGTGACCGCATTGTAATAGGGAGGCTGAAAGACAGTATTCTTATAAAGGGTATCCTGGAACGCTTCATAGGCGGATGGATCGGAGCTGAGCAGAGCTCGCACGGAAAGGGCATCCAGTTGCGCTGAATCTTCTTTGAGCGATTTGCTCATCCTCTTTTCTGCTTCGGCGCGATCTCCTTTCATCAAGGCCAGCCGGGCCAGAGCTCCGTCCAGCAACGCCGAAGATTTGATGCGGGCCGCCTCTGTTAGATTCTTATCTGTTTTCTGGATATCTTCCAGTTCAAGATAGGTCAGTCCTCTTCCCAGTAACATAAAGTACTTGAAACTACCGCTGGGTCGCCTGTTCTGTTCGGTGGCCCGATCAAAGCTGGAGAGGGCGCTTTGATACTGTCCAAGCTGGTAATAGCAGACTCCCAGCTTGTAAGTGTATTTCCATTGGGGATCTTTGCGGTCCAGATACCGCAGATGCTTTACCGCCCTTGTGTATTGATTGGCCTTCATGGCCACGGAAGCCAAATTCCATCGCACGCTGTGCGCATCTCCGTCGATTTCCAGGGCCTCTTCGTAGTAACCAATAGCTTCGGTGAGATTTCCTTCTTTCTCTGCCTTCTGTCCTTTCTGCACCAGTCGTACCAATTCGGCGCTGGAGGAACCGCCCTGATTGGCCGCCATGGACTGCAATCGGGCCATTTCAGGATGATGTTTGTACTTGAGAAACTGGGAACTGTAGATGGAAACCGCTCCCCAGTCGCCTATGTATTTCGAATAGAGTACAATTTTCCAGAGAGCTTTTTCCCGCAGATCGGCATCCATTCGTCGTGCCACTCCCTGTTTGTAGGCAGCGATGGATTCCGGTTTGCGGCCTTTTCGTTCATGGATCAGGCCAATGTAAAAGTAGGCATTTCCGTTGGAAGGATCGGTGCGCGTGGATTCCTCCAGAAGGCGCATGGCAGAATCAAAGTCCCCCCTTGCAAAGGCGACGCGTCCCTCGCTGTAAGGACTGGCCTCCAGAGTTACCAGACCCGGAAATACCAGAGCCGAAAGCAGAACCAGAGCCATTATGCCTGGAAGAGTGAGGTACCTGAGAAGAGTTTTCATGGTATGCCAACCGGGATGGAAATGGTGCGAACCCGGATTCATGCGGATTCCAGAAGATTTGACCATTTTTTGGCGACCTTCGTTCATTGGAAATCATTTGACATATGGCCGGCCGATTCGGTGTTAAAGGCAGTATGCATCCTCCCATCCGATTGTCCCGGGTTACCAAGTATTATGGAGATTTTCCTGCATTACAGGATGTAAGTTTTGACATCCATGCAGGAGAGGTGGTGGGCCTTCTGGGGCTCAACGGCGCCGGAAAAACCACCTGTTTGCGGCTGCTAACTGGCTTTTTGACTCCCAGCGATGGAAGCCTTGAAGTAGAAGGAAACGATGTTTCCGAAAACCCGCTGGAAATTCGCAGCAAGCTGGGCTACTTGCCGGAGGTTCCGCCTCTGTATTTGGAGCTCACTGTCCGGGATTATCTACACTTCGTTGCCCGCCTGCGAGGAGTGTCCGAGGACGATTTTGCCTCCGAGTTCGACCGGGTGGTGGAAAGGACCAACCTCCAGCCAGCCCGTCGTTCGCTTATAAGACATCTTTCCCTGGGCTATCGTAAGAGGGTGGGCATTGCCCAGGCGCTCATCGGTAATCCTCCGATTCTGATTTTTGACGAACCGGTTTCCGGACTGGACCCCAGGCAGATTGTGGAAGTGCGAAACCTGATTCGGGATCTGGCCGGGCAGCATACTATTCTAATATCCAGCCACATCCTTACCGAAGTGAGCCGCACCTGCGATCGAGTACTCATCTTGCATCGCGGAAGGTTGGCGGCCAGCCTGGAAGGCGATCAACTGGAGAAGGATTTGGAGAGCGAATTTATGAAGCATACAACAGGGACTGTGGAGGTGGGAGCATGAAAGGTTCCCTGCAACGAATCTACTGGGTCTATCTCAAGGAGCTGGCCTCTTTTTTTGGCTCCAGCCTGCCACCTCTAAGCATAGGCATCCTGGCTTTTTGCTGCGGATTTGTAAGCGTGATCCTGGCGAGTACGGATCGGGCCACCTATGAGCAGGTGACCATTGCTATCTTCTACATCTTCTACATTCTTACCCTGGGAGCGGGAGTGTTCCTTTCCATGTCCGCTTTCGTAAACGAACGAAGACAGGGCACTCTGGAATTGCTTTACAGTCTGCCCATCTCGGATCTGGAACTTGTTATCGGAAAGTTTCTTCTGAACTTCTCGATACTGGGAGCGCTTCTCTTTCTTATGCAGGGAGTGTACATCTTCTGGATTGCGGAAACGCCCATGTATATGACCGCTACAGGATTGATTGGCCTGTGGCTGGTCGCTATGTATGCCACCTCGGTGGGCATATTCGCTTCCAGCTTCACAGAAAGCCATTTGATATCTCTACTAATTGCTACCGGCATCCTGGTCTTTGTCGACATCGGCGGATACCTGGCCGGACTGCTACCTGCTCCTGCACGAGAGATCTTCAGCTACATGCATGCCCTGGATCAGTTCAATCCCTTCACCCGGGGCATTTTGCCTCTTCAGGGCACTCTCTTCTTTGGCGGTTTGACGGTGCTCTTTCTTTTCTTCACGGTGCGGGTTCTTGAGTCACGACGTTGGAGAGGCAATTGATATGATGCAAATGCGAGAAACCATTAAGCGCGTTGGCGGCTGGACGCTTCTTGCCGGGGGCATAACAACCTTTCTGGCCTACAACTATCTGGATTCAGGCACCGGCATCTTCCTGTTTTCCGTGGGTTTGCTGCTGCTTCTGGTGGATCCGGTATTGCTCCTGCTGGATCGAAAGGATTCCACCCTGGAGGGGCGCTGGAACACACTCTATCTTTGCTGGGGCCTTCTGGCTTCTGCCATTGTCTTTTATTTGATTCGCGATCAGATTCACGGTGAGGAGGACAGCATTGCGGCCCGAATGCGACTGTTTCTGCTGATTCTATTTCTCTTTTCCTTTGCAGGCGCCATCATACTGCGAATCTCCGCAGGACTGGAATATAGCAGCCGGGCTAGCTTGTCGGGTCAGCAGAGCCGGGAAAAGAACGCTGTACATGCATCCCTGGCGGTTCTGGCGGCTCTGGCGCTTTTTTCTGCGCTCAACTATCTCGCTGCCGTGCGAAATCCTACCCTGGACTTTTCTCCGGGCTTCTTTTCCTATAGCGATGATTCCCGGCAGATCATCTCCAGTCTGGATGGAAAAGTGGAAGTGCATGCCTTTCTGCCGGTTAAGCAAGCTATTCGAAATAAGGCGACCTCCAGCACCTTGCCGGAGCTTTTCTTGATTGCGGAAGACGTCCGGGTCATGCTGCAGCAGCTTCCTAACATTAATTCGAAGATCACCCTGGAATTCCACAATGCTGACCTTGCCGACTTTCAGTCCGAGGAATTTGGTAGGGTCTCCAATGGCACAATTATCATTCGTGCGCTGAAAAAGGGAGATGTGGAGAGTGAAGATCTTCCCTACGTGGATCGTCGAGTGTATGTCTTCACGCGTAAGGATATGGAGCGCCTGGAAAGGGAATCGGTGAGGGCGCTGCTACAGGTGTCGTCGCCGCCCAGGATGGTATATTTTCCAGCCGCCAACGGCGAGCGCGTGGGGCTTACCAAGGCCGCTGTCAATCCACATGCCCTGGAAACATTCCGGGAGCTTTTGCGATATTACAATTACAGGATTCGTGATCTCGGCGCCGGTTCCGAATGGCCCGGCCCCATTCCAGACGATGCGGATGCTGTAGTGCTGGCCGGCCCCTCAGTTGAATATGGCGAAGATGCAAGAGAAGCCCTCCTTGCGTATGCGAAAAAAGGCGGTCGGCTCATGATCCTCATGGATCCGGCGGGCAAGGAAGACTTTGAATGGTTGTTCGAAGCCTTGAATGTCCCTTATAAATACGAACGGTCTTTGCTCAGCAACAATCCCAGAAAACCGGGGGAGCTGTTTATCCAGCAATTCGAAAAGCACAGAATGACGGAGAATTTAAATCTGGCGGGCCGTGCGGCCATTGTTTATGCCGGCTCGGCCTACTTCGAAGAAACGAAGAGGGAGAAGTCCGAGGAAGAGATGCCGGTGAATGAAGAGGCCTCGCCGAATCAGAATCCAGCGACTCCAGCCGCAGAGCCAGGCCAGGAGGCACCGGTGGCAGAGCAGCCCAAACCGGATCAATTCCAGACTCAGGTGTTTTTGTATTCTCCTTTCGGCACGGTGCTGGACAAGAATCGAAATGGAAAGCAGGATCCCGGCGAATCCTCCGGAAGGTTTCCGCTGGGGCTGGCGATTGAAAATCCGGCCACGGATGCACGCATCGCAGTGTATTCTGATATCGCCTGGATCTCTGAACTGGGACTGCGCTACCAGGCGGATCATCGCAACCCGATTCTGGCCGCAGATACATTGTTCTGGATGACAGAAAGCCAGATCGCGGCCGCTCTGCCCGCAGAACCCAGGAAGGATCGCTCCATTCAGATTACAGAGGAGCTTAAACTGCGGAACCTGATCCTCGGCATGGTTGTATTTCCTGTGGGGCTTTCTTTGATTCTGGGTCTTGCATTGTATTTCTATCGAAGGAACCGAAGATTCGAAGGAACCAATTCGTGAAGAAGCTGCCCAATTCGCTCTGGATTCTTCTGGCTTCGCTGGTCGCTCTGGGAGCCTTCCTTTTTCTTGATCTGGATCGAAAGGATGAGCCAATGATCTGGGACCTCAAGTTGCAGACCATCCGTTACGGCGATCTCAGCTTTGAAAAGGAGACATCTTTCAAAGGCGAGAGCTACTACACATCCCTCTCAATAGATGGAAAGTCCTATCGTTATCGGGCCAGCACCACGGTGCCCAACCTTTTTAGAGATCTGGAAGAGTTGAAGATGCAGGGTCTTTATGTCTTCGACGATCAGATAAAAGAGCTCTTTCCAGAAGATCCCTTTGCTGCCAGCGAAAAGACCCGATGCCTGGAACTGGAGCCGGCCTCCGATGCGGCCTTCAAACTCTGCGCTCTTCGCGAAGATAAAGGCGGAAAGGTATTCGCCGTTGCCAATCGCCCGGAAAATGCAGAGGAAGCCTATTTGATTGCCGGCTATACGCTGGATAGGCTGGACGCGGATCGGGCATCTTTCCTGGAGAAGCGAGTGTTTCTTTATCCTACCGCCTCGAGTACGGTGGAAATGGAGATTTCTTTGCAGGGTATCCTGGATGAATCGGCCAGCTTTCAGCCATTCTCTGCCGATTTATTTCGACGCGAAAAGAAGCAGGACGATCGCACAATCATGGTCTGGAAGGATTCCAGTGGCCGCGAAGTCTCTCCGCAGTTCTCCAATCCCCTGGACACGGTCATCCGACAGTACCAGGTCGAATTTTTTGACTACGAATACGACATAGACACGGAAGCTCAGTGGGAGGCCAGTAGACCTTTGCTGACGGCGAAGATGGTTGCCGGGCAGGATGGCGAAGAGGTGCAGACGATGCGCATCGAGGTGCGCAATCCCGCTCAACCCCTGACAGTAAAGGATAAGCAGGTCCTGCTGATGAAATCTCCGGAAATGGAAGGCGTCCAACTCATCGATCTGGAAACAGTGAAGCGAACCATCGGCTACATTCAAGGAGTCCAGGCCGAACTGGCCAGCCAACCTCCGGGCGAATCAAGTCCCGCGGAACCGGGGGAAGACCATTGAAATTTCTGAAGTCCCTGGACCCTGTTGCGGCATTCGAACCATTCGAGCCCTCGGAGTCTTCGTTGCGGATTTCTATGGCCAGAAAGCGGGTGCTCGGTCAGGGTCCGTTCTGGCTGCTTATCTCGGTACTGCTTCTTGTCTTTGGCGGTTGCATATATCCCGATCTAAAGGAATACCCGGAGCCGAAACGCACTCTGTATCTCTTCAATTTCGCCAACAGCACCTTCGATGCCGATGCTCAGGTAGAATTGAATCGTATCCTCCGAGAGGAGATCCATTCCAAGAGAGACTTCATCATAGTGGACGAGCAGGACCAGGCGGCCCTGGGGCTGTACGGCGAGGTTACTCTTTATCGCAAGGAAGGCCGGCTATACGACAACCTCAGAAATCCTACGCGATATGAACTGATCGTGGGAGCCCGGATTCGCATGCGCGACAGAGACACCGGGCAGCTTCTTTTGTCTTCGGAGGAAAGCGTGTCTGTACAGTATTCGCCCCGGGAAGGCTTTCCGGAAACCGAGATGCAGGCCCGGCAGCGATTGTTAAGGCAACTGGCACGACGAATTCATCGTTCCATGGTGGCGGCCTACAGAGGGCAGTACAGCGGAACAGAGTAAATACCTCTTCTCCATTCCTTAAAAGGTCCAACGTTTCTGTTGAGATTTCTATCAGGCGTATTCCCGGTATGAACATCAATTGTTCTTGATGGCTGGTACTATCCTCTCCATCTTTCACACTAATGAAGGTGGAGATAAGCAAAGATCTGGAAGATCTGATCCCGGGGTATCTGGAGGGGATCCGAAAGACCGTGACGGACCTGAAGTCCTTTCTGGCTCAGGGCGACTGGGAAAGCCTTCGGGTGCAGGGGCATCGAATGAAGGGCTCCGGGGGCGGATATGGCTTCCAGTTTCTTACCGACCGGGGAAAAGAAATCGAGGATGCAGCCAAAGCACAGGACGGTAGCGCGATTGAGAAAGCCCTGTCCGAACTGGATGAATATCTGGGTTCAGTAGAGATTGAATTTGTGGATTCGGAAGACTGGTAGATGAAGATCCTGGTTGTTGATGACAATCCGGACGATCAGCTTCTTGCCCGAACCTTCCTGTCCCAGGACGGATACCCGGGTATTGAAGCTGTGGATTCCGCCGAAGCGGCTTTTTCCTTTCTTGGATTGAGCCAGGAAGGGCAGCCTGCAGTGGATTTGATTCTCCTGGATATCTCCTTACCCGGTACCGACGGCATTGAAGCCACGCGCACAATCAAGCGTAGCGGTCGGTATTCGGAAATTCCAATCATCATGATGACCGCCCATTCGCCACAGGACTATCTGGCGAGGGCATTCCGGGCCGGCGCTATGGACTTCATCTCCAAGCCGTTCAACAAAATCGAATTTCTGGCCCGGGTTAATGCAGCCATTCGACTCAAGCGAGAAATGGATCGGCGACGTGCCCATGAAAAGGAACTGGTGGAGATGACCATCAAGCTGGCCCGCGCCAACGAAGAGCTAAAGAAGATCTCCATGATCGATCCGCTCACCGACATTCCCAATCGCCGGCATTTTGACGCAGTTCTGGAAATTGAGTTCAATCGAGCCGTGCGCAACGAGCAAGCGCTGAGCCTGCTAATGATCGATGTGGATTTCTTCAAGCCCTACAATGACACCTACGGTCATCAGGAAGGGGATCTATGTTTGATCGCCATCGCCCGCATACTCAAGGAAAGTCTGACGCGACCGGGGGATCTGGCCGCGCGGTATGGAGGCGAAGAGTTTGTAATCATTCTGCCCGGCACCGATCTGGCCGGCGCCGAAGTGGTGGCTCGAAAGATACTGAATGGCGTCGAGAACCTTGCCATTCCGCACCGAAGCTCCACAGTTAAGGATCATGTCACCGTTAGCGTCGGAGTGGCCTCCCTGGACCGCGCCATGGGAAAATGCGAAGAATTGGTACGTAGCGCGGACCGAGGACTCTACAATGCCAAAGCCAGCGGGCGCAATCGAATAGATTACGATACCGAGCGACCGTCCTGATTCATTTCTGCAATAATCAAAGTTAGATCGTCCTCTCGCGGATCCAGACAAAGAGCTTCCGTATGAATCCACTGAAGCGCCGTATTTCCCCAGTGGCCGGGAGCATCGATGGAACCTGGCATTGCTGCAAGCAACTTGTGAAAAGAATCCATGCTGCCATTTTTGTCCGGCGGAATGGCTTCGTATTCGTAGAGTCCGTCGGTGAAGAGGCAGAGCAGAAATGGTTCCAGGATTTCCAGCTCATTGTTCCTGTATTCGTAATCCCGGATCATGCCTACCGGTATCCCCCCTTTTTTCAGGATCTCCGAGCTTCCGTCTTTTCGCTTGATGAATCCCTGAGGATGGCCTGCAGAACTGTAATGTAGAATCCTCGAGGAGAAGTCGTAGACTCCGTACCAAATTGTGAAGAATAACCGGTTCTGCTTTTCCATGGGAAAGACACGGTTCAGCTCCTTCAAGACAGAAACGGGTTCCAGCGGATCGGCTTCAAGTCTGCCCCCCACCAGAAGTTGGTGTGCCGCTACCGAAAGTAGAGAAGAGCCAATTCCATGACCGGAAACATCCAGAACAAATAATCGCAGCGCATCGCCAATCCAATCGAAATGAAACATGTCGCCGCCCAGGGTATGCGAGGGTCGGTAAACAAAATCGATCCAGGCTCTGGTATCCTTCATCGGTTGGGGTATCTGGCTGCGGACATATTCCCTGGCCTGATTGAGGTCGAAATCCATGATCTCCTGACGGCGGCGGAGCGCTTCGTTTAGATGATAGATGCGCATGCCTGCTTTGATTCTGGATCGTAATTCACGGTAATCAAATGGCTTGGTAATGAAGTCGTCTACACCCCGGTCAAAGGCGGCCACTTTGCTTTCCATGTCCCCGGTAGCCGTAAGCAGAATAAAGTAACTGGATTCCAGATCCTGGCGGTCGCGCAGAGCTTCACAAACATCCAGACCGTCAATTCCCGGTAAACCATAGTCGCATAGAACAACGGTCGGCCTGAATTTCACCGCAAGAGCAATGCCCTCTTCTCCGGTGGGGGCCGTCAGTGGATTGAATCCTTCTTCGATGAGAAAATGCGAAACCAGATCCCGGATGCTCGGATCGTCATCAATGATCAGTATTTCCTGTGGTTGCGTCGCCATATTCAAACAGGCTCAAATCTTCCGAACCTGCCAAAAATCGGATATCGTCCTTTCGGCATCCATGCAGCAAATGTGTGTCCTGAGATTCAAGAAGTAAGTATCGGTTTTTGCAATAGGTATGAGGCGGCGGAAAGCACAGCGTATCGTTGGATACAGGGTTTCCGGCAATGGGATAGATGGGCCACGGCCGATTGCTCAGCGAAAGGCGAACCGAGATATGTTTGGAACTGCGAACGCAGCTACCAGGTGGGATGGATGCCAGAATCGTAAGGTCCGGCTCCTTTGCGGCGAAGAAGGGCAGAGGTGTGCTGCGATCCAGCAGCATGGAGATGCAAAGGGCCACCAGGACCAGGCTCATTAAACCCGGGCCCATGGATGCCTGCGAAAAGCCCGGCAGAAGCGATAACCGCCGCTTCTGTGCTTCCGCCTCCGGGATCCGCCGATCATTTTCCTTTTCTAGCCCGGCATAAGGAAGGACCTGTCCCAGCAGGATCAGGATCATGGGTAGCGTTGTATAGACATAGTGGCTCTGGAAGCTATTATGCCAGGGGTGTCGGGAGATTAGATGTGTTCCCATGGTAAGCAAAATGGGAAGCAACCATCGTCGATCCAGAAATGCCAGCCAGGCTCCGGAAAAGAATAAGAATACCAGGCCATGAAGCTGCTCCCCCTGGAATTGGAACGCTTCGCTCCAGTAATGCAGCCAGTTCACTCCAGTTGAGCCGGCCAGGAAATGACGGATACCTGCCGCAAAAATAAAATAGAGCGTCGCCAGAAAGAAACTACTTCGGAGACGAATTCTCTCTATTTGCGGGCTCCACCACCAGAGTGAGGCGAAAACGAAAGAGCAATACAAGGCAACGTCTTCTTTTACGCTGAAAAGCAGAATCAAAGCGGCCCAATAGGAGCGTCGCCGCCAGAGCATCACAGAGAGTGCAGAGAGTGGCAGTATAAAGATCTCAAAATGCAGACTCAGGTTGAGCCGCAGAATTCCAGGATGCGCAATCAGCGCGAAGGCAACCATCGGTAGAAGCCAGGTGTAATTCGCCGACAGGCGACGGCGTGCCAGTTCGAACCAGAGCAGTTGGCCGGCGCATGCTCCCAGAAAAAGAGGTAACAGAAAAATCCCATGATTCGCTCGGGGAAGAAATTCCGAAAGCCAGAATAGAGGTCGTAAGAGAATAAGAAAGGGAGACCAGTGATGCCCCAGAAAGCTACCGGTAGGTCCCGTATTCACGTACGGAGTGCGAAGCAATACGGAATCGGATAAACCTGCGGCGATATTCAGAAAATCGTGTTCCTGGAGAAAAAACCCCTGATACGTGGATTCGTAGTATATCCCCGTATAGAAAAATCCGCAAAAAAGCATGGCATAGGATAGTAGCAGTGGAATCCTGCTACCGGTGCTCTTCCAATCGCTCCAGAATTCAGGGCCGCTCAGAAAACCGTCGGAGTCAGGAGAGGCGGCGTTCGCGGGACCAGAAACGCTCTGTGGAGCGCCCTTGCTGCTGTGCGCTCTATGCCGGAAAACGACCAGCCCGGAAAAAAGCAGAGAAAGAATCAGGAGAATCCATTCATAGGTCTGAAACCAGCGAATGTTAATTCGAGGCGCCTGGCCCCATACGTACTGCGTGGCCGGCGAAAGTGCGGCTACGGCAACTAGGCCGGCCGCTGCCAGGGCCACTGTTCCAATTGTCCAGAGTCTCAATCCTTTAACCATTCCAGATCCCGGGGATGCACCAGGTCCAGTTTCTTCTTTCGTAGAGCTTGCAGGGTCCTTTCCATTTCCGGCAAGTAAGAAGGGAACTGAAACGGTCGCTGCGCCGCCAATTCCAGTTGTCTGCTCCGGTATTGCCCTGCAGGGAAGGAGAATTCCAGGTCGGATCTCTGGTCCTCCAGACCGCCCGCCCTTACGATGCTGGATACATGTCGAGCATAGAGTCCCACCATGGGGCAGTACTGGCCTTCGCTGCAATAGAGCGCCACTTCCTGTTTCTGCGAAACCAAAGCGTCCAGAGAAAAGGCTGCATGCAAAAGCAAGGCCTGGATATGATCCGGCGGCATGGCGCCACCCGGTAAAGGAGAGGCCAGCACAAGAAGACCGATGCCACGGGGCTTCAGCTTTGCCTGCCATTCGCGCAAATGCTGGAGGGCTTTTCCGGGGGACAGAGTAGCCAGCGGAATAACAAGAACTTGCCTGGCGCTCTGAATCGAATTCGAATATAGGATGGGAACATATCGCAAATTGGTATTTCTGAGCTCCGGCTCCACAAAATGACAACGCTCGGGCTCCGTATCGGTTATGCAGGAACCGGGAATTTCAACAAATCCCGCTTTCAGTCCCAGCGTCCTTCCCAGGCGAAGAAGGTTGCTCACTTGCGGACTCCCGGGCATCCCAGGATCCGGCGAAAGCCCGGGCGACTCCAGAGAGGCCACAAAGTCACGGTCCAGGAGATTTCGAGTGTACTCGAGCATGAAACTGGAAAGAGGGTGAGCCTTTTCCAGGGAGTCCAGGAGCCGGGGCCTGTCTGGATTTCTGGCAAAGTACACATTTCGAACGGCCAGCGAAGGCAGGGTAAGCCCTCGAAAGGATCGCGTTGTGAAAGCAAGGATCATAAGAAAGCTTTCAGGATGGGAAGACCAGCGATCGCTGGCCTGCAAGAGTGCATCTCGGTAGAGTTCATCCGCTTCGGTATCGATGTCATTTCTATGCGCTTTCCATTTTAGCTTCTGAAATACCCGGGGCTCATCAAATGCCCGTTCCGTTTGCGACCTTCTCATTAAATAGAGGGCATAAAAGGAATCGTAGTCGAGGGAGGGCACCGGCCGCACCACAAGCCCGCAACCGGCGCCGGAGCGAATATACTTCCAACGAATTCTCACTGGCTCGCCTTTGCTCAGGTTAAGCATTCTGACCGGCCCTTCTCCAGCATCGTAACTCTTTAAGAAGACTGCCTCGTCGGCGCCACATTTCATGGGAAGTACCAGGTCGCTTGACGGATCCACTCCATCCAGCGATTGGATGTCCACTATTGTGGATGGCCAGGGCTGATCATAGCAACGGCCGCTTCGGAGAGTAGGCGTTGTCAGTTCTTCCTGAAATTCAAGGTCCGAAGGATAATAATCCAACCAGGCGTTATCACAGTACTGTCCTGGAGTCTGGCAATGGAAAAGGGAGCCGGAAAGGAGCAAACCCAGGCCTGCTATTGCGAAAACGGATAAACGGCAACAATTTTGAAAAAAAAAGGCCTGGAGAAATGAAAAAAAATTGAACTGCAGCCCGGTGTCCTCTTCTAACTGAATGTAGCAAGATAGTTAATCTGCCCTCAGGCAGATCACTTTTTGGGGTAAGGAGTTTCCGAAAATGAAAAAAGTTTTGATACCCGCAATTTTAGCAGTATTGGCCATTGGAGCCTGCACCGGTAGCGATTCGCGTCGAGACGCTACTACAGTAGGAACTGAAGGATGGGTCTTTGAGGGTTGGGCTTGCGCACCAGACGCGGCAAAAGCCAAGCAAGGCCTGAGTCCGGCGGAATACTGCACGGATGACGATAACAAGGATTATCTCTATTTGAAGTTCTCCGCTCGCGCTTCACAAACAGCCATTCAGAACGGTAGTATTGCCATGAAGCAGACTACCTGCCGAAGAGCCGCTCGTGACCTGGTGGCCGGCGATGGACTTTCTAAAATTATCGGGGATTACCTGGAACAAGCGTCCGGCGTGGCTGATGGTCAGTCTACAGGGTACGCCATTGTTACTCAGTCCCGCGGTAAAATTAAAGGTATTGGTCTGTATGACTGCTGCTCGCTGGATGCAAGAACAGGTAGCTGCGTGGAAATCGGCGGCAACGAAACCTGGGAAGATTGCCAGTGTGTGGGATACCTGAAATTTCCTGGCGGACAAAGAGCCTTCGAAGCTGCTGCTGAAGAAGCTCAAATCAACCAGTAAGGAAGGCCAGTGAGCCCGGCGGAATCCGGGTTCCTTCCGAAGAAGGGCTGCCCAACGGCGGCCCTTTTTTCTTTACCCGGCAGGGCCACCGACCTAAACCGGTGGCATGATACCTCCTTTAAGAGACATCGTTAAACCGTACGCTCCCTATGCTCCTTCTCTATTGCGCTGGATCACCGGGCTCTTCCTGCTGGCACACGGCTTTCCCAAGCTATTTGCAGTCCCCGAATTCCTGAATGTAGTGGGTCAGCACATTGCTCCTGTACCCTTGAATTACCCTGTGGTTTTCGGCACCTTGATCGTAGAGAACGTTCTGGCGGTATTTCTTATTCTGGGATTCAAGGTCCGGGAAAGCGCATTGTTCATAGCGTGCTGGTTTTTTGGCGTGGCCTTTGTAGCGCATGGCACAAGTCTCGGGGCGGTATTCAATCTGGACTTTGCAGACAACCAGGTGAACTTCGAATATCCTTTCTTGATAGCTATTAACAGCCTGGTGCTCTGTGTACGGGGCGCGGGCAAGTTCGGCTTTGATCCCGAGGACTGAAGGGAAAGCCCCGGCGTTCTCTGTTATTTATGAGCGCAGAGCTGCTACGGTATTGATGATTCGAGCCGCCGCGCTCCGGCCCTTTCTGCACTAAAAGGCCTGCTTCGGGGCGGGCCTCTTCTCCCGGGGAAGGGCTGTTTGCTTGCTCAACCTGGCAGAAGGGAATCCTAGAGCAGGCTTCCTTCCTTATTCATCCATTTACGGTAATACTCCATCCGCCGCAGGCCTTTTTCAACATAATCCTTTCGCGCCGTTGTTCCGTCTGCTCGGCCGGTATTGTGAATTCGAAAGCAAGCGTCCCAGTCCTTTTGCTTTACGTGCTTGCCGTAATGATCGCGGATGTAGGCCACAGCCCAGAGTAGATGGAATTCGCCCTTTAGATCTTCAATGGAGCATCCCAGTTCCAGACAATGGTAACCCATAATCTGAGTCAGCCCATAGCTGGTGGCCAGTTCTCGGAGCTTCTGGTCGTCCAGGTTCTCCACCTTTCTGCGCGGAATGTAACCAAAGGGTTCGCCGGAGTACTTTAACTCCAGTAACCTTTCGTAGATGGCGGGTTCGAATCGGCGGCTATCGCGATTACCGGCAGGATGGGATTCCAGGGAAATCAAAGCGGCCATGTATTCCGGAGGTATCCTGGTACCCTCTACAGCTTCATCGATTTCTTCGTTCAGGGAATGGTACAGATGCAGCATGAGAGCGTCGTCGTCGTTTTGCGGGCAGGCAACCAGAAAGACTACCACTAGCAGGGGTCCGAACCGTACCCATCTGGATAAGGATCCACGCATATCGGAGTCCAGTAAACCCTACTTATTCAGGATGTCCCGGATTTTTTTGACGTAGTTTTCGGTCTCTTTGTACGGAGGCACGCCGCCGTATTCTTCCACAGCGCCGGGACCTGCATTGTAGGCGGCCAGAGCTCGGTCCAGATCTCCAAAACGGTCATTCATCGCTTTCAGATAGCGGATGCCGCCCTCCAGGTTTTCCACCGGATCATCTGGATTCACTCCCAGGAGTTTCGCAGTACCGGGCATTAATTGCATGAGTCCGCGGGCACCGGCCGGGGAGACCGCCGATGGATTGCCCGCCGATTCGGTCTGCATTACAGCGCGCACCAGATCCGGGGAGACTCCGTAATCCTCGGCTTTTTCCTCTACCAGGGCATCCAGGATCTTTTGAAAATGTGTGCTATCGGCTCCGGGACCGGGATGCGACGTCCGGTTTACATCCTTTTTGTCGATTCCTCGGGCATTTAGCAGCGCTTCCAATCCTTCGGCGGTGGATGCTTCGCGGGGGCCTTCCTCTTTTTTTTCAGGAAGCTGAGACTGCGCATTGAGATGGTCAAATCTCTGCATTATGTCGCTTATCCGGTGCTGAACTCGATCCATACCTGGGGCCATGTACTTTTTATCGTCGCTTTTTTCCGATCCAAATACAAAAAAATTGATTGGATCGGGTCTGAGAATCATAAGGGCTTCCATGGCAGAAAGTCAGAATCCATATCAAGTATCCCGGGCATCGATTGAGACCTATAAATCCGTCGAGGAAGGCATCGAGTTTTCCTTCGGAAGAATGCTTCGAGAAGGACTGGGGACCTTCTTTGCCACATTTCCCATTACCTTCGCTACCGGCCTCATTCAATCGTTGATCTATATGGCCGGCTCTGGATTGCTAATATGCGGTGGATTTGTCATACTTCCTCATCTTTTTGCCGGTTCCGTGTCCTATGGAAGTTCTGCAGTAAATCGTAATCCGAAGGTGGAGGAGCTATTTCGCCCCTTTAATAACTTTGGGCCCATCTTCATTGCCGGCTTGCTCTACTCGCTATTCTTCGTCGCCATCTTTGTGGTTCTGTTTCTGATCGCGGCGCTGTTCGGAGGTGTGGCCGCTGTGGTTGCCGGCATAGCCTCGGACGCATCCAATGCGGGCGAAAGCGGAGCGGAAGACGCATTGATTGGTATGGGAATGCTGGGCGGTTTCGCATTCATCTATTTGTTCTTCTTCTATTTTCTGGG
>JAGRNE010000189.1 GCA_020440915.1 Leptospiraceae bacterium | reverse complement strand
CGGTCGGGCAATTCTTTGATGATCCAGCGTAGGTGCAAAGGCTGCCAGAAGCGGACCGCTACTGAGCAGCAGGGCTGGAACGATAGCAAATGCCGGGCGAAATCCATAGGGCTCCGGAGAAATCCGGGGCTGCACTTTTTTCTGGAATAGAAGGGCCCATGCAACCAGCAACGCCCACAGAAAAAGAAAGCAAGCCGGAATGGTCAGATCCAGACCAAGAGCGGCCGGTGCGGTTGCAAAGATCAGCCCCCGGATCTCCTGCAATCCATAGATGGCCAATTCAAAGGTTACTTCCAGACGCATGTAGTAGTAAACCACCACTCGAACCATGGGCCAGAGGATGAGTAGTGCAGCGATGACCACGGAACTCCAAATGAACCAGCGGTGCAGCTTAAAATGCACCAGGGCATGGCCCGCCGCAATAATGGAACCCCAGAAAAGAAGTAACAGGCCAGCGGGCCGTAGAGCATAGCCGCTTTCGAGAAAATATCGCATCAGCCTTTCTTTTGGCCGTTGCCAGTCCTGGAAATGGTAGAAGGCGAAAAACAAGGACTCCATTAGCCAGGCAATTCCCAGCACGATAGTAATACCCAGGGCGAACAGCACAATGGCCCTGGAGGAGAAAAAACGCGCCGTAGAATTCATGGGACCAGATTTTCTCCATTGGGCCTTTTTCTTCAATAGAAATCAGAGCCCTGCGGAAGCCTGCCGGGTTTAAGTCAACAGTGCGCGGTCAAACGCCACGCGCAGATCCAGGCAGGCCCATGAGTCGAGCAGCCTGTGAGCCCAGGTCCTGAAATTTCATTGCAAGTAGGGGCCCGAAAAGGAGCAGTAACCCGATGACCTGGTACAATGGAATCAGCTTACTTGGAATTCTAGGTTTAATTGCAATAGCCTGGATACTGTCGGAGAATCGCAAAGCCCTGCGCTGGAAGCCTGTCTTTGCTGGTCTGCTTCTGGCCCTGGCCATCGGAGCATTTCTTTTTGCATGGGACGGAGGCCGGGAAGTCCTCAAATGGTTGAACGATGGCTTTCTGGTGCTGGTGGAAGCGTCCAAAGCGGGCTCCCAGTTCCTGTTTGGCAGGCTGGCCATCGGTCCCGGCGGGGAGGGCAGCCTGGGGCCAATTCTGATGTTTCAGGTTCTGCCCTCCATCGTATTCTTTTCTGCGCTTATTGGCGTTCTTTATTACGTTGGCCTGATGGGATTCTTGATTCGTATCTTCGCAAGGGCCTTTTCCCGGCTCTTTCGGCTTTCGGGCGCGGAATCACTTACAACAGCGTCCAACATCTTTGTTGGTGTGGAGTCCATCCTGACCGTGAAGCCGCATCTGAGAGCTCTTACCAGGTCCGAAATCCATATGGTGCTGGCCGCCGGAATGGCCACGGTAGCTTCAAACGTAATGGTCGCTTACTACGAAATGTTGAAGGATCACTTTCCCAATATCGTAGGTCATCTGATTTCAGCCACCCTGATCAGCGCACCGGCCGCGGTGGTATTTGCCAAAATGCTGGTTCCAGAAAGGGAGCAACCGGAAACCCTGGGCGTGCATATCCATCCACACTACGAAAAGGAAAGCTCTCTGATTGAAGCAGTGATCAACGGAGCCAGCAATGGTCTCAAACTCATCTCTGGTATTGTGGCTCTTCTTCTCGCTGTACTGGGCCTGGTGGCGCTATTGAACATCATGCTAAAGGGCGGAACGGAACTGGTTAGTGGAGGATCGCTTTCGCTTACCCTGGAAGGCATCCTGGGCTACCTTTTTTATCCACTTTCGCTAATGATTGGCATTGAGCCAGAGCAGGCTCTGGCGGCCAGTCAGCTCATAGGGGAGAGGGTAGTGATTACGGAATTTGGATCCTACCAGCATATGGCAGGGATGATTGCAGACGGTCAGATCAACGATCGTACGGCCATCATCGTTAGCTATGTTCTTTGCGGATTTGCTCACTTTGCTTCTCTGGCCATTTTTGCCGGAGGGATCACCGCCATTGTTCCAGAAAAGACAAAGGAAGTGGCCTCGGTGGCTTTTCGAGCTCTGATATCCGCCAACCTGGCATGCTTGATGACCGGTGCAGTAGCGGGGCTATTCTACACCGGTCAATCCGTGCTTTTCGCTGGTTGAGGAATTATCGGAGAAGCTGTAGTACGGTCTGAGGTTTCTGATTGGCCTGGGCCAGCATTGCTGTGGCTGCCTGGGTCAGAACCTGGTACCGTGTGAAGCTGATCATACGCTCGGCCATGTCCGTATCTCGAATGCGCGATTCGGATGCCTGGATGTTTTCGTAGGCGTTCATCAGACCTTTGGCCGCATGCTCCAGCCGGTTCTGGTAGGCGCCCAGATCCGCTCTTTGCTTGGAGATTCGCTTCAGCGCTTCGTCGGCCATACCAATTACCGAGTTCGCTTTTCCCGGAGTGCTGATGGAAATAAACGTCAGCACAGTGGGATTTCGCAGACCCAGTGCGGCGGTGGTCATGGTGTTCACATAAACCCTTTCTCGCTGATGCATGTTGGGACCGATGTGAAACCACATGGAAGCCGTGGGATTCAGCCGGGCAAAAGCTCCGGTAAGCATTTTCATCTTGTTGAATTCTGCCTGGGAGGCGATGCGATCGATTTCGTCGATCAACTGTGATACCTCCACCTGAATCTGCTGGCGATCCTCTGCTGAATAAATACCGTTAGCGGACTGAACAGCCAGAACTCGAATTCTCTGAATTATGGATGCCGTTTCCTGCAGATAACCTTCCGTGGTTTGAATGAAGGAAATACCGTCTTCGGCATTCCTCTCTGCCTGACGCAGCCCCTGAACCTGAGTGCGCATCTTTTCAGATACAGCCAGCCCGGCCGCGTCATCCCCAGCGCGATTGATTCGCATACCTGAAGATAGTTTTTCAATGTCCTTGGATAAATCCCAGTCATGAAACTTCAGGGTTCGGTGCGAATTCACTGCACTGATGTTGTGGTTGATAATCATGAGTAACCCTCCGTGTCTTCCTCGCTTAATTGATCGGAGATTAACTCAAATTTGATGTAGAACTTTTTTGCCCGCAGCAGGAAAATTGCAGAACCCGGCGTTGCAGCGACCGCAGAGGGACGATCCCGGCCCTTTATGCCGGGGAGGGTAAGTAGGTTCCAGCCGGGTCGACTCTCAGCAGGACCCGATGCCAAGGATAAATCTACGTCCGCTATTTCTTCCAGTGGATGCACTCACCTGGACATTCGTCGATCTCATTCTGTACATGATCCCAGTCCTTCTCCGGGATTTCTGCGTGGTTTATGTTGTTACCGTTGTTATGAGATTCGGAGAGGTCTTCCTCATCCATCTGAAAGTAAGAGGGCAGGTTGTCCGCGCACTGGTTGCAGGATGTGCATTCATCCTTATCTACAAAAACGATCTTCTTTTCCATAAATACTCCAGATGCTCCAATTGTTGCCTGCCATCCCAACCTCTGGAACTCCTGGTGGTCGAATGGGATGAGATGGCAGTGTTGCCTTCCGCATCTCTGCCTTTCTTCTATGATATTCGTCGGTCCCGTACCTCCGCTTCTGGTCTTCAAATGACGGGCCGGCCGCGGCAATCTGCGAAAAACGAAAAAGGCCCCCGAATCGAGAGCCTGCAATCAAAGAAATACTGCGGCTCCTTCCAGACCACCCTTCTACGCGACCTGCAGGAAAAAAAAGGGCCGGGATCGTTCCTGCATTCCGATCCATAGACTGTTGGGTGGGCGCGGCCTGCCGGACGAAACCTACATAAAGATCGAATCAAGAACACGAATGGCTATCCACCGCAGAAGGGGACAGCATTGGGAGCAAGCGCAGCAAGAAAAACCAGATCACAGATTTCGGCAAGTCTTCAGGGGCAGGGGAGCTCGGGCGCTCCGGGCCCTCGAATTGCCGGAGGGCGGCGGAAGCCAGGACCGGCGCCGGAATTGGCCACCAATGCATACAAGGCGGCCGACGTTCCAGTGACCATCGGCGAACTATGGACGTCCCGGCAGCGTCAGATGCATCCCATCCACTACACGGTGAGCTATCGCGCCAGCTTCAAGCCAGAATTGCCGGACTATTTCATCCGGCGATTCCTTTCCGAGCAAAGCAGCGCGATGGTTCTGGATCCTTTCGGGGGGCGTGGAACCACCACACTGCAGTCCAATCTTAATGGCTTTTCGGCCATCCATAACGACCTCAGTCCCATTGCGCAGTTTCTGGGCCGCTCGCGAAGACGAATTCCCGATCTGGGCGAGCTTTCCCATCGACTGGATGCCATTGAGCTCTCTTCAAAACGTAGCAGTATTACAGATCAGGCTTTTCGCCGTCTTGAGCCATTCTTTCATGAAAAAACGATTCATGAGATTCAGAACCTTCGGGAAATGCATCTGAACAATCCGGACGATTCTGCGCTTTCCTATATTGCGCTTACGGCGCTGTCCCGATTACACGGACATTCAGACGGATTCTTCTCCGTATATTCCTTTCCTCAGATTTCCATAATGCCCGACGCTCAGCGAAGAAACAATCAGAAGCGAGGTCTTGTGCCGGAGTACAAGGCTATCAAGGAAAGGATCCTCAAGAAAATGAAGCGAGATCTTTCGCAGCCTCTACATCCGAACTTCAATGCAGCCGCTGCCGGGAATCGATATCTTTCCTGCGATGCCACCAATCTGGACGGAGTGCCCACCGGCTCAGTAGATCTGATTGTGACTTCCCCTCCCTTTCTGGACAAGGTGGACTACAAGAAGGATAACTGGATGCGCGCCTGGTTTCTGGGCGTGGAGGATGGAATGGATGAACTTCCGCTGGCCATTTTCGCTCGTCTGGATCAATGGAAGGATTTTATGCGAGAGGCAATCCGTGAATTTGGACGTGTACTGCGTCCCGGCGGTCATGGGGTGATCGAGGTGGGCGAGGTTCAGTCCGGGGATCAGCTCATTTTTCTTGAGCGCGAAATGGCAGAAATGCTGCCTCTGGACGTGGAAGGGGGCAGGGTGATGGCCCGGGAAATCTGCATCAATCAGCAAGAGTTTACCAAACTGGCCAACTGCTGGAAGGTCACCAACAACACCCGGGGCACCAATACCAATCGTTGCCTGGTGATTCGCAAAGAAGCCTGACCTGGCGCTGTTTCCGGAATGATGGGTTGCCGCTGTACGGTCGGCAATGCAGTTTCTACTATGCAGGGAAGGGTGAAACCTGGTTGGCAGGCCCAGTTGAGGCACATTGAGGGTTTTAAGGCGAATCCCGGAGGGTCCCCCGATTCTGAATCATACTTCGCCCGCATCGTCAGTCAATCAAAAAGCCCTCGGCGCGTAAGTTCGCAATAAACCCGCGAATCGATCATACCGCGAACCTGACCGTCGCAACGATCGCGATCGTTACCAGATTTGCTTTCTATTGTTGTCAGACTGTTTTCACATCACTGCGGTATTCGAGGCAGTTCTGGGCAGAGAGGGCGATGAGCGGGCTGCCCCAAGGGCAGCGCCGGGGAAAATATGTCGCTTGAAACCCGTCGAATATTCTAATTTTTCTTTCGATAAGGCCGATGCTGAGGATATGTTAAGATCTCTCTGGACCGCAGCTACGGGTATGATTGCCCAGCAATATCACATGGACACTATCTCCAATAACCTGTCCAATGTGAACACCACCGGATTCAAGAAAAACCGGGCGGATTTTCAGGATCTGGTCTATCAGCAACAGGTGCTGGCCGGCACTCCTGCCACCGCTGTAAGCGAAATCCCCACCGGCGTTTATGTGGGACATGGAACGCGAGTGGCCGCTACACAGAAGCTCTTCGAAATGGGAAGCCTTCAGTCCACGGGCAACAAATTCGATATGGCCATCACGTCCGAAGTGGGCTTTTTTAAGATCCTTATGCCAGACGGAACTTTTGCCTACAGCAGGGATGGTTCCTTTAAGATCGATTCCAATCAGCAGATCGTAACTTCCAATGGCTATCTTCTGGAACCCCCCATAACGTTGCCTCCCGGGGCCATTAACAATTCGCTGCAGATTAGCGAAAATGGCGAGGTCACAGTTAAGGTCGGCGATGATATTCGTCCCACTCGGATTGGTCAGATTGATCTCTATAGATTTGTAAACCCTGCCGGTCTTCAGGCCATCGGGCAGAACCTGTTCAAGGAAACCGTAGCTTCAGGACCAGAAATTCAGGGCACACCAGGATTGGACGGAATGGGATCCATCCTTCAGGGATTTCTGGAGATGTCCAATGTGAAGCTGGTAGAGGAGATGGTAAACATGATCGTAGCTCAGCGGGCCTATGAGTCGAACTCCAGGGCAGTAATGACGTCTGATAGTATGCTGGGCACAGCCATCTCTATGAAGCGCTGATCGGCGCCCAACGGAGCATAACTGTGTATTTTCCAAGACTGCGTATCCTGTGTAGCATCCGAAGCTCACGCTTCGGATGTACTTTTTTGGGCCGCATGCCCCTTCTCCAGGGATTATGGTTTTCCAGGGGCTGCAATGCGCAAAGCGGATCGGCTCATATTCGAGCTTTGTATTTTTCTGCAGTTCTGGCCCTGGCGCTATGCGCCTTCGGTGCGGGAGGGCTCGGCGCGCAACCTTCGCAAAGCTTTTCCAACCAGGGTACTGCTTCTGTCAGTGTGCGATTCAAGAACGTAGCCGTGGTAAATCGCATGCCTGTTCGCCTTTCCGATCTGGGTCAGGTTCAGTCATCTGTCCCGTCGCTCAAAG
>JAGRNE010000188.1 GCA_020440915.1 Leptospiraceae bacterium | reverse complement strand
TGGTCTTCTCTGCGATAGAGGGTGTATCCTCGCTCCTCCTGCACTCTTGGCTGTCCGGGCTGATTCTCTTCTGCATTTTCTGCATTCTGCGGCCGTTCCGGCTCCGCCAGATAGAAGCTCACTTCTCTTACTTCCGGCGTACCGCTTTCTTCAGCGCCGGGTACTACCGAGGCCAGCGTCAATCGATCCATATGGCCGTCGCCTTTGACTTCGCTTTTTCCATAGAACAGAAGTCGTTCAATGTCCGCCATATAATAGGTATTGTTGATTGCCGTGCGCATGCTCTCCAGGGCAAGCATGGCTCTCTGTCGGGTTTCGGAAGGAGGCGATCCTTCGCGCACAATTTCCGAAGCACGAAAGAAGACTCCAAACATTACCGCAAAAAGGATACCCATGATTAAAACAACCATCGAAAGCTCTACCAGGGTCAGTCCGAGACGGGAGCGAGCTGGAAGGGAAAGACCGTTTCGGCCAGGCGGACTCTTCGCACCGGCGCAGTCGGAGGAACTTTTTAGTTTCGTTCTGCAGGATTCTATTTCTACGCCGGCTCGGCGGCGTCCGTCCTGTATTGCAGGTTTGCCACATCGCAGGAAGGGTCCTTGAAGTGTGGTCGAGCCAGGCCAGGAACCGTGGCTGCCTGGATGCAATCCTGCGCCCTTTCCAGCTTTTCGACGGCGGCGGCCCACAAACAGTCGAATCATGGAGTGCCTACTTCAGGGGGCTTCTCGGCGGAGCGAAGTGTTTCCACTCTGTACATTTCGAACTCATTGGGACCCAGGGGAATCTTGATATCGATGACAATTCGAAACACATTTACGTCCCCCAGGGCATTGTAAGAATCCGCCCGTCCCATGCTTTCCTCTTTTGCTACCTGGTTCTGGACGCTGGCCGGCAGCTTATCGTCTATGGGAGCGCTCTTAATCTGTCCTTCGCTTAGCGATTGCTGAAGGTTTACTTTGTCCTGACTGACTGCAACCTTCACTTCGTAACCCGCATATATGCCTGAATTGCGATCAAAAACGTGGGCCTGGGGATTTGCTCCGGTCTGCTCCAGCGTTGGGGTACTCAGAAGCTGGCTCATTTTTGTCTGGGCCAGGCTGGCCGCCACAGAAAGACGATCCGACTCCACCTGTGCCTGTACGCCGCTGGCCACAAACATCGTTACATACAGGGTGAATACTGCGGTTACTGCCGTAGCCAGCGCCATTTCCACCAGCGTCAGTCCGGTGCGAACCTTGAGACCGTTACTGATCGCGGCCAACCGAAACCTCAGCGATAATGGTCGGCCGGGGATGCTAACGTAGGACAACTGCTGGCCCGGGGCCTGGTTGTAGCCCTCTTCCCGGGTAGCGGTCCTTGTTCTATGTCCTGGAAAGATACGCATAGGCCCGATTCTAGAAGCTCTCCAGGTTTTCGGACCATTGCTTTTCTAACTGCAACGGTTCTTCGCCTTTCAGAATTTTTGTGGTTCCTCCGTAACGATTCATGATAACCGTCTGGGAAGCCAGAGGTGGTTCGCCCAGATAGACCGCCACCTGTTCCGCCGATCCGTCTGGCAGAAAAGTAATTCTCACTTTCCCGGTTTCCACCCGGCCGCTCAATCCTACGGAGATCGCCACCAATCCATTGGAGGAGGCCAGACTGTGATCAAACTTCTCTTTTTCCCGGGCCTCTCCGTCTACTCGCTCGATGAGATAACCGCGATATGTGTTTTCATCCAGGTTGAATTCAAGATAAAAGGTGCTATTGGTGAACAGTGCAGTGTTTCGGGCGCGCTGAAAATTGCCGGCCAGCGTCTCCGCTTCGGTTTCAGTACTCTTCAGATTGGGAATACTTGAAATCAATGATGTGATGACGGCCAGAACAACGCCCATCACAAGAAGCACAATGGCCATCTCAACAAGAGTGAATCCCTGCCGCAACTGGACTAAAGGCCCGCGCAGATGTTTTCGGAATTTCCCCATGGATGGTACCTGTTCTAGAAAGCGGCCTCCAAAGATATCGATGGCCTCCGTTCGGTCTGTGCGCCCGCGTTTGCAGTGCGGCTACCTGCCCAGGAAGGAAAGCCAGAGCCGGGGCAGCCGGGCCGCCCCGAACAGAATCAGTTACCGCGCTTCAGCCATTGTGGCCAGCTGGAGCTGTCCGTAACATAGAAGTCCGCATTCTGGCCTTCTCCACCGGGTTGTCCGTCAGCGCCGTAGCTGCAGATCTCACGATAGCCCTGTTCGCTCATGCAGATGAAGAAAGGCTTTCCCCACATATCTTTGGTGGCCTTTTCATCGATCCCTCTCCAGCCATTTTGAGGATCGTTCTGAGAAAGGACAGTAAGCGCATTGCCCTCAGGGATCTGAGCAACGCGGTTTTCGTATTGTTTCCATTCCATTTCGATCTTGGCGGCCTGAGCCGGAAACATGGTGATTTTTGCATCATCGACAGCGCTGGTGTCCAGGCTGGAATATACGATGGCAATGATTACTCCCAGGACCATAAGCACAATGGCCAGTTCCACCAGAGTAAGCCCTTTGCGAATCCTGTTCTGGAGCCGTCTCGCTTTGCGGCGCAGTCGGGAATTGCCCTGCATCAAACGTATCATCTTCCTTCTCCTAATTCCTGTGGGCCCGTTTTTTCCTGGTTCGGGCCTAGAATTGCATATTTTTCTGTAGATCGCTAATCGGCAACAGAATTGCCATCATGATCAGTGCGATCAGTCCCCCCATCAGTATAATCATCATGGGTTCGAGTAAAGTGGAAAATTTCTGGATCGCGGAGTTTACATCTTCCTCAAGAATATCCGCAATCTTGTTTACCATGCCCGGAATATTATCCGAGGCCTCGCCGGCCGAAAGCATCCCCAGAATCATCTGATTCATGATCACCGAATCCCGGAAGGCATCGGTAATGCGGCTCCCTTCTTTGATCTTATCGATGGCTCTGTCTATCTCCGAATTGAAAATAGAATGATTCACCACCTTCGATACAACCTGCAAGGAGGTGATAAGAGGAACCCGGTTTTCCAGCATCACTCCCAGGTTACGGGAGAAACGGGCCAGGATGGATTTTTGCAGAAGGCCGCCCACCAGAGGAATCCTGAGCAAGAGCTCTTCGATCCGTCGGCGGCCTTCGGGTGTTGCATAGTACCGGTTGATCGCAATGGTGATTCCGCTCATCAGAGTGATGGGAACCAGAATCCAGGCAGAGCTCATCATGTTCGAGAAGGCCAGCACAGCTTCGGTAATAAAGGGCAGCTCCATATCCATTTCGTCGAATAGCCTCTCGATTTGCGGGACCACAACGCCCATCAAGAAGACCATGATGGCTCCCAGCAGAGCCAGCATGATGATTGGATAGAAAAGCGCGGCCTGGACTTTGCTCTTCATGTTCAGATTCGCTTCTTCCAGGTCAGCCAGACGAAGCAGAGCCTTTTCATAGGTGCCGGTTTTCTCGCCGACGCTAATTAGATTGGAGTAAATCTGAGGAAATATTGCCGGGTGCCGCGAAAGAGCTGTGGACAGAGAGTCTCCCTCCACTACGTCGGCTCGAGTGGCGATCAAGGCCTTTTTCAGGAATTCGTTTTCCGTTTGATCGATGATGTTGTTCAACGATCGGTCCAGCGGAAGTCCGGCATCCAGAAGCGTTCCCAGCTGTCGCGCAAACAGGGCCACATCCCGCCGGGGAACCCGGTAGACGAGCTTGGAAAGAAAAGGTAAAAGCTCCCGTTCCCGCTTCTCCTGGTCCTGCACCAGATTACGTACAAAAAGACCCTTGGCCCGAAGCATCTTTCGGGCAAGAACTGCGGAGCCGGCATCCAGGATGCCTTTCTCTTCTTTTCCTTTCTTATTGAGGGCTGTATAACGGTAGATGGGCATTAGCTGACACGTAACACTTCTTCCGGTGTTGTGAGTCCGTCTATCACCTTTCTGCGGCCGTAATCCAGGAGAGTGAGCATTCCTTCCTTTTCGGCCGCTTCTCGGATCTGTTCCGAATCTTTACCCTGTAGAATGGCCCGCTGCACCTGGGTGTCCACTTCCATAAATTCGTAGAGACCGTTTCTGCCCTGGTAGCCGGTGCCCACGCACTGATCGCAGCCTTCGCCGCGATAAAGCACACCCTTCTTGAGTTGGGCCGGGCTAATGCCCAGGTCTTTGAGTTCTCCGGCCGGCGGTTTGTAGGTGGTCTTACAATGGGGACAGATCACCCGTACCAGTCGCTGCGCCACCACTGCTCGCACAGTAGAGGTAATCAAATAGGGCTCAATGCCCATGTCAATGAGTCGGGTGACAGCCGCCGGCGCATCGTTGGTATGCAACGTAGACAGAACCAGGTGACCGGTGAGGGCGGCCTGAATGGCGATGCGCGCTGTGTCCTGATCTCGAATCTCCCCCACCATTATGATGTCCGGATCCTGCCGCAGCATGGTGCGAAGGCAATGAGCAAATGTTAGACCGATCTTCTCCTGCACCTGAGTCTGGCTTACTCCTGGGATTTCGTATTCTACAGGATCTTCTGCCGTCATGATGTTTCGCTCGGACTGGTTCAATTCGCTGAGAACGGCATAGAGTGTGGTGGATTTACCGGATCCGGTGGGACCGGTTACAAGAATGATTCCATTGGGTTCGGAAATAACACGTCGAATATTGGACTCCACGTCCGGGTAGAATCCCAGAGTTTGCAGACTGAACTTTACGTCAGTCTTGTTCAGAAGACGCATGACCACTCTTTCGCCGTATCGAGTGGGAATTGTGGAAACTCGAATGTCTACCTCTTTGCCGGAAAGCTTGATTTTGATCCTTCCATCCTGCGGCAAACGGTTTTCGGCGATGTTCATGTTCGCCATGATCTTGATCCTCGATACTACGCCGGCATGGATCATTCGTGGCGGACTGAGTCGGCGATGCAGGATTCCATCAATGCGATAACGGATTTCCAGAGTTTTCTCGTAGGGCTCAATATGAATGTCCGATGCCCTTTCCTGCACTCCCTGGGAAAGGATGGCATTTACCATACGAATGATGGGCGCCTCGTTGGCCAGGTCCATCGTATCTTCGGAGAGGCTGTCCAGATCGGCGTACTCATCCCCGCCCAGGCCTTCCATTACCTCTTCGGCAGTGGCCGAGGCCTGCTGGAAATTGGCATGGATAATTCGCATGATCTCCGTTTCCGAAGACATGACGAAGTTTACTTTGTGGCCTTTCAGGTACTGTCGGATGTCATCCATGGCATGGATTTCCGACGGATTGGCCACAGCCACAGTAACGGTTTTGCCCTTTTTCTGTATTGGGATGACGCGGTTGCGTTCGATCAATTCGCGGGGAACACGGTCGAAAATGGGATCTCCGTGAAAGCTTAGCTTTGCCTCGTATTTGTAACCGTACTGATTGGCGAGGGCACGAAGCACATCGGCCTCTTCGGCCAGGCCTCTTTTCTGGATGATCTGTCCAATTCGCAGAGGAGACTTTTCTTTGATCTTGAGGACCTCTTCCAGCTCCTCTCGATTAATGACGCCCTCTTCCAGCAGAATTTCGCCAAACGGCTTTCTCATAGGATCATTGCACCTTCATCAAATCTGGCCGCAAGCATTTCATGGGCCTCGGCCCCTGGCTACGGCGGCCTGGTCCGGATTTCAGGGCGCTCCGGAATCCGGTTCCATGTCGTCGGAGGTTTCCTCGGAATCCTCGGCTGGCTTACCGGTATCATCCCCGCCGGCCGGCTCCGCAGAATCGTCTGAGCTTTCTACAGAAGGTTCGCTACGAGAAGGTTTCGGTTTGCTGAGCTCTTTGAAATTCGGCCTTTTATACGGCTTCACCGGATGTTCTTCGACGTTATCGTCCAGGACTTCTTCGCGACCGCCGGGAGGATTCTCCTGAGGCCATAGATTCAGATCTTCTACCCTTTCCTGGCTTTCTCGGATCTGGGTTTCTCGTTTGTAATTCGTAATCCTATCCGCCGCTTCCCGGTTATCCAGAATATGCGGAGTAATAAAGACCATCAGGTTGGTCCGCTGATTGGTCATGGTGGTACGGCGAAACAGAAATCCCAGCAGAGGGATGTCGCCCAGCAGAGGAATCTTTTTGATGGCCTGCAGCCTTTCATTGGAAACCAGACCGCCGATTACAATGGTCTGTTGATTGTCTACGGTAATGTAAGTCTTTACGTTTCGTTTGTTGAAGGTCGGATTGCTTATTGAAGAAACGCCGCCTTCGATGTTGGTAACCTCGGCGAACACATCCAGGGAAATGTTACCTTCGGTATTGATGTGCGGAGTAAACTTCAGCTTGATGCCTGCCGGCCGGTATTCGAAGGAATTCACGGTGGCTTCCGCCGATCCGCCTCCGGACGTCCTTTCCTGGGTTCGCACAGGAACATCCTGACCTACGTTGATCTCCGCTTCCTGGTTATCCAGAGTCAGTACCTGTGGAGCGGAAAGCACGTTAAAGTTCTGATTATCAATGTTAGCGTTAAAGATGCCCAGCAGCTCGCCGCCTCTTTCCAGAAAACCCAGGGAGAAGCCGGACAGTGTGTTGTTGCCGGTAATCCGTCCTGTATCTGGATCCACCAGGTTTCCTTCCACAGCATAGCCGGAGTTGAACTGCGTATGGGCCGAATTCACACCCTGGTAGCGCCAGTCGATGCCAAAGTCATTGGTATTACTGCCGCGCACTTCAACGATCAACACTTCCAGAAGGATTTGCTGACGGGGTTTGTCCAGCTGATCGATGATATTCTTGATTTCTTCCCATTCC
>JAGRNE010000187.1 GCA_020440915.1 Leptospiraceae bacterium | reverse complement strand
GCTCCCCGGGCCAGGTGCCTCCATGCCGAGGAGCGATGACTGTAAGCGTCGCCTGGCTTTCATCGTCTGCAACTTCCAGCTCCAGTCGTGCATCTTCTCTGGGAGGCTCTTCCCAGGATCCAATGTCGTAGGGCTGGCCGGACGCTGCGGCCACGGCCTCGTCGATGGCTGCCGCATCAAAATCTGTGATACCAAATAGCTGTAGCCGCGCCTCAACATCGATTTTGCGAACAGCGCGCCCTTTTTTTCCAGGCGGATAGATGCGCAGAACGGCCCTGCCATTTTCATTCTCCAGGAGAAAATGGCCATTCTCGTTGTCTTCGATGGACTTTAGAAAGTCAGTATGCGATTCCAAGTTCTCTTTCCAGGTGCCTCAGCTCTTCGCAATCCGCGCGAAGTCCAGAAAGTAATCCGGATAAGTTTTCTTCACGCATCCAGGATCTTCGATTTCCACGATAGATGCGGCGCTAAGCAAGGAAAAAGCCATGGCCATACGATGATCCCGATACGTTTCGATGCGTGCCTCCCGGATGGCCGATGGCGGATGAATTACCAGATAGTCCGGGCCCTCTTCCACTTTTGCGCCGGTCTTTTCCATCTCCTGGCGCAAGCCCGCAATTCGTTCCGATTCCTTGACCCGAAGATTGCCTATATTTCGAATTCTGGACACTCCATCCGCAAAAAGATTCAGCGTGGCCAGAGTCATGGCCGCATCGGGCATAGCATTCATGTCCAGATCCAGTGCGCGCAATGTATTTGCTCCCCGGCATTCCATCCAATGTTCGGATATCTCCACGGAAGCTCCCATTTGTTGAAGTACTTCGGCATAATCCCGATCTCCCTGTACGGAGCGGCGACCTAGGCCTCGGACCCGCACAGGCCCCTGCCCTGGCAGGGCTCCCAGAGAAAGGAAGTAAGTGGCCGCGGATGCATCGCCTTCGATTTCGTAGCTCTCCGGCGCTTCGTACTGCTGGTCCCCGGGAACATTAAACCGGCGATACCCATCCCTTTCTACTCGAACACCAAAGTCGCTCATCATGGAAACAGTGAGGTCGATATAGGGTTTGCTCACCGGATCGTCCTGCAGGATTAGCTGAAAGTCCCGTTCGGCGAGCGGGGCAGCCATAAGCATGGCGGAAACAAACTGACTGGAAGTCTTTCCGGCAATGTGAGCCTCTCCTTTTTGCCAGCCCTGGCTACGAATTCGCACAGGAGGACAGCCGCCTTCTGCCGTTTCCACTTCCACTCCCAGACTTTCAAGACTTCTGGCCAGGTCGCCAATGGGACGCCGATTCATCTGATCATTGCCATATATGAGATAATTGCCTTTGAGGGCTGAAAGTGCTGCCAGCAGTGGCCGCATGGCCGTGCCTGCATTTTCCACGTAGAACTCGCCTTCGGCCGGCGACAAACGCGGATGATCCGACTCAATCCTGACGCCATTCTCCGTAGCTTCTACCCGAACGCCCAGTTCCGGCAAAATCCTTCTAAGAACGTTTACATCGTCGGAGTCCGGAAGCCGCCGCAGCAGGCATGGATGGCCCGGTCGTGTGCCCAGGGCAGCCAGCAGAAGAGCCCGGTTGGCAATAGACTTGGAACCCGGCAGATCGATCTCCCCGGCAAAATGAGCTATCCTGGGAATACGAAGAACATCGCAATGATCCACATAAGCCGAATACAGGCCATTGCTTGCCTCTGCCATACGTTCGGCAAAGGATGGCTCAACAGACCGGGAAGAAACGGGCATATCCTTCAATGGCTGCCTGCGCCGACCTGACAACTACTTTGATGCGACTTCTGAGATGAATCCTGAAACCTTAAAGAATCGAAGAGATGCTTCCACTCATGATGCCCTGGAAGAAGGACATGAGCTGCTCCTGGATTTCTACAAACTGCAATCCCTGGAATCCAACCAGCCCGGGGTGGTGCCGGTCATTGTACAGAATGCCGATACGGGAGAGGTACTAATTCTGGCCTATGTCACCGCAGAGGCCCTGGAGCGCAGCATGAGCCAGGGAATTGCGATCTTTTACAGTACTTCAAGAAAAGAACTCTGGATCAAAGGAGCCACATCCGGCGACTACCTGGACCTGGCTGAAATTAGAATCAACTGCGAACAGAATTCACTTCTTTATCTGGTGCGCCCACGCAAAGGCGGCGTCTGCCATACCAGGGATGCTTCCGGAAGTACCCGACCTTCCTGTTTCTATCGCCGGCTGAGTCTGGAAACCTCGGCCGAGGCATCTGAGCGACCAGGGTCCGAGGCCGAAGATAGCCAGAAGGAACTGCCTATTTCGCTTCAGCAAGCCAGCTCGCAACTTCCATGGCATGATAGCTGAGTATGATATCGGCCCCGGCGCGCTTCATACCCAGCAAGGTTTCCATCACCACCGATGGATAGTCCAACCAGCCTGCATTGGAGGCTGCCTTTAGCATGGCGTACTCGCCGGATACGTTGTACACAGCCACCGGAAGATCGCTCACCTCGGCCAGAGCGCGAACCACATCCAGATAGGGAAGACCGGGCTTAACCATGACCATATCCGCCCCTTCTTCCAGATCCAGACTGTATTCGCGCAGGGCTTCTCGAATGTTAGCCGGATCCATCTGATAGGTTTTCTTATCTCCTGATTTAGGCGCGCTTTGCAAAGCGTCCCGGAAGGGTCCATAAAAAGCAGAGGCATACTTGGCACAGTAAGATAAAATACCGGTATCCTTGAAGCCTTCCCCATCCAGGGCCGCTCGAATGTAGCCCACCCGGCCATCCATCATATCGCTGGGCGCCACAAAGTCCGCCCCTGCTCTTGCCTGGGCAACTGCCATGGTGCCCAGTATTTCCAGGGTTTCGTCGTTTAGAATCCTTCCATCCGAGGAGACGATGCCATCGTGCCCGTCGCTGGAGTAAGGATCGAGAGCCACATCGGAAAAGATTACGAGCTCTGGAAATCGCGACTTGATTTCTCGCAGAGCGCGAAGATAAAGTCCGTCCGGATTGGTGGACTCCGAACCCCGAGAATCCTTCAAGGATTCATCGATGGCCGGAAAAGGAGCGATGGCCCGAATTCCCAGATCCTTTGCCTTCTTCAGGAATTCTGGAAGTATCTCGAGACCGTGGCGATACACCCCGGGCATGGAAGGGATCTCCTCTTTCTGGTTCCCGGCCATCAGGAATACAGGGAGAATGAAATCCTCCGTCCTTAAATGGCTTTCCCGAACCAGGTCTCTGAGGTACGGGGACTGGCGATTCCTTCGCGTTCGATGGCGTAATTCCATGTCGCCATGAAACTTTTTCCAGCCAGAAAATCGAGTGTTTCTGCGCCTCCAATACAGGGCGGCGCAATACCTGGCCAGGCGCGCTAACGAGGCATCAGGTTTTTGTTTCTGTCGATTTGCTGAATCAGATGATCAAAGTTGCGTGCTTTGCTTGCGCGAAACTCCTCCAGCATCTTCATCCTCTGGTTTTCGAAGTCATCCATCATGCTCTTTTCAAGGCTTATGCTCTTATTCGGTCCGAGCTCAGAAAGAACCTTCTCTCCAGAACGCACCGCCAGTTTGGCCGCTCCCGGTCCCTGCACCTCTACTTCGCCTTCTCCAACCAGGACGCGGGTACTCTGCCCTTCAGCCTCCACCATAAAGGTGGTTCCTCGTACGAGGGCAACGGCCGTAGGGCCCTGAATTTGAATATTGTATTTCTGGGCGCCCTTCTGGGCATCCACTCCCAGCCGGCCTCGAACAACGTTTATGAAAAGCTGAAGAGTGGTGGGAGTGTGTTTGATCTGATTCACCGAGATCTCTGTATTTTCCTGAATAGCCACAAAGGCGCCTTCCGAGAATTGTACCACAACTCTGGAGTTCTTGCCGGTTCGGATGATATCGTTTTCTTCGATTATCTCGCGCACTTTCAGTTTCTGAGTCTTCTCTTTTCGCACAAGGTCCACATCGCCCACCCGGAAGGTGACCAGGGCAATCCTTCGTTCGCCGGATTCAGCCCGCAAGCGACCGGAAGATAGCGCCAGGGTCAAACCGATCAAAAAATAAATGATAGCTTTGCTAGTTTTCATGCTTTGTTCTCTTTTCCCGGATTCTCTTTCCGGTATTCTCTTTTCGACTTAACCTTCGATGTTTCCCTTCCGGGCCTTTGCAAATGTTTCAAAGGCTTCAATGCCCTCGCCCTTCAGGTTCGCGGGGCTTGCGCCGGCCTTTCAGGCACCTATGCCTCTCCCTGGCCGGTACGGATCATTCCTTGGATGCGGAGCCCGGCCGGGGAGTTCAACAAATACTGGCTTTACCCTGAGAATGAAATTGCGAAATCCATGCCAGGGCAGAATTAATCCTGCTGGAGAGAGCGAGCCAGATCCTCATATTCCAGCAAGCATTCTGGATTGGAAAGAGCTTCTCGATTCCGCACTTCCCGGCCTTCCACAGTCTCCCGCACCGCAATTTCAACTTTCTTCATGTTTCTTGTATAGGGAATGGCTGTGACGGAAAGGACTTTCGCAGGTACGTGGCGTGGCGAAGCGCCTTTTTTTAGTGTTGCCTTTATTTCATCTATCTCTTCCTGCTTTAGCTTGCGGCCTGCGTCGTCCTTGAGTTTCACAAAAAGCACCACTCGAACATCGCCCTTCCAGTTCTGACCGATTACCACGCTATCATCGACAAAAGGCAGAGATTCTACAATCCGGTAAATGTCGGCCGTGCCGATCCTTACTCCTCCGGGATTCAAAGTTGCATCGGAACGTCCCAGAAAAAGAAATCCGCCGGAGCGGGTTCTTAGAGCAAAATCTCCGTGGGTCCAGACATTGGGCCAGACATCGAAATAGGCAGAGTGGTATCTCTTTCCGTCCGGATCGTTCCAGAAATACAGTGGCATCGATGGAAAGGGTTCGGTGCAGGTAAGCTCACCCTGCTCTTCGGTTACGTCAGCGCCGGTTTCGTCCTTTATCTCAATTTTCATTCCAAGACCGGCCGCCTGGATTTCTCCTTTTCGCACCGGCATCAGCGGGTTGCCCAGGGCGAAGCAACCATTCAAATCGGTGCCCCCGGAAATGGAAGCGAGTTGCGCATCCGGTTTGATTGAGCGATACACATAGTCGAACTGCTCGGGCAGAAGCGGCGAGCCGGTAGATAGCAGGAGCCGAACGCTGGAAATGTCGTGGGAAGAGGACTCAAAGCCTCCCTGCTCCAGAGCGGCGAAATAGCGAGCGCTGGTACCAAAAATGCCGATCCGTTCCTTCTCTGCCAGGCGAAAGAGCGTCCCCGGATCCGGATGAAACGGATTGCCGTCGAAGAGTACCACGCAGGCTCCGGTAGCAAGGGCGCTTACCAGCCAGTTCCACATCATCCACCCGCAGGTGGTAAAATAGAAGGTTTTCTCATCGGAACGTAAATCGCAATGCAGAATGTGTTCTTTGAGATGATTGAGAAGAACTCCGTGGCCCTGCACCATACATTTGGGCAAGCCAGTGGTACCGGAAGAATACATAATATAGACTGGATCCATAAAGGAGCGGGGAATGAATTCTATTTCGGCCGGGGATTCCAGAAAATCCTCAAGAGCCACCGCCTTCGGTAGGCCACCCGGATCGGCTGCATCAGAAGAGCCATTTACGATTACAATCCTTTCCAGGGATTGGATTTGCTCCGCAATTTGTTTCACCTTGTCTAGAATCGATATCCACTTTCCTTTGAAGAAATATCCATCGCAGGTAAAGAGAACCCGGGGCTTAATCTGTCCGAAACGATCCAGCACCGCGCCGGCGCCGAAGTCCGGCGAAGCGCTGGAAAAGACTCCGCCCAGCGATGTGGTCCCCAGCATGGCCAGCACTGTATGCGCGCGATTGGGCAAAAAGGCAGCCACTCGATCGCCGGCCGACAAGCCCAGGGATTTCAGCGCCCGGTGATACCGGGAAACCTCTGCAAAGAGCTCCCGATGGTTGAAGCGAATTTCCTGCCCTACTTCATCGACAGAGATCAGTGCCGGCCGATCGTCCCTATGCCGAAGCAGGTTCTCTGCAAAATTCAGGGTGGAACCTTCGAACCAGACAGTGTCCTGAATACTCGCAGCCCGGTTCAAAACTCTGTCCGCCTTCGCATGAAACTGTAGCTGACAGAACTCGGCTGTTTCGCTCCAGAACTCGTCCAGGCGTTCTACCGAGAAGCGATGAATGCTCTTGTAGTCCCGAGGATCAATAGATGCATCCGGATACTTTTCTGCAAGTCTGGAGGCAAAAGCATAGAGCTGCGTTTTCTCTGGATGTTCGGGCTTCCATAGCACGGGATTCATTGCATCAGGCTGCCTGCCGTCCGCGGGTCCATGCAAGTATTAATTCACTCTGTGTCAGAGATGACGGTGTGGCGGCCCCGGCAATAGCGCTCCCAGGGCGCCCGGGCGGTCAGGGTTGCACAAAATCAAAGAATGGTTGTGCGGGATTGCCCGCAAGATCCGAGACCTGGATGGTAAGATAGGAGCCCTTTTCCTGCATTAGCTCCACCGGCACACGAATCCGGAGCAAGGAGCGATCGCCAGCCCACTCCCAGGGCAAAGGCACTCCATCCAGAAAGACCTGCGTTGTGTCCCGATCAACCCAGGATTCCTGGTCATAGATGTCGTATTCGCGCAGTATGATGACAGGACCCGCTGCGGAATCGTCGCCCTCTTTTTTCGAAACCGCAGGAGTATGACTCACAAGATCTTCTTCCGGCCGTTGCCAGGCGAGAGCGGGAAAGATCACCGGACGGCCCACATCTCGAATGATTGCGAATATTCCTCCGCGTTTGAGGCGCAAATTATAATAGGCCAGAGTTTCCGTTTCCCGATATGGCTTGCCCACCCAGTCCCATTTACCGGTTACCGGATTCCAGAGA
>JAGRNE010000186.1 GCA_020440915.1 Leptospiraceae bacterium | reverse complement strand
GAAAACCTGCTACCGGCATGGCCGGAACCTGAAGCTCGAAACGCTCCAGGAATTTTTGCATGCGGTGAGTGGTCTGCAGCTGCTGCGACAACTCGCTTTGCAGAGCCAGCCATTGCGGCGGGCCCATGCGGGTCAGTCCTTCGGGATCCAGATTCAGACCAAGACCGGACAGTCCGTTTTCAATTTCGCTCAGACCAGTCTGCTCCAGGGAAATCCATTGTCCGCTGCGAATCTCTGCATAGCCTCGGCCGTCCCGATACGCATCAAACACCCGATCCTGCTCAGAACGACTGAGCCCCGGCAGAAGGATGCGGCCGGAAAACCACTCAATGCCAGAAGGTTTGTCGATTTCGAATCTTGCTCTGGGCGCCGGGCGAAACAGCCGGATTAACTCGCGGCTGAACTCCACGCGAATACCCGAATCCAGCAACGCCGGCAATGCAATCATGAAGTCCTGCAGAGCTGCCCCATTGAGGGAAAAGGACCCGTCGTCAAAAACAGCGATCCGGCCGCCCCCGGAACCTGTCCATTCATCTGAGGATTCCGTCCAGAGCCGAGAGAAATCAAAGATGGAGGAAATTGCGGGCTGGCTCGCAAGACGCGATAAGAGCCTTTTTTCCTTATCGGGATTTCGCAGGGCAACTTGCCCCTGACCCATCGCATAGAAAGATTCTTCAGCCGAATCCGCGGCCGGCCAGAAAGGGGCCAGGCCAGCGATGGAAGGATACACCGGCCGCTGCACAGGACCATCCGGCTGCTGCTCCATGTATTCTGGCTTCAGATCTTTCTGATGACGGGCATACACCAGATCCATCTCTCCATGCAGCCAGAGGTCTGTGTCGATACTGTAATCCAGAGAGATGCGAAGAACAGGACCTGCCTTGCAGATCTGCTCAAAGGGCTCCAGGCCTAAAACCTTTTCCTTTTTAAGTAATTTCAGGCTACTTAGAATCTGTTCGGGTTCTAGCACTGTATGGAGCATAGAATGAAGGGCCGGACTAACTTCCTGGTATTTCATGACCCAGAATCCTCGCTCCTTCATGGCTCCGCCTGGCTCAACAATGCATGTCTGGCCGGACCTGGGCCATCGCTCTTCGTCTCGCATTGAGACGCACGGCACAAGCACCCTGCGGGAATCCAGGGGACTCAACTCTCGCAGGGCGGGTCTCACAGATAATTCGCCGCGAAATCTCAGCGAACGGCCATTAAGGTCCAGAATCTCTACTTCTGGCTCCAGATCCTTCCACAGAGAGGCACGGGAAAGAGGGAGCTGCATCGGATAGCCGAACTCCTTTCGCAGCTCCTGCCATAGCCTGGCATGGTCTGGATGCAAGACCGCGGGCAGCACACTGATGGAGCCAGTGAGGGAGAAATGCAGCTTCAGCGTTTCGCTTTGTTCATTGAGGACAAACTTCAGCGGCAAGAACTCTATAGCCTTTGCTGCGAGGCGACCTCTGTTCGCATGCGACGGGCCATCTCCGGATTTCCTGGAATGAGGCGCCGTTTCTTCGCTTGCCTGCAGATCCTGCTCGCTGATGTTTAGGGTCAAGCCCTGGTGGATATTTGCAGATTGTCCGGACTGAAAGTCCCGGCGAAGAAGTAGCACAAAAGCTACTACATGTTTGCACGGACGAGCGGCCGGGCAAGTGCAGCTGTATTTTCCTGTATTGGTATTGAGCGTCAGGGCATAAAGTTCACTACCCCGGGCAATGCCCACCCATGTGCCCTGAATTTGCTCGGTTACGGCCACCAGGTCCCGGGCCAGATATTCCTTGCCCCTTCGAATGACGGCCGGCTCGGCGCTATTCAGGATTCTACTTAGATGTCCGTTATCCTGATCGCGCGCCATGGGAGGAGTCTCTTTGATCTAGTACGGTCTTCGCAACTCCGATCTTGTGCAGAAATGGCCCCGCGCAAGATCCGGAGGAAATGGCCGAAATGGTTCAGATTCTGCCAGAGGCATTTCGAAAGTATCGGACTGCCTCTTTAGAGAGCTTTACTGGCCATGGCTGGATTCGAAATGAAAAGTCGATTGAGCATTTTCTCAGTGGCCTTTACAGCAGCAATCATTTGATCGCTATCCACGCCCACGGTGCGAAAGGCGCTACTTCCATCTCTGGTCTTCCAGGTAATTACCGTTTCCACCAGAGCGTCGGTCTTTCCTCCCGGAGGAATCCTGACCTCGTAGTCTACAAGCTCCGGAAGTTCCAGATGAATCTCTGTAGCAATGTTTGCCAGGGCATTCATGAAGGCATCGTAACCTCCATCGCCAGAGGCTGAAGAACGAAATTCTTTGCCATCCACCTCCAGACTCAGCTCTGCAGAAGGAGATTGTTTGATTTCTGTAAGAATCTTGACATCGGTTATCCGAACAAAGCGCGTCTGCAGCCCGCCGAAAAGATCTTCGATTAAGAAAGGAAGATCATCTGCAGTTACGGTTTCCTTTCGCTCGCCTAGCTCCTTGATCTTTTCCAGGAGGGCCTTTTCCTGCTCCGGCGGAAGTTCAATTCCCAGGGCAGTAAGATTGTTTGCTACAGAAGCTTTGCCCGCCAGTTTGCCCAGGGCATAGACCCGCTGACGGCCAAATCGTTCCGGAAGAATTGGATTGGCATAGAGGTTGTGCTTCTTATCTCCATCTGCATGGATACCTGCAGTCTGGGTAAACACATCGGTGCCCACAATAGGACGATTTGTGGAGATTCGTTTTCTAGAGAAGGTCTCCACAAGGCGGGAGGCATCGGTAATGGCCTTTTCCTCAACGCTGGTTTGCACACCGAGTTTATCGTGTAGAGCGGTGACCACAGCTTCCAGAGGAGCGTTTCCGGCCCGCTCGCCCAGACCGTTTACCGCTACGTGCACTCCTTTGACGCCGGCCTGCACAGCAGCCAGGCAATTGGCTGTGGCCAGACCATAATCGTTGTGACCGTGAAAATCGATCTCCAGATCCGGGTACGACTGCAACGCATGACCTATGCCGGCCTTAACTTCATCTGGAGAAAGAATGCCCAGGGTGTCCGGCAACAGAAATCGATGGATGGGCATGGTGCGAAGCGCGCGAAGCATCTCCAGAACGTAGTCTGGAGAATGGAGGTAACCGTTGGACCAGTCCTCCAGATAAACGTTTACCTTGACGCCCTGGTCGGCTGCATAGCTGACAGTGCGCTCAATGTCCGCGAGGTGCTCGGAGAGGTTCTTCCCTAGCTGCAATTCGCAGTGCTTTTTGGAGCCTTTGGTCAAAAGGTTGATCACAGATCCGCCGGCAGACTGAATCCAATCCACACTGGCTCGATGATCCACAAATCCCAGGATTTCGATCCTGCTATCCAGTTTCTTTTCGCGGGCCCAGTCGAATATGGACTTTACGCTTTCCAGTTCGCCGGCGGAAACCCTGGCGCTGGCCACCTCGATACGATTTACCTTCAGCTTCTCAAGCAAGAATCGTGCAATTTGAAGTTTCTCGAAAGCAGAGAAGGATACTCCGTCCGTTTGCTCTCCATCCCGGAGAGTGGTATCCATGATTTCAACCGTCTGGCTATGCGACATAAACGTCCTCGGATGCAGGCCTGCCCTGCTTTCTTCATCAGAAAAGCGGTCTTTTTCCAATATTACATCAATTTTTTCTCGGCCAGCATGAGCGAAACAAGAAAAGAATTGCGTTTTGATTTTGCACGAATCAGGAACCGATAATCCTCATGATGCGCAAAAGGGTTCTTATTTCATTGCCGGTCTTCTTGCTCTGCCTGGTGGCGGCAACCCTGCTCTCCGGTGAACCGCCGCTCTGGAAGCGACTCCTGGACGGAGAGAAGCAGCAAAGGTTGGGCTACAATCTGGTTCCCATCCTGTGCTTTCATGATGTGAACGGCGCCGGACCGTATTCGGTGAGCATCAAGGAATTCCGCAATTACCTGGATATTCTCAAGAAAGAGAACATCCGCGTATGGCCTCTTCATCGGGTAATGGAAGCAGCTCGAAACAATCAGCTCATGGATCAGCCCACCATGGCCATTACCATCGACGATGACTTTGAAAACATTGCAAGAGTGGCCGCTCCCATTCTCCGGGAGTACGACTATCCGGCTACTTTCTTCGTATACACCCGAGACATCAACAACCATCCGCGGGGCGGTATGGCCTGGGAGGATCTGAAGCGCCTGCTGGCCGAAGGGTTCGACGTTCAGAATCATTCCCATACCCATACAGCCTTCCATCAGCCCCGGAGGGGAGAGAGCCCGGAACAGTTCGCCGAAAGGGTGCACCAGGAAGTGGTGGTTTCCCGGGATATTCTGGAGCAACATCTACCGGGCCATAAAATCTGGGCATTCGCCTACCCCATGGGCTACTACAGTCCCTACCTGGAGGCCAGACTGCGGGAGGCGCAATACCAGCTGATACTGACTGTAGATGCGGCTCCTGTAGATTTAATGGCAAAATTTACTGGAATTATGGACAGGTACACCATTCAGAAGGAATATGTAGACGATCCGATGGCCATGTTCTACAAGCAGATTGCCTATGCTCGCAAGAAATACCAGTCCGGCGAGGTGGCGCAGGTAGAAGAAGGCCCCGATGGGCTAAAATGAGCGAAGAAATTTCCCAACACATACCTGCAAGCTATGATCACTATACCGTGATGGGCGGCGGCCCCATGGGCTTGATGCTGGCCGCTATTCTGGCCAAAAACGTTGAGCGAGTGCTACTCTGGCTTCCGGAATCCGCCATGGCTACCCAGTGGTCCGGGCGAAAGCATATCCGGCTTCTAAATCTAGATTTCGAAATTCCTTCCAACGTTAAGATCATTAGCGGCTACCGGCTATTTCAACAGGGCTCGCATTTCATCGCATCGGTGGTACCGGCCCGCCAATTCGAAGAGGTCCATGAACACGTAGTTACTCATCTGAACCGCACAAATCAGCATGCGGTGGTCACGTTCTCCAAAGGTTTCCTTTCCGCTCTTGGAAGAAGGAAATACCAGGTGGCCACGTTCAGTGAGTTTCTGGTAAAAACCTTAAATGCATACCAATTAAAGGCTCACGTCGCCGTGGCTACCGGTCCCAGCCTGCTGGCCGACCTGCATGCCCAGCGACATTGTTTCTTCGCTCTGGGAAGCGCCGAGGCGGAGATGCAAACCTTAATTGAAAGGCTCTTCGAAGCGCCCCACCTTCACTGGGAAAGAAGCAAGGACATGGTTGGCGTTGAACTGGGGGGCATACTCAAGAATCCAGTGGCAATCATTAGCGGCATGTCCGACTTTCTCCCGGATGCAGGTAGCTCATTTAAAGGCGAACTGGTGGGCCGGGGATTTAATGAGATCATGCGGCTGGGAGCTGCCCTGGGAGCGCGACCGGAAACCCTGCTCGGCCGGGCGGGCTTATCCGATCTGGTGGCCAATGCATTTAGTCCAGACAGCCGGAACCGAAGTTATGGACGTCGGTTCATGGAGCGAATCCAATCCGGAGAAATAGAGCCGGACTTTCTGGAGCGTATCGAGCTACTTCTGTTTCCCGGTCGCTTCATTGAAAAGGAAGTGCATCAGAGTCGGGAGCTTCATGAAGGCGGCCTTACCATCAGCACTGTGCTGGAAATAGCAAAAGAGAAAAACGTTGATCTGCCTTTGTTTCAGTCGCTCTTCGATATTCTTTCTCGGCGCCAGTCGCCCAATGCCTTCATCGATCAACTAACCGGCCTTGCCACCGAATCCGCCATACCGGTGACAAAGAAGCGCGCAAGATTGGATCTGGTAACCTCAGGAAAAGCGCTGGGTCAGGCTCTGCAAGAAAGGATTCTGCGCGAAATCTCCAGCACCAGGGGTATGCAGGCTCGCATAAAGAAGCAAACCGGGCACATTATCTCTTCTCTGGAAAAGCGAATCCAAAAAGCTGAGCGACGAAGACTCAAGAACGACGCCGCCAACTTCCGCAAGGAACTGGAGCTCTGGAAAGGGCTGGCCTCTTCGCCGGAAGAAAGCGAAACTCTGCACCTTGATCGAATTGTAGAGTTCTACGTTTCCAATATTGCGGATAGTTATGTTCCGGTGATTCGCGGGACTCTGATGAATCTAATAGCTCCTTTTCGCTTCATCCTGGGCGGATTCAAGCGCGGATCGGTTGCTCCGGTGATTGGAGGACCGGTAGCAGAAATTCGAAGGCTGGCGAACTACTATCCGGTTTTCTATGCCCCCACCCATAAGACACATATCGATTCGGTAGAACTGGCATACGCTCTGTATTTGAGCCGCCTTCCGCTACCGCGATTCGCGGCGGCCAGTATTCTGATGAGCAATCCTATTTGGGGCAAGTTTCTGAAATCCATGGGCGCCTACTCTGTGGACCGGGAAAACACTCGAAACATTCTATATCTGGAAACCCTGACCCAGTATTCCATTCTCATGCTCGAAGCGGGGATTCCGGCTCTGGCATATCCTGAAGGTACGCGAAGCCGCACTGGATCTTTTCAGGGAATCAAGACCGGATTGCTGTCCACCGCCGTGGACGCCTTCCGAAGCTCCGGCCAGGAGATCATTGTGGTGCCCATGGCCATCAGCCATCGATGGATACCCGAAGATCTGGAATTCAATAACCTGGAAGCGAATACCAGCTTCATGCGCTTTGTTCATCGTCGCCGAAAAGTCTACCTGGACTTTGGCAGACCGATATTGGTGAGCAATCATATTAAGAATAGCGATCCCACCACGGCCATTTCCGACGCCATTTTGAACTCCTGGCGGAGGAACTTTCGCATTCAGCCACACTTCATACTGGCAAGACTTCTGACGGAGAACCAGGGCTCCCTGGACGTTAAAGAAGCCGAAAAGGCAATAGCCCAATTCGTCCAGAAGAATCGACTCAACTATGCAACCACTGATCCGGCCAAAATC
>JAGRNE010000185.1 GCA_020440915.1 Leptospiraceae bacterium | reverse complement strand
AATCAATGGGTGGATCCGGCCAATCCGCCGTCCTCCGAATCCGGGCAAATCCAAATCGTCCCGGTGCCCAGTCACTGGACCGATTACAAACCATCCCAAAAGACACCGGGAGTCGATGCGGGCTATCCCGAACGCGGCAAAGCATCGTTCTGGCTTTTCTTGCGACTGGATCCAAACATCGAAAAAATTGCTCTGCGGCTTCCAGCCATGGATACCGCCTTTGTGCTGTTCTGGAACGGAAACGAAGTGGCTAGAAACGGGTATCTCAATGTCGAACTCGGAGGCAGTCGTCCTGTTTACTATGCACCCCGAACTCTCCGACTGAATGCACGGGCGGAAAACACGCTGGTCTTGCATATGGCAAACGACGTGTATCCCCGCCCCGGCCTGCGCGATACGATCCTTCTGGGAAGCGAATCCCTGATCGCTCGCATCGCCGAAGAGAACAATTTCTTCGCTGCCTTTCTTGTAGGGGCCCTTGCTCTTATGGCCCTCTATCACCTGGGCATGTATGCCATGCGAAGGGAGGATCGCTCCCCGCTGTATTTCTCTCTATTCTGCATCCTGATCGTAATTCGCCTGATGGTCACAGGGGAAGGCCAAGCCTTTCGCTTCTTTCCCATAAACTGGCATATCTCAACAGCTCTGGAATACCTGACCTATTATCTGGCACCGGTGCCATTTCTGCTCTTCTTGCATTCTCTCTATCCCCGGGAGCGCATACCCTACCTGAGCGAAGGAATCTATGCTCTTTGCGCGGCTTTCGCAATCGTAGTTCTGGCACTTCCCATCGGGATCTATACCCGGTCCCTGATATTTTTTCAGGCCGTGACTGCTCTGACCATGATCTATGGTCTGGGCATTATCATAGTTGCTGTCACTCGAAACAGAGATACGGCTCGGAGTTTTCTGGTAGGAATCCTCTTTCTGGCAGCGACGCTCATAAACGATATTCTGTTCTCCCTGCGAATGATCGAATCTACGTTTCTTGTGCCCTTTGGCGTTTTCCTCTTCTTCTTTTCCCAGGCCTTTCTGCTCAGCCGCCGATTTGCCATAGCCTTTCGCACTGCCGAAACCCTTACCAGAGAACTGGATGAAAAAGTTCAGCAACGGACCCTGGATCTGGAAAAAGCCCGGGACCGGTCTGACGAACTGCTGCGAAACATCCTGCCCCAGGCCGTGGCTACCGAACTGCGGGAAAAGGGCCAGGTGCAGCCGCAGTACCATGCCATGGTTACAGTTCTCTTTGTTGACTTCGTGGATTTCACTCGCATAAGCGAACGCTGGCATCCCAATGAGCTGGTCACGGAATTACATAAATGCTTTTCCGCTTTCGACGAAATTACGCATCGCAATCAGCTGGAAAAGCTAAAGACCATAGGCGATTCCTATATGGCTGCCGCAGGAATCCCGGAATCCAGGCCGGACCATGCGTATCTGGCCTGCGAAGCCGCTCTGGAAATTGCCGCATGGATGCAGGCTTACAGATCGCGGATGGAGTTGGCTCACCGTCAGGTCTGGAACTTTCGCATAGGTTTGCATAGCGGACCGGTAACCGCAGGAGTCATTGGCACCTATAAGTTCGCCTACGATATCTGGGGGGATACCGTAAACACGGCCAGCCGCATGGAACGATTCTCCGCGCCAGGTCAGATCAACATCTCCGAAAAGACCTATGAACTGGTTCTGGATCATTATGCCTGCGAAGAGCGAAGCAGCGTGGATGTTCCGGGAAAAGGCATGATGAAAATGTACAGCTTGAACCGCCGAACCTCCTGATCTTGCGGCCGCGATTCGACCTGTTCCAGCTTACGCTGGAGACCGATGGGCCTTCCTTCCATTGAGATCGAGCCAACTGGTGGTGCGCATAGGAGTTCACCGATGGGCGCTCAGATCGGTTCGCATTAAAGCGCCACACCGGGTTTAAGGCGCCCATCGGGCAGCAAAGTGATCTGATTGACAACTCGCCGGGATCTCGATACGGTACGCCCCCCCCCCGGCCACGCCCGGCTTCACAGATCAGGATTCAGCAGGCCGGCGAGTCTATTGAGGTCCGCATTCCGATCCTGTCCATAGAAGAATTCGAGATCGAAGGCTTCTACGGCCGGCAGAGCTTTCTTGAGTTTCTGTCTACCTTTAGTAGTGGGAACCACAGCCAGAGCCCGCCCCATCCCCGGCTGCCTTTTTCGTTGGATTAGGTCCCTGGACTCCATGAGCTTGAGAACCTGCGACATCTGCATCTTTTCGATTCCTGCGTAATCCGCGAGGTCCTGTTGCGAAACTGGTTCCTTTTCACAGAGCAGATATACCAGGTGCGCAAGCACGGCAAATTGCATCTGGGTGAGTTCGAATTCTCTGAGCACACGATCCTGCCCCCTCTGCCAGGCCCGGCTGATCTGCCACATCAGATATCCAGGACTATCGCCTGGACCTTCGAATTCGGATCTAAATTCAGGAGGCGTTGCCAATTCGGTTCTCCACCCCCATGGCCTCCGCGATGCAATAGAAATCAGCCACGGAAATCTGAAAAAACCCGCTGCGAAACATCATTCCCCAGCTCTTTCTTCCTCGAGTAAATGAGAGCTGCTGCAGCATAGGATGAATGGAAGCGTCCTTCGCCTCCACAAATCGCACATCTTTGCGAAACGGTGCGAAACCGGACATCTGAGCCTGGTAGGCTTTCTCCCCGCAAACCTGTCCGATAGCTGTAAACGCCTGCACGGGTTTCCCTGTTCGCATGGATTCCCTGGGAGAGTAATAAACGATCCAGTCTCCCGCCTGCAGTCGATTCACCGGCCCCGGCTTACCGTGACAGAATTGGCAGAACCCCGCTTCAGCCCCTACGCGAACATGATCCAGCGAAGCTACTCCTACCCAGTAGGAAACTCCTCTACCTTTTTGAGAACTCATAGCACCATTCCATTCTGTGCTGGCGCTTTTCGCAAGTAAATATATTTACTTAAAAAGGAGAGTGTCAGACCTTTGCACCCGGGCACATTCCGAGAGTTCCACTCCCGGGTCCTGAAAGTCTTTATCACAATTCATCAGAGCTACCAGGCTTCTGTAGGCCCGGACCGCCGACGCCTCTGGTCTGTCAAAGGGATACCGCTGACTCCGGACGGGGTCGCACTTTAGGTCGTTTGGTGCCATAAGTGGCACGTGGTGAAAATGATTGGCATAGATCGGCTCAATTGTAGGATACGGCCCCGCTGGCGGCTGGGGCGCATTATTGTATCGTTTCGTTCTTAATTCGAACTTCCGGAATGATGTTGACAATCGATATGGAACTGATAGCGAAAATCTACCCGGTGCGAAGTTCGGCTTAAGCCCCTCAACAGCCAATAAGTCGAACCCGGCAGTTGTGACCCGAAACCGATTGACAAAGCACCCCCATTGTCTAGCCGGCCGCCCTCCGTTGATCCGGCCAGTTCGCAAGATTCTGAACCTGACCAGGCGCCCCTCCTGCGCATTCGACGACTTCCGCCAGGGGCCGCTTCGAGGCAGTTGTTTGTCCGCAGAAAAAATCTAATGACTCATTGATGGACGCTGATTCGCATGGGCTCATGCGCTTTCAGGAATCTTATATCGAATCCGACGGCTTGAAGCTTCTTCTGAAGCATCATTCCCCGGCGCGGCCCCGCAGCACGGTGCTATTTCTTCATGGCTTTCCCGATGACCACGATACCTGGAGCTTTCAGCTCGAGGAATTGGGTAAGCGCTACACCGTGGCCGCACTTGAGATGCGAGGTGTTGGTCGAAGCGATCGCCCCCGCCCCGGCAGGAGCTATGCGGTGCAGAATATCCTTCCGGACATCAGTCGGGCTATTGAATTTCTGGGAGTGCAGAAGGTTCACCTTGTGGGGCATGATTGGGGTGGCATGATTGGATGGTGCTATGCCACAGACCCGGAGCTGAGCGCAAACTTGCTCAGCTACCAGGGCATGTCAGCACCGCATCCAGGGACCATTCGCACATACATCCTGAATAAACTGAAGACCTTTGGCCTGGGCCCCCTGGCACGACAGCTTTTGAAGTCCTGGTATGTCTGGTACTTTCAGATTCCGTTCCTGCCCGAAGCAAGCATTCGGGCGCTTTCGCCGAGTCTTCGCAGTGGCCTGCTTCGCAAAGGCGGCATGGATCAGAATGATCCCCTTATTCTGAAATCCAAAGAGGAATTTGCCCGAATCACCACCGGCAGCGTTAACCTTTACAGACAACTACTAAGAAGAACGCCCCGACGACCGCAGCCTCCGAAGATTCCTACACAACAGATCATTCCAGCCGGGGACCTGTTTGTGTCCACGGAATTGTACCACGGTCAGCAAAAGCTGCTGGCGGGGCCAAACTACAGGGAGATACACCTGGACGGCCCTCATTGGATCCACCGAAAGGATCCCGCTACCATCAATGCCATCCTTGCAGAATTCATAGAAGAGCACAATGGCGGGGCAAAGAAATCCAGGTCCCGCAAGAAATGAGCCCTGCCCTTTCGCAAATCGGTCCAATGTTTTCGCATTTCGGAAAAATCGCTTGAACAAGATCTGGCCAGACCCGGTCTCATCCGCATGCAACATTACTCCAGGCCGGCACGTCGCTACAAGGTGTGGGCGGCTTTCCTTTTCTCCATTCTCACCCTCGGGACAGCTACCCTGGTCTCCGCCCCTTCGGATGCTGGACTGCTAAACCAGAGGGAATTAGCGTTCCTGTTTAGATGCGCATTGCTCAAAGAAGATCCGGAATGGATGTGGGCTACAAAGGATGACAACATCCAGGTCGGCGAAAAGATCCTGGGAGAATTTCTGGGCGGCGCGCAGCACATTCGGTACAGCGGACTGCCGGAATGCATAAATACCTATGCTTCCTATGCCAGCTCGGAAGCGCCGGATATATTTTCCGGCCTGTCTTCCCTTTCTGGAATTCCGGTTTACCAGGATAAGCAGGGAGAACAGCATTTTCGAGAAGACATTAACTATTACAATCCAAAGCTAATCGTCTGGCTCCGCAACCTGATTCCAGAGCCTTCCATCACCTTTGCTCCGGGAACGGACTTTCAAAGACTCTACGATGTCTCCCTCAAACGAAATGCCCGCATCCTGGCATTCGCCTACCTGGAAATGAAAAACAAAGGCAAATACAAAGAATTGCTGCAGCAATATCGGGATGCCAGCGATGAAGCCCGGGTGGATATGAAGCACTACCTTTTGGAAGATTCGCAGCTCAACGACCACTACGCCTCCGAAACCTTTGATCAGTATAGCTGGAACTTCGATGCAGGCCATGCGGCCGCCTTCTGGCTGCGCCGTGGCCTTGACGATACCCACGAAGAAGTCTTTGGCCTGATTCAGGCAGTCTTTGCGAAATACGACAAAGAAGCGCTGAAAAAGCTTAAATGATTCCAGTCCTGGCTTAATAGGCGTGGCCGGGCCTTTCCGGCCGCGTCTTCGGGCTGAAAAGAATTCCCATTGCGGCGTCGCGACAGCAGACTCGGACAGATGCAAAAAAACACTTTGTAGAGATAAACCTTTGACGGGAACCATGTGTCTATGATCCTGCGCCATGAATCCCAGCCGCCCCATTCTACTTGCATTAATCCTGCTTTCCCTGCTGACGCAGTGCAAGCGCGAGACCTTTAAAGAACCTGACTATGCGATGAATCTTCGCCTCATCGATCCTTCGGTTCCCACACAGATCGTGGCCGAACCTCTTAAGGAGGACATGATCGTCTGGAATGCAAATCAGATCCGGGAATTGCCAGTTGAGGGTTTCCTGGACATAGAATACCGGGACGAATACTACCAGTACATTCAATTGAAATGTGTACCGGAGCTGAAGTGCAATGGAAGTAGCGCCTATGTGCCGGTCAGCTTATCCATGAAGCTTTCGTCCAAAGGCGATGAAACGGTATCCTATTCGAAAGAACATCGCAGGGCCAGACCGTTTATCCTGGTCCCGGCCTATGCCTCCGAAGAATTGGACTCTCTGCAGAGTTGGCTCCAGAGCCCGGAAAAGCAAGAGATCCCCACTGTTGCAAGGTATAAGCTGGCAGAAAACGCTATCCAGATGTATCTGGACGCGCTGCCTGCGGCGGAGCAAGAAAGAAAGATCGCCTCCTGGTATTATCTCACCGCCAGTCGCTACGAAAAAGATGGCAACCCGGCTTTCGCCCTTTCTTTAACAATCATCGCGATTACCAAAAGATTCGCAGACTGGCTTCCATTCTGGATGAGAACGGAAAGCCGGACCTGAACCATCCGGACATCGGAAAGACCAATATGCTGGATAAAGGGCAGATCGAATTTCTGGATTTTCTTGCCGGTTATTCCAGGGAACGATTCGCCGAAAGCCTGAATGACTTTGGTCATGAATTTCCTTTCCTGGCCAAGAATAACCAGGGGCTGGCTTAGGCTTTCAATTCTCAAAACCTGCCGCTTTATCGAGAGAAGGTGGCCAGCTCCCTGCTGCAGGAGACGGAGTATTACGCTATCCCTATGGGACCTTCGAGCTCGGAAGATACGGACCAGGAGGAGGCCGATAAAGACGACGAAGAAGTGGCCAATACCGAGGATTCCCCTGCCACTGATCGTAACGAAGATGCCGAAAGTGCGCAGAGGTTTTCGGTTGCGCAGCAGTTCGACACCTCCACAGGTCTTTCGCTTCGGATCAAAGGAAATCAGTATCATCGTGTTCGCTCACTAAAGGCGGCCGCAGACAAGAACGGTTTGTCTTTCGAGGTCGAACTGGAGGCTGCATCCAGAGCTGCTCCCGGTTCCGAGACCTCGACCGGCGAAGCCGCCAACGACACCGGAAAAAAAGTGATTCGATTTCAGCTTATTCCACAAAAGGAATCCTCTTACCTGATGGCCGCCAGGGCCGAAA
>JAGRNE010000184.1 GCA_020440915.1 Leptospiraceae bacterium | reverse complement strand
CCTGAACGGAGGAGCCTCTCAAGCTTCTGCATCCTGAAATAACGGGCGATTAGCTCAGCTGGGAGAGCGCTTGCCTTACAAGCAAGATGTCGGCAGTTCGATCCTGTCATCGCCCACATTCTTCATTTCGAAAAGGCCGCGAAAGCGGCCTTTTTCATGTACGGATGGCCGCCGACATGGAGGCCGCTGATCCTTCCCATTTTACCGATTACTCTTCGGGTTGCTCATCGGTTGCGGGCGATTGCCTGGTTAGAGTTTCCGATCCCTGCCCTCCGGCCCAGGTTCCGTGTAGCCGTGCGCCCTCTTCTTGAATCTGGTAGATCATTGGCGACTGCTGACCCCAATCCACAGTCAGCGTCTCTCCATCTAGCTGTCCGCTTCCTGTAGTTTTCTGGCCTGCAATGTTCCATTCAACGGAATAGGACTCCTCTTCCTGCTTTATGGTTACCGTGCCTCGATAAGGCGATCCGTCCGGATTTGTACCTTCCAGGGAGTAGGTCCCGGGCAGGCCCTGCGGCCCGGAACCATCCGGGCAGGCCACTACAGAAATCAAAAGCAGGATGACCAGGAGCAGAAAGAGAGTCTTGGAGAGTTTGTTCATTCCGTGCTACGAAGGCAATGCGCCCGGGGCCTTCTTCCTCATGAATTTCGATATGATGCGGCGGGCCGCATTATTGTCCGAACGAAAGCCTCTTTTGTAGCCCGGCCATAAAGGCAAGACAGTCGTTCTGGTAGTTCATACAGAGGTCCAACCGCTGGCGGCGTTCCTCATCCTGTAACCTCAATGTCGATCGATAATAGAGCATGCTGCAAAGGAGGCGTGCGGCTCCTTCGACCAGGAGATGGGCCCTTCGCTCTCTCTCTTCCGAAGCCAACTGCCGAAAGGCAACGACGCTGGCATCAAAGAGATTTCGCATTTCGTCCAGAGTTCCTGTTTCAGCAGAGTCGAAATGATCCCATTCGCAGTCCATGTATTCGCGCAGGAAGCCCTGGGGCCCCATGCCATTTAGAATGCCACCGATGGCCGCATTGACCTGAATCTGGGACGTTCCATCGTAGATGGTAACGATCCTGGAGTCGCGATACATACGGGCCACGTCGTAATCCTCGGTAAAGCCGGCCCCTCCGTGAATCTGTACAGCTTTTCCGGTAATGGCCACGCAACTCTCGGAACAGTAAAACTTGGAAATAGGAGTTAGTATGGAGGCCAGCTTCTCCCAGTAGCGGATGATGGTATCGCCCTTTATATCCTTTTCGGTGCCGCCCTGGCGACGCAAGTGGTCTCCTCTCCAGTAGTACAGATCCATGGCCCTGGCCCCTTCAAACTGCAGACAACGCATTGCCTGAATCTGCGACTCCATATCTTCGAGCATCTGGGCTACCGCCGGGATTTCGCTGAGAGTGCGTCTAAACTGAGTACGCTCGTTTGCGTACTTTCGGGCCTCCTCAAAGGCTGCGGTGGACAGTCCTACCGACTGCTGGGTAATACCCATTCGCGCACCGTTCAGCATTCCCATGGTATAACGTATCAAGCCCAATCCGGGCTCGCCAATAAGGAGGCCGGGCGTCTGTTCCAGAACGATTTCGCAGGTGGGCGAAGCGTGCAATCCCATCTTCTTTTCGATGCCTGCCACTTTTGCGTAGTTGCTGTTCACCAGAAAAAAACTCAAGCCCCTGGCGCCGCTCTCCGGGGATCCAGTGCGAGCAAGCAGCAGCAGTATGGCAGGTTTATCGCCTGTTCCACACCCCTGGGAAATGAATCGCTTGGTACCTTCCAGAATGTAAAGGCGTTCAGACTCTTCCCCCGCAAATTCGGCAAAATGCTTTTTTTCTTCTTCGCTGGCGGGCCGAGCTTTTGTGCGAAGTCCCGGAAGATCGGACCCATGATCCGGCTCGGAAAGGCCCATGGCGCAGGCAAATTCTCCTCCGGCCAGAGCCGGAATCCAGCGCTCGCGCATGGAGGGCTCCGCATTTCTTTCGATGATTTCCGCCAGATTAATGCATCCGATGGCTATGGTCAGAGCGGCATCCACACGGTACATCATCTCGGTAAAGAATGCCCGTACGGTCCAGGGCAATCCCAGACCGCCATATTCGCGAGAAAGACCTGTGGGCTGCAGACCGGCCTGTCGCGCTTCTTCTACGATTTCCAGAAGCCGGGGGGGAAACTCTACGCGTCCGGCTTTGAAACTTAACCCCTGCCGATCCAGCTCCGCTACGTGCGGAGCAATCTTCTTGCCAGCGAATTCGCCGGCGCTTTCCAGAATGGAACGATAAAAATCCATCGCGTCTTCCAGGCTGCCCGGAGCCATGGAGAAGCGATCGTCGCCGGTTTCTTGAAATCGGCGGTTATCGAAAAAATCCGCTTCATAGGCTTCCACAATTTCCTTCCAACGAATAGTGCGAAAGTGGAGCTGAAGATCCGAATTGTCGTTAAAATAATTCCCTTCAATCATAGATACAGGAAGCCTACTATTGTAAGGCCCTTCGGGCAACAAAAGCGCCTCTGAGCTCGCCTTTCTTGTAACCGGTGGCCTGATCTTCTGGATACAACTCGGCGATGGCCTGGCTGGTTGCGGGCTGTATCTCCTCTGCCGAACCATGGCATTGCAGGCAGAAATCGGCATGCAATGGGATGGGGCTCATTACGTATTCATGCTTTTCGCTCTGGAAGTGCACCGGGCCGATCTCCTTGCCTTCGGACTTCCTTGATTTCCACATCTGGATTACTGCCATTTCGAATTCGTCCGGCGCATGGTCCGGGTTCCGGGGACGATCAGAAATACGATACACGCTGGCATTTCCGCTGTGTGCTTTTTCCGCTTCGGGAGAAGCCATGCTGCAAACCTCAATGGCGCCCGGAGCCCCCTTTTCACGTAATGCTGTAGTCAGTTTCTTCGCAAGATCGGTCTTGAAATTGGAGAATGTTTTCAGGGAGTCTCCCGGAAAACCGGATGCGCCTTCCCGCGAAATTGAGATAGCCTCATAGCCGGCTTTTTGCAGATCTTGGCCGGATTTATGAGGCGACTCACCGCAGGAAATCAGGAGAAAAACAAGGAGAAAGAATGATGTACTGGCAGCTTTCATAATACGAAAGTGCATTGGTACCTGGCAGAGGCAAGAAAAAGTTCTATTGCTTCGCATTAGCCAATCCTTTCCTGTAAAGCCTGTACGCGACGATCGTCCGGACGAAGTCTCTGGAGATGCTCTATCAAGGCTGCCGCTCTGTCTGGCCGTCCTGTACGCTCATACAGATGCACCAGAAGCATGAGATTTCGACTATGGTCGGGATTGCGAAAGAAAAGGCGTTCGGATTGCTGGATGGCCTTTTCCATATACTCCCGGGAAGGCTTTCTTTTCGAAGCCAGATGGTAAACCGCAGCCATTCGATACAATGACTCCTCGGTTTCTGCGCCTCCTTTTTCCAGTTCCTCCGCCTTCTCAACGGCCCGGTGCAGGAGTTCATCGTTCTCGGTGTTCTCCAGGGATTTCAGAAGTTCATACAGATCGTCCTCCACTGGAGGCTGCATGCTTCCGGAATATCGAAACGTAAGAAGGGAAAGATCATCGCTCAGCGCTCCATGTTTCTTCACTTCTCGAACGATGGCGGAGATTTCTCCCTCTGCATTCTCGCAATGATGCAGGAACAGGGTTTCGTCGGCATTCAGAGTTCTCTCCTCGCCTTTTAGCCAGAGATCGTCCCTTCCGTCGGATCCGAGAATCAGAGTGTCTCCGGGATGCAGACGAAAGGTGTCGATGCGAAAGTCCTGGACCTGGCTCTCCATGGTGACTCCAATCTTTCGCAGATTGGAGTCCGTTTCCAGGAAGCGAGCCTCTCCATTTCTGTAGAGTACAGCCCAGGGATGCTCCGCGTTCAGCAGATAGGTAAAGCCTGTTTCCTCCTCTACCAGAGCCAGCAGAAAGGAAGCCATCATACTTCCGTCAAAAGGACGAAAGACCGTTTCCAGTTCTATATAGGTCTGACGCAGCCAGTGTTCCGGACTGGTTTCTGATGCATCCTCCAGCAAACGGTTTCGGGCAAGGGTGCTTCGAAAGACAGTACCCAGAACCATGGCGCCGCCTGCCCCCTGGAGGGATTTGCCCATTGCGTCGCCATTCATGAGCACCCTGTAATTTCGCTGGCCCAGTTTTATTCGATCGGCCACGCAGATGTCGCCCCCGATCTCAGAGGAGTGGTTACGAAAATCGAATTTCTTCTTCTGCTCAATGAGTATGGAGACATCGTTTCCGGATCGCACAAGGTCTCCGCCAATAGGTCCCAGAATCAAAGAGGTAAGGTAGTAGTCGCCATCCTGTTGTTCTTTCAGGCTTTGCAGACTTTCCATGGTTTCCTGCAGTTCAATTGTGCGATCCTTTACCTTTTGATCCAGGTCCCTGTTTAATTCCTCCACCTGGTTGGTCACTCGCATGAAACGACTGGCCATGAGGGCGGCCAGACCGCTTACCAGAACCACGAAGGCATAGCTGGCTATCTTGGGCGTATGCAGCAGGTCTTTGGACTGCAGAATGTCATGACTGAAGGAAAGGACAACAATCAGAACGGCGCCAGCCAGGAAGTAAGCTTCTTTATTCCCCCGTCGAATTTCGCGAATGATAAAGTAAAAGATGTAAAGGAAGGCCACGCCCAGCATTGCATACCAGACATCACGAATCGTGCGCATGATTCCCAGAGGAACCACGGCTACCAGCGCTGAAGTAAGCAGGCAATAGCCTCCGTAGATTTTTGTGGCCAGGCTGATCTTCTGGTGCGAAAACTCGGAAATAAAAGCCAGAAAGAAAGGTGGGATCAAAAACAGCAGTAGATGCTCCACTCTACGATGAAGCTCCACATGATCGGCAAAGAGCGCATCGCGGCTGGAAGTATTTGCAGTAAACCAGTAAAGCGAAAGCAGCAGCGATCCAAGACCGAAGTAGAGGTTATACCGATCGCGGGGACGTCGGGAAAATAGTAACAAATGGTATAGGCCCCAGGCAACATAGATTGTCAGAAAGACAAAAGCGATAATCTCTCTTTGTCTGTGCGCCGCAAATATGGCGTTCGCATGCCCCAGTTCTACCGGATCCATGAATTGAAATGGGTACTGTCCGTTGGAATACAAAGCGATGTACAATGTGTTCTGGGCTTCCAGACTCTTCAATGGAATGCCTCGCAGCATGGGCCGCATTGCCCCCGGCCTGTAGGGCTCCTCCTGGCCCAGCTGTGCGAAGCAGTTTGTATTCAGACATACTACAGAAACATCCAGAAGTCGGCCGGCATTCAGAGCCATTATATCCCTTTCGTTGAGGGAACCATTCAATCCCTCCGGCAAAGTGTGTCGAAGTGTAATCCAACCGGCGTAATCGCGGCCAGCTTCTTGAGAGGAAAGAATAGCCGGTAGCTCGATTGGTTGCCAGTCCACAGTCGATTCAGGTGGGCTATTCGTGGTATGGCCGGAAAGGCCTTCTATCCCTTCGGCGTCCGGAACATGTAATCCCCGACTGTATTGCCAGTCTTCCAGCTGAACCGTCTGCTCTCCGTCGGCTCGGGAACAAAAAGGAAGCAGAGCCAGGATTGCCAGGGAAAGTAAAGCCGCTGAACGTTTGCGCATTCCCACAGAGAGTTTTCAAATTATGGGAAAAGCAAGGAATTTCGGGGAAACTACGAAGCAAGACTCTCGAAATAGAGGTTGGCCCCCTCGTAACACTCACTACAGTGGGCTCCGGTTTTTTGGAAGGCGGTGGCTCCGGCGCTGACAGTCCATAGGGAAAGAGCCGATACAGAGGTATCATGGAAGTAGAGTCCAGAGAAAAGCTAAAGCCTGTAATAGATCGACTGATCGCAGAACATCCCTCCCAGCAAGAGGATATTCGCAGTCTCCATGGCTGGCTCTTGAACTCCCAGGCCCAGGAAAGGCATCGAATGAATCCTTACAGGATTTCCCATGCCACGGGTATTCCCCTGGAAGGTCTGGTCCGACTTCTGCTTCAGGGCACTCAGCATTCGGTCTTTCAACTTCACTGGCAGCAGCACTGTCCTCATTGCAATATGATTACTGCAGAGTATGATTCGCTGGCAGTAACCTCCGGGCAGTCACATTGTAAGATGTGCGATGTGGAGTTTACTGTTGACTTCAAAGAGAGAGTGGAGGTCACTTTTTCGCTACATCCCTCCATAGAGTCTATGGATCTGCCGCCATTCTGTTTGCCCCCGCCGGCGCTCAAACCGCTGGTAAAGCTGTCCATGGCTCGCGGAGAAACGGAGGAAGCGGATTTTCGCATCGAACCGGGTTCTTACCGCTATTATTGCCCGATCACCATGACCATGGGCAAAATGGAAGTGACCGAAGCATCCGAAGGCCAGAGCAGAGAAGATACAAACGACTCGGGCGAAAGCGAATTACACATTCGTCAGCTCGAGAATCAAATGTTCGATCCCCCGGAAATCAAGATACCTGCGGGTGATGTCCATTTGAAAGCCGAGAATTCTACGGTGCCCCTTTCAGGACTGATCATTCATGAGGACCGGCTCAGCGAAGAAATTCCATTCGAATCCCTGGATCTGCATCTGACAGGCCTTGAAATCATGCATTATCCTGAATTCCGGGAAATCTTTGGCAACGATGCCCTTTCGGAACGAGAGAAGATGACGATATCAGGAGTGACGATCCTCTTTACCGACATTACAGGTTCCACGCGAATGTATGAGAAGCTGGGCGATGTGCAGGCTTACAATATTGTGCGCGATCATTTCCAGATTCTAATTCAGGCCATCGAAGGCTCCGGAGGAATTATTATCAAGACTATCGGCGATGCGGTGATGGCCTCCTTTACGCGCACGGAGGCCGCCCTGGAATCGGTATTTCTGTCCCTGGATCGCTT
>JAGRNE010000183.1 GCA_020440915.1 Leptospiraceae bacterium | reverse complement strand
ATTGTCGCATACCTTGTCCAGACACTGGACGGGCAAAAGAGCCGCCAGCAGGGCCGTCACAGAAATTGCTTTTTCTAAATGATTCATGGAAGAAGCATGCCTGTTGCGATTGACTCCAGAATACGTCGCCGAATTCGCAAGGAGATATGCAAACCACCATACTCCTTCCGCTATATTGCTTCCACCTATTTTCACATTGAGCGGATCTCTGCATCATTCCGAGAGACTCGTCAGCAATCTCTTGAGCCCTGTGGCGCCCATTTCTACCGCGCACTTATCCTGAATTTGTCCGGCGTATTCCCCGCTCTGTTCGATGAAGGCGGGTAGCCCGGGCGCCTGGTATGGCGGCTCTTTTTCCATACCCACGGATGCCCGGGAATTGACGTCCGAATTATCCAGAAAAATCTGGAGTTATGAAGCGCATTACCTACATCTCGAATTTCAGTCGGCCTCTAAGCCTGGACGATCTGGATGCCATTAGCGAGGTTTCTATTCGTAACAATAAGCGCGATGGCCTTACCGGGGCCCTTTTCTGTTTTCGAAACATTTTCTACCAGATTCTGGAGGGCGAGGAGGAAGCGGTGGATCGCTGCTTTGCCAGAATCGAAAAGGACGATCGTCATAGCAGGGTCTTCATCCTGGAGATCGAAGAGGATATCGAGCGAAGAAAATATGGAGAATGGGAAATGCGCACCGTCATGCTCGACGAAAGCACCGACCCTCTGATGCGTCCCATTCGCCACCTGCTTTCCACCCTGGCCAACACGCATCGAACCCTGGAACGATATACACCACAGAGAGTCCTTCGCGAAATTCAGATGGGAGGCTCTCCGGATCAGATTCAGGCTCGGTACGAAGAAAGGACCGTGATGTTTGTGGATCTGTTCCGTTCCACTTCCATTTTTGAAAGCTGGCCTGTGGATGTTGCAACCATGGTGCTTCACAGATTCTACGATACGGCTCTGAATGCCATCCAGCGAGAGCAGGGCATTGTATCGAAACTGACAGGCGACGGCATTATGGCCTACTGGCCTGCGAACAATGCCGGTGGCGCGGTGCAGGCCGCAATAGCTATGCTTCAGGAATTTGACGAATTACGAAAGCGAAGCGCGGAAAAGGACAATCCATTGCGCTTGCTCCATGCCGGTGTGGGCCTTGCCACCGGACGAGTTCTGGAGGGTAACATTGGATCTTCGGTACACATGGACTATACGGTTCTGGGCGACACCGTAAATACTGCGGCTCGACTGGAAGGCGCCACGCGAAAGGCAGGGTGGTCTCTGGTATTCGACGAGTCCACGAAAAATCGATTGCAAGGTATGGAGGCTTCGTCGCAAGCCAGCGCTTCGGCGCCGATTCGCCTCATCGGTAGGTTCCGAGCGAAAGGCAAAGAGGATGCGGTGAAGTTGTATACCGTGGATCAGGCGACTCTGCGCAATGCCATCGACCACGAAGCCCTGCGTCAGGAAATACGAACGCTGGGGCAGGTTCTGTATGGAAAGACAAAGTGATCGTGATCATATCTCCAGGCCGAACCCGGCATTGGCCGGCGGGGCTCAGTCCGCAGCAGGTAATGGCTTAGAAAATAGCGGAACCACCCTGATGGTTCGCGCGCTTACCAGTCTTATCGCTTTGCTTGCACTAATCAGTTTGTGGATCCACTTGAACTCGATGGGACTGGGACCTGTATTTCCCTGGCTGGGGCTGGGCTTCGCAATGCATCTGCTTGCCATCCTTGCATTCATAGGATCCTTTTTGGTATTCTTCACCCGACTTCGCGGCGCTCCAGCGGCCATGCGGTCTTCGTCCATTCGATTTCTGGTAAATGGTCGACCAAAATGGATTCTGGTCCCACTGGCCATCGCTCTGCTATATGGAATTGTGAACTTCCTGTTTTTGGCCTGGATACCGCTTGATCCGAGTCGCGCAGCGATGATGAAAGAAGCGACGGAAGTAGACGGCGAAACGCTTATGGAGTTGCGAGCCTTTAGCGGACACTGGATGTTATTTTTCCTCGCGGCTGTTTATTTGCTATGGCCTTCAACAGCATTCCGGAATGCCGGAGCGCCATCGGCGGACAAAGCGGCCAGCGTTCCCGGATTGGCTGCGCCGGGCCCTGCAACCAGCTACAGCAGACGTGTGAAGAGCCGAAGTCTCCAAAGCCGGATATGGGAGGGCAGTTATGGATTTGTGCTTGGTTGGACCGCCTTTCTGTCTGCGATCTTCTTCATCGGAGCCGCTCTTTCTTCCGAATGGTTTCTGATCATCCCTGGAGTGATGTTTGCCATTGCCACCTATGCCAACTATCGCTTCCGAAAGAAACGCATGAGTTACTTCATACTTGCCATCGAAATCCAGGACTCCAATGTCGTTATTGACTATCTGGATCAGGATAGGCGAGAATCCATTCGGTGCGCCAGGCCACAGTGCCTTTCCCTTTTTCATGAAGAAGTCATCCGGGGAAACAGTCTGTTTGGACTGGAAATCCGGGCCGGGTCGGGAGTTGGAGCACATCTTTCGGAAGCGGGGCGGAACGACTCCTGGAAAGCAGAAGGGGCCGGTCGGCTGATTCAATTTCAGTGCAAGGATTGGCCCTATGAAGAGCTGGAATCCATTCATGAACGCTTGAAGCAGGCCGGCGAAATCAAAGAAGAAGTGGAGGCGTAGGGAGGACGGAGAAAAGGCCGTGCCCGGGCGCCGGGGTTTTGGATTGACCCTGAAGTTCCGGTTTGAAGTCTACCAGAGTCTTGAAGAAGATAGAAACAGGCGTTATTGCGGCAGCCGGCAAAGGTACCCGATCCTATCCCAGGACGTCCTTTATTCCCAAGCCACTTTTTCGGATTGAGGGGAAGAGCATTCTGGAGCGGAACATCGAGCTTCTGGCCAGAAAGCTCAAGGTGAGCCGCATTTACGTAATTGTGGGGCACCTGGCAGAACAGGTAATGGCCGAGGTAGAAAGGGTACGTCCACTGTATCCGGACGTGGAGATAGAAACCAGTTTCTGGACTCGCAAAGGCCTGGCCAGCGATGTGGCCTCTCTGGAGAATCGCATCCACGGGCCCTTCGTCACCGTACTGGGCGACGAGCTCTACCATCATTCAGATCATCAGAAAATCCTGAACACCTGGAAGAAGCACAAGAACCTCGCCGCCAGCGTAGCAGTGAAGGAAACTCCTCTCGTATCACATATTAAGAAAAATTACTCGGTGGAGCTGGATGGGGACCGGGTGCTCAAGCTCATTGAAAAGCCCGAGAATCCGGCCAATCGCCTTCTGGGTCTGGGGACCTATTTGTTTACTCCTGCCTTCTTTGAAGCGTTCAGGGCCACTCCTCCATCGGATCGCACAGGTGTGGTGGAGATTACCGATGTAATCGATGGCATGGCTCGCCAGACTTCGCGGGTATATGCTACACGAATCCAATGCGCTTATTTCAACATCAATTCGTTGCAGGATTTCCATCATGCGGTGTACGAAATCCGCAACGAACGTTTTCATCATTTCAAAAAGAGCCTCATTATTCCTGCATCCAATCGGGAACAGTCCATCGATGATGTATTGAACGATTTTAAATCCACTGTAGATGAAATCATCGTTGTCGATGCCGGTTCCACGGATCGCACCGCGGACATTGCGAAGTCCCACGGAGCCCGGGTGGTTACATTTGACGGTCCGCGAGAAAAGGAAGGGGCCATGGTCATGCGGGGGCTGGAGCAGGCACGTGGGGATCTGTGCATTGTTGTCTCTGCGGACGGAACCTTTCGCAGCAAAGATCTGCCCAAGCTCATGGAATACATGAAAGACTGCGACATGGCCATTGGCACTCGCACCACGCGGCAGATGATCGAACAGGGCGCGAACCTCAAGACGGTGCGTCGAATTGTGAACCTGATGGCGGGCAAGATGATCGAAGTATTCTACTGGGGAATGGAGCCCAGGTTTACCGATGCAGGTTGCCGCTATTTCAGCATATGGAAAGATACCTTCATGAAGATTCGACCCCGCCTTCATGAAGAAGGCGCACTGTACATTGCAGAGATGATGACCGAGGTAGTGCGTTCCCTGTTTCGTTGCATCGAGGTGCCGGTCACCTATTTCAAGCCGGTAAAGGATCAGGCCGCGGCGGACATTCGTGGCCTTGTGGATCTTATGAAATTGACGGTGATGTTACTGAAGAAGAAGTTTGGTAGAGTTGTGTAGTGAAGTTTCGCGGATCCCTGGCAGGCCAGGGAGGGAATTTACGATTCAGTGGCACTTCGCAGCTATGTTGCCCGGAAAAATGGCGCAGCAATAAGGGGACTGGTAGGAGCCGATAGCAGTCCGATTGTAAATATTTGTGAGCTAAATAAGGATAAAGAGCGGAGAAAAAGATGAAAGTACTGGTAACAGGTGGATGCGGATTTCTGGGATCGCATGTTTGCGAACATTTTCGCAAAGAAGGATGGGAAGTTGTCAGCTATGATAACATGACTAAATACGAGCTCAAGCGCACCGGGTATGGCACCGATGCCACCCGGGACTACAACTGGAACTTCCTCAAAGATCTGGGAGTGGAAATGGTCAAGGGCGACATCCGCAACCTGGAGCATTTGATGGATCGTAGCACCGGTGCCGATTACATCGTTCATACTGCGGCTCAGCCGGCCATGACCATCTCCTGGGAAGATCCGGAGCACGATTTCACTACCAATGTTACCGGCACCTTTAATGTGATGCAGGCCGCACGGGCGCACAATATTCCCGTGGTAAATACCAGTTCCATTCATGTGTACGGAAACAAAATTAACGACACACTTACCGAGTCCGAGACCAGCTACGAGAGGGATCCTGTGGCCATTCCGGAAAGCCAGCCGGTGATGGTGGGCGAAATCAGTCCTCTGCATGCCTCTAAAATGAGCGCGGAGCACTATGTGCGTTCATTTCATGATATGTACAGCATAAAGTCCGCCAGTTTTCGCTTCACGGGCATTTACGGACCTCGACAATTCGGCGGCGAAGACCATGGCTGGGTGGCCAACTTCGTAATTCGCGCCGTCTTTGGTCTGCCCATTCGAATTTTCGGCACCGGAAAACAGGCGCGCGACATTCTCTTTGCGGCGGACGGCGCGGACTCCTATCTAAAATTCTTCCAGGATCCCCGGCCAGGGGTCTACAATATTGGCGGCGGACCGGACCATAAGATTTCTCTTCTGGAGTGCATTGCGCTGATTGGCGAAATTCTGGGAAAAAAGATCGAAGTTAGTATGGAAACCGAGCGACCCGGAGATATGCGATACTTTATCTGCGACATTGCTGAAGCGCGCAAATTCGGCTTTGATCCTCAAATTAAGCCCCGGCAGGGAGTGGAGAAGCTAATTCGCTGGGTGGAAGAAAACAGGAGCGTGTTCGAGGTCAAGGCTTGAGAACGTTAATCGTAATTCCTGCCTACAACGAAGAAAGCACCATCGAAGAGGTGGTGCGAGGTGCCGCCGAATACTGCGATGTCTGCGTGGTAGATGACGCTTCCAAAGATGCCACGCCGAAAATCCTCGCAGAACTGAAATCCGAATTTGCCGGTCGTAAGACCGGCACTCTGCACATCATTCGGCACGAAAGCAATACGCATATTCCTGGCGGAATCCAGGACGGCATGCGATACGCCGTGCAACAGAATTACGATTACGTCATAACCATGGATGCGGGAATGTCGCATCTACCTTCGGATCTGCCACTTTTTCTGGAAGCCGGGGAGCAGGACCTGGTCATCGGGCGAAGACATCAGACCGAAAACGTGCCTTTGTACAGGAAATTGATCTCCTGGAAAGCGGCGCGGGTGATGAACTACTGCTTGAGCGATGGCCTTCTGGATATTAAAGGGCCCGGGATCAAGGATTGCACATCCGGATATCGTCGCTACAGCAGAAAGATCTTTTCTATTATCGCAGAGGCGGATCTGGAAAGCCGGGCTTTTGACTTTCATATGGAAAGTCTTTATCTGGCCGTGCGAAATGGGGCCAGCTTCAAAGAAGTTCCGATTACCTATAAGTTCTCCACCTCTTCGTTTAATCGGAAGGTGCTGGTGCAGGCCATGGTATTTGCCAGGCATCTGTATCGGAAGAAGCTTCACTTCCAGGAGCCCCATGAACCGGGAAAATTGGTCCACTGGCAGAATGCTCTGTACAGTCCCCTTCGCGCGGTGGATCGCCCATGGATTGCTCTGGCAATTTTCCTTCTAATTTACGGAAGCGTAACCTATTTTCACGTAAACAAATACGAGATGAATTTCTCCTCGATGGTTCGGTTTGGCCAGGAATTCGCCGATGCCAATCCGCAGCACGTGCCGCCCAATGCGGTTCTGTACGGCGGTCTGGAAGGCGACCTGGGCGCGGGCTACGACGGTCAGATCTTTTATTTCTATAGCCGCTCCATTAGCGCCGGTCTGGATTATCCTTCCAGCAAAGGCGTGGACAAAGATGGCGAGATCGATGCGAGCTATCGCGCTCCCCGGATAGGTTATCCGCTTCTGATTGCACTTTTCGGATTTCTGGGGCCCAATGCAGCCCTCTTTGGCATGTTTTTCTGGAATCTGGTCTTGCTATACGGGGCCTATCTATGCCTTCGTCAGATCCTGGGCACAAGCAGCCATCTGGCCATTTTCTATCTACTTTCTCCTTTTGCCCTGGGAAGCTATCATCTTCTTGTGAGCGATGCCGTTATGGTTTCGCTCATTGTCATCGCGTACTGGGCCTATCAGAAGGAGAAGATATTCCTGTTCTGGGCTCTGGCCGGCCTGGCTTTGATTACGAAGGAACCGGCCCTGTTTTTACTCTTTCCTCTGGGATTGTACGAATTGATTCGACTGGATTTCAAGAAGTCGGCCATCATCCTGGCCACATTGCTTGTTCCGCTAGTATGGCAGACATATCTTCGTTTTACGCTTCCGGAATGGAGCGCCACCCGGCTCGGCGAGTTCATCCAGCCAATGCAGGGAATGCGCGAGTATAT
>JAGRNE010000182.1 GCA_020440915.1 Leptospiraceae bacterium | reverse complement strand
TGGGTGGGGGAGCCTCCGGCCCTCCCTACCAGTGCGAAGGCGAATCCCTTCCGGAAGGGTCTTTTCGCCGTGCCGGCTATCGCGCCTTTGACTTTTTGTTGAGTCCCATAATGGACGATCCTTCTAAATTTCCCATGGATCTTACCGAAGGCGTAAACGCGTACAAAGGGCCGCTTCTGATGATTAGCAGCGAGTGCAGCGTATTCGGTTACGACTTCCAGCAAGAGTATCATCTGCCACGAATGCCTTCGCAAACGAAGCATCTTCTGGCGCCGAAGATGGGCCATAACATGCTGACGCTAAACCCGCAATGGAGCGCGAACGCCCTCCGAGATTTTTTTAGCTCTTCAAGATATGTGGATTCTCGCCTCCAATGAGATCAACCCGCAATCCGTGTGCTGTTGCCATGCCCCATCACTCCGGATTGCGGATTCGGAATTAGCGCCCTTCCTCCACGCGCTTCTTTAGAGCTTCGTTCATCTTGCGATACCCTTCTTCTATCGTATCGAGTTCCGCAAAAGGTACAAAGATGCCCTTGAACTCTTCGCGGTGCACAAGAAGAACCCCGGTATCTGTAGGAAAGATTTCGAAAACGTGCTCACCAGTAAAGAGGCCCGGAATTCCTCCGCCCCAGGTTAATTCTCGATTGGGATTAACCACCAGGACAGTTGGCTCCAGAACGATCTGGTTTCCGTTCGGTTTGTGAACCTCCACCAGGATGGTATTTCCCTCTATCAGATCCCCCTCTACGCGGACGTGATAGGGGTTCCACTCCCCGTAGGCGCCGTTTTTCTTCAACACGGTCCAAACCTCTTCCGGGGTGGCCTGTATTTCTACCTCCGTGTGAATGGACTTGCAATCACCCAGAAATAGCAGGGCAAGACTGCTCAAGAGAAGACCACTCCGTTTGAACATACTTTCCCTGTTTGAAGCTTCAGGCACAATTCCAGTGGAATTTCTTGTATTCTTATTCGCTTCTGCTCTTTTCATTTCTCTTTCTCCATAGTGAATTTCGTCTCGTTTCATCGTTCCATCGCCGGCACTTTCCTTCATGATCCAGCCTCCACCAATCGAGTTGCCAGTCCGGGAGAGAGTCTGTGAATCCTATGCAGAAGGGCCGCCTTACCCGGGCGAATCGTGCTTTGATTCTTTTTCACACCTACGAGCACAGCGTCGGCAACCACCGCCGGAGGCACTTTTGAACCGGAACGATGCTCATTCATGGGAGTGTCTGTAAATGGGGGCACCACATCAAAGACCTGAACTGCGGTGTTTGCCAGTTGTGTGCGCAGACAATAGCTATAGGCCGACAATGCAGCCTTGGATGCGCTGTAGATTGGATATCTGGAAAGCGGGACCTCTCCCAGGGCAGAAGTCACATTGATGATCGCCGCTTCTGCCTTCGAAAGGAGGGATGGCAAACACTCCTGTATGAGACGAATCGGCCCCTCCAGATTCACCCTCAATTCATCCAGCAAGGGGCCAGGTGCGCTGCTATCTCGTAGAAAGTTAATCTCCGATTGAATGCCAGCATTGTTCACCAGTATATTCAGGTCCTCAAAGCCAAGCGCCCAATCAGCTATTTTTTGAATGTCGTCGATATTGCGCAGATCTGCCGCAAGACCTTGCCAGTCGGGATACTCCGATAGCGTCTGATTGAGACGCTCAGGGTTCCGTCCAGTTATTAAGATGCGATTCCCGGCCGCGTAAAGCGCGCCGGCCAGGGCCCGGCCAATTCCCGAGGTACCTCCGGTAATTAGCGCTGTATTTCCGTAAATCTTCATTTTCATCTCCTTGCATGACGGTAGGTACCGACATGCAAGGAAAGTGTCCCATGAATCCTGAAGCGACTCGTTAACCTGGGTTAAGCTGGATTAAAAAAGTTAGTGTTTTTCGCGCTTTTTTCCGCGAATCCGGCTCAGTGCTACGGGCGTTATACCTAGAAATGATGCAATGTAGTACCAGGGAATTCGCTTCTCGAGTCCGGCATACTCCTCCAGAAAGATATCGTATCTCTCCTCCGCGCTTAAAGTGACGAGCCGAATCTCGCGAATCTCTTTTTTAACCCATTCCCATTGAATCACCATTCTCGTGAAATGCTCCAGGCAATGATGGTTGTGAAGGAGGCTCTGCAATTCTCGATAGTCGGCCACCAGCATTTTTACAGGCGTTAGTGCCTGCAGCGATACAGGGCTGGCTTCCCCTGTTGTCAGCGCGGCCAGCGGGGCCACAAAGTGCCCTTCCTGAAACACTGTTTTCGTGTATTCCTCTCCTTGATCTGTTGAATGAAAAGCACGGATCACTCCTTCCGTCACAAAGCCCAGACGCGTGCAGAGATCCCCGCTTCGAACGAAATAGTCGTTCTTGTCGAATTGCTCAGGGAAGAACCTTCCCAGAAAGGACTCAACGGCTACGTCCACTTTTGCGCGCGAAAATTCTGCAGTGAACTGGTGGATAAGCCCTGCAATACTTTCCTTGCCGAAAGGGCGGGCGGTCTCGTCTGCTCTATTGTCTTCAGGTGGAATCATCCAATCATGCATCCAATGTCGACCGCATCGCTTAGAATCCGGTTTGCCAGAAAAGCCAGCAACCCAAATTCTTTCCAACGGCATGACCGCGGCGGGCCACCCGACCCGGTAAGATCGCAACGGACCTGACCGGGAAGGTCTAAACTTGGACCAGAAACGTGGTAGACTGCAGCCATTGCCTATAGCTTTGCCCTGCAATACCCTGGAAGACCAATAAATGCAAAGAAAATGGGTACAATGGATTGAAGCCGGCTACGTAGCTGCCCTTCCATTTCTGGGCGCCTGGTCTGCCCTGGAACTGGATTCACAGTACGTTTCGTGGATTATCTTCGGCGGCTGGCTTCTGGCCACCATGAATATATACATCTACGTTCCGATCATTCTGCAGGGCATGGGCCGCAACTGGGTGCTCCTTACTCTGCCGTTGGTTCGAATTCTGGTGCTTGCTTTTAAACAATCCGAAAGCGAAGGCTCCCTGTGGGCCTTTTTCCTGGATGAGGCCTTGATAGAAACCGGCAGCCTGATGATCGGATTCGCAATTTACTTTCTGTTCGGAACCGGAATCTCCGGAAGCACAGCCTGGTCCGAATTCGGTATCCTGGGAGTCCTGTTTTTCCTGGGGCTGTTTCTTGGTTCTGTGGGCGGATTCATCATGGCCTCCCTGGAGCAACAGCCCCGGGAACGATGGGATGCGCTGGCGTATCTGGGAGTGGCGCTGTCACTTTCTGTATGGCAGAAGATTGGATTTATTACGGCCATTAAGAATGGTCGGGCCAATCCCGATGCCGTCTTCACAGAGAACTTCCTTATCCTCGCGCTGGCTCCGCTGGCCTACATACTCGTTCTTCCAGGTCTCTTCGCGTTGCGAACATGGGTTGCCCATCATTGGTTTTGATGGGGGCTCGTCGGACCCGAAGTCAGGAGGCGGTCTTTCCGGGTCAACGGCTGCCTCTACGCGGATGGGAAAGTCATTGCTTCCGCCAGGCCTGCAATAGGACCGGCTCTAACGAAATTCAGGCCTCCGCCGGCTCGGCCACTCGCCCGGCCCTTGCCAGAATCTCGGTATTATCCTGAACGATTCGCGCCACGGAACGCATCATGTAAAAGGCGAATTCCGGATTCTGATAGTAGAGCTGCATAACCTTGTCCCGGGAAATCTGATACACGATGCAGTCCTCGGCGCAGACAACGGTGCCCGCACGAACGTTGTCCGGAGAAAAGATGCCCACTTCGCCGAAGACGGCGCCCTCCCCCATGGTTTTTCCGAATTCCGGCAGTCGCACCGAACCGGACTGTATAAAGAAAATGCCGTCCGCCGCATCTCCCTGCCTGAAGAGCACATGCTCGGCCGGGTATTCGCGGCGACTCATGTGCGGAATCAGAAATTTTACCCCGTCGTCGGAATCAGCTGCATGCTTCACTTCTCGAATCAGAGACTTCATCTGGTAAAGACGAACGATGTTCAGGGGCAAAAGCAGACAATGAAGGACAAAAATAGCCGCCACCTTGTCGAAAACCCCCTCCTGGATACCGAGCAGGGCATAAGAGATAAATGTCAGATTGCTTACAATTGCCATCACCCTCAGCGGGATCATGGTCTTCATGAAAAAGGACAGAAATACGAAGAAAGAGGCTGTCCAGGCCACCATTTGCATCAGCATTTCCCAAACAGTAAATGCTGCCAGCCAGAGTCAAAAGCAAAAGGGCCACCGGACTCGAAGCTGTTAACGATGGAGCAATGCCAGCGACGCCCCGACGCATAGTCAACGAATCCCGAATTTCAAGAATTGAGCGGCCCGACTGCACCGGGAATTGCCGTGGAATTGCCGTGGAATTGCCGTGGAATTGCCCATGGAATTGCCGTGGAATTGCCGTGGAGACCACTCGATTCTGCAGCTGGAGGGAGGTAGAGATCACAGCCAGAGGCCCGTATCCCGCCCGAAGCCGCATCGGAAGCTGGCGCACTGTATTTCTCCGTGGAAACCGTCCAAAAGATTAACGCAAACGGCAAAAATCGCCGATCAGTAAGAGAGCAATTCCATCGGCGAAAAAAAGACCCGGGCAACGCCGCCCGGGCCGATGGGAACATTTGAGTTTGTGTATGCGCCGGTGGAATTGCTCCTTTGACGCAATCTCAGAAATTCCGGAATCTCTCCGGCATCTTCCGGCTATCTCCAGCCCGCTTTCACGCTGGCCGAAACCAGAAATCCGCCAGTGGCAGAACCGGATTCCCTTTCAACTGCATCTAACGCAGCAAATTCAAGATCCCTTCTGGTCTAACACCAGCATGCGAAAGCATCGCAATGGAGGATTGGGTTAGAATCTGATTTGTTGTCAGTTTCACCATCTCCTCTGCCATATCCACATCGCGGATACGACTTTCCGATGCCTGCACATTCTCGTATGCGTTCATCAGCCCCCTGGCCGTATGTTCCAGCCGGTTGTAATAAGCACCGAGATCGGCTCTTTGTTTCATCAGCACTTCAAGCGCAGCATCTGCTCGACCAATGGCATCATTTGCGCCTCCCGGCGTAGATACCGTGACGATCTGGTTGTCCGCTTCTCTCAGCCCCAGAGCACGCGCTGTCATCGTTCTGATGAAAGCCTGTTCTCGCTGCCCCTGGTTGGCGCCCATCTGGAACCACATGGATCCCCGAGTAGAGCCTGGCGCAAAGCGCCCCATAAGCAGGTCGAACCTGTTGAACTCGGCCTGAGATGCGATACGATCCACCTCGTCGACTAGCTGGGATATTTCCACCTGAATCAGCTCTCTATCTTGAGCCGAATAGATTCCGTTCGCTGATTGAACAGCAAGAACGCGAATCCGCTGGATTATATCCGATGTCTGAGCCAGATACCCCTCCGTGGTCTGTATGAAACTCATACCGTCTTCGGTATTACGTTCCGCCTGGCGAAGGCCCTGGATCTGTGTCCGCATCTTTTCAGAAACAGCCAATCCGGATGGGTCATCCCCGGCGCGATTGATTCGCATTCCGGAGCTTAACTTCTCCATGGATTTGTCTGTTTCCCAAACGTTAAACTTCAACGCCTTGTGAGCGTTGATAGCACTCGTGTTGTGATTGATAATCATCCTGCACTCCTTTGCCTCTAATCACCTATTTCTGAGGAAGCAGGTGGGAGAGTGCATATGCACACTCCGTCCGAGTGGCACCGGCAAACCCGCCGGCAGGAAAGTGCATGAAGTCAGGCGTCCATCACAACGTTCTTCTGTGGGGCGCTTCTGAATCTTCAGGTAAAGTTAGAGCAGCCTGACTGCCGGCCCCGTTTTCCTCTTAAGGAAACGGAGCTTTACCGTAGAATCCAGAAGCGCTACCCGATTCAGGAAGAAACGAGTTGCCAGAGTTTAACCTCCCGCGTCGCTAACGCTTACCTCAGTAACTGCAATACCGACTGCGGACGAATATTCGCCTGCGCCAGCATGGCCGTTCCTGTTTGAGCCAGAATCTGGTTCTTGGTAAATGCAGTAGCTTCTTCCGCCATATCTACATCGCGGATTCGGCTTTCTGCAGCCTGGGTGTTTTCATAGGCCACCATCAGTCCCTTTGCAGCATGCTCCAGACGATTGTAATAGGCTCCCATATCCGCCCGCTGCTTGTTAATTCGATCAAGAGCGGAGTCCAGGGTACCTATGGCTTCGTTGGCCAGCTCGGCGGTGGAAATCGTCATGATGTTTCCATCCACCTGCTTCAGATTGAGAGCGTTCGCAGTCATGGTCTGAATGTAGACTCTCTCTCTATGATGCTGGTTGGGTCCGATGTGAAACCACATGGAAGACTGCCGGGAATCGCGAGCGAATTCTCCCAGAAACAGATTCATTGTGTTGAACTGTGCCTGCGAAGCGATTCGGTCCACTTCATCCACCAGTGCAGAAACCTCCACCTGGATCATCTGTCGATCCTGGGCGGTGTAAATGCCGTTGGAAGACTGAATGGCTAGAACTCGGATTCGCTGAAGAACATCGGCCACCTCGGCCAGATATCCTTCGGCGGTTTGAATCATGCTCATTCCGTCCTCGGCATTTCTCTCTGCCTGTCTGAGTCCATGAATCTGAGCGCGCATCTTTTCGGATACGGCCAGCCCTGAAGCGTCATCCCCGGCGCGGTTGATTCGCATCCCGGAGGACAGCTTTTCCATGTTTTTGTCAACTTCCCAGTGCTGGAATTTCAGCGTGCGATGGGAATTGATCGCTGATAGGTTATGGTTGATAATCATTCGTTTCCTCCTTGAAACGCGCCGGCTGTGTTTTTCCCGGCAATTATGTCGACTCCGCCAGTTTCAGGGCCATCCATGCGCCCACCGTACGGAGTTCTATTTGTGTCTGTATCTACATTCGATGCAGGAGGGAACGACCTTTAGCCCGAACCGTCAAAAAATACGACTCGGGCTCAAAAAAATTTACAATTCTGAGCATCCTGCGGGCCCGGAGGGATGGGCTCGGGGTCAGGGAAGGCCTGTTATATC
>JAGRNE010000181.1 GCA_020440915.1 Leptospiraceae bacterium | reverse complement strand
TATTGGACCTTCGCCGGCCTATCCCACGCATTCGTCCGCGGAAGCTGCCCATTCCGGGTATCCGCCCATTACCTATCGACTGGATCCTCTGAACGGCTGGATGCCGGATCTGGAAGAACTCAGAAACAAGGTAAAGTACAACGAAAGCATTGCCGGAATCATGATCATCAACCCGGACAATCCAACCGGAGCGGTGTTTCCCAGAGAAATCATTGAGGAGATGGTAGCCATTGCCCGGGAATACAAACTCTTTCTGGTGGCCGATGAGATCTACATCAATATGGTGTACAATGGCAAGGAATGCACGCCCATAAGCGAAGTGGTGGGCGATGTCCCGGCCATTGCGCTGAAGGGCATTTCCAAAGAATTCCCCTGGCCGGGTGGACGTTGCGGATGGATGGAGGTCTACAACCACCATCGGGATCCCATGTTCGAGCTCTACATTCAGAGCATCCTCAATGCAAAGATGCTCGAAGTATCTTCAACCACCCTTCCTCAGGCAGTCATCCCCGAGGTAATGAGCAACCAGCAGTACGTCAGCTGGCAGAAAGAAAGAAATCAGTTCTTTGAAAAAAGAAGTCAAATGATCGGGAAGATTTTTTCCGATTGTCCGGGTGTGATTGTCAATCCTCCGGACGGCGCCTTTTATGTTAGCGTGGTTTTCGACGCTCCTTTAAAGGATGATATGCATCTGCCCATGCAGGACTCGGCCATTCAAAGTTACATCGACAAGCTCTGTCCTCCAGGGGTAGAACCGGATCGGAAATTTGTATATCATCTCCTGGGCTCACGCAACATTTGCGTGGTGCCTCTTTCAAGCTTTGTCACCGATCTCCGCGGTTTTCGCTGCACATTGCTGGAAAAGGATGATCAGGTCTTCGAAGAGACCTACCGGACTATAGCTGAATCAATTCAGGAATTCCTACACAGCGCCTGAGCAATCCGCCGGGGCGGAGTAGGCAGATGCTTTCGCCTGGCAGGGCTCTCTTCTTTGCCATTTCATGGGCTTGTCCAGGGCCTCTGCGCCGCCCAGCATTCTATCGGCCAGGCGATTCAAGCAGGCATCCCGGTTCAGGTTCGGATTCAGACGCATTTCGATCTGCATGCCACGTAAAGCGCCGGTAAAGATTATTACGTCTTCGCGGTCGCTGAAGCCAAAGACTTCCATCACATCCTTTTCTCTGCAGGCCATGGTATCGAGCATGGCCTGCCTTACAGTCGGCATATCGCGACCCATACTGCATAGATCCGCTTCCAGGGCTCCCGAAGAAGTACCCAGCTCGCAGAGGATTTCCAGAGCTTCTCGGAGAGTTTTCGCGCTCTCTACGATTTCATGGGCCCTGGCATGTAGCCTGTATATCATTCTGGGAAACAGGTTCTCCTGACTGCCGAAGTAATGGTGGATCAAACCCTGATTCACTCCGGCGCATTCTGCAATACTGCGGGAGGTGGTACCGTGATACCCCTTTTCTACAAGGCTCTGATAGGCGCCAAAGAGTAACTTCTCTTCTGTGCTCAGCGAATCGAGTTCTGGCGGCCAGATCATCCTCCATTGTGCCATCCTTCCTGTTTTTGTGACCAGTGTTTTTCCCATATTCGGAGTTGCCGTTAGTTACTTGACTAAGTAATTTGCCCAGTATGACAGTCTCTACCCGGGAACGCACTTCTCAGCGTATCCAGTCGACCGTTGTAGCGTTCCATCCGGCCCCTCCTGGCAAAGATAGTGATACCAGGGCCCAGCGTCGATACCGGCTGGCTCTCCTGCTTCTGGCCGCAGTACTGCTTCTTCCAAATATATCCCACACGTCAAATCCCGGGCAGGGGGACGAGGTAATGCATATCGCCACGGTGCAGGATTCCCTCGCCAGCGGCTCGTATCTTTATCCGGAGCTGAACGGATTCATTAATTTCTATAAGCCGCCGCTGCTTTTCTGGCTGGCCATGGGCACAGAAAAGCTAACGGAACAGTTGCCCATGGATACGGGACTACTCGGCGAAAGGATCATCTCCGCGATGGCCAGCGCCGGAGCCGCACTGTTGCTGTTTCAGATTCTATTAGTCTACAGGAAGCCCGCCAGGCAGGCCTTTTTCTGGGCTGCTCTTTATCTGTCTTCTCTGGGAGTCTTGAAGTTTGCGCGACTATTGATGTTTGAGCAACTTGTTGCCTTCCACATAATGGGAACACTGTACGTCTTTGCACTGTGGCTGATGCAAAGAAAGGACTACTGGCTGGTGCTTCTTGGACTCCTGGTAGGCAGCAGTTACCTTTACAAAGGTCCATTGATTCCCATCTATATGGCCCTGGGTCTTCTTTCCTGGGCCTCCATGGAATTCTATCGCACCGCCAGGCGATTTTCCTGGAATCTGAATCATAAGGCCATCGTCCCGGTGCTGCGGACTGGAATCATTGTATCCTTTTCGGCGCTCCTGCCTGTAGCTGCATACCTGGCTTATCTTCTGAATCATCCCAACGGCGATGAATTGATTACCTATTTTGTTGTGTTTGAAAATGCAGCCAAATTCGTAGATCAGAATCAAAGCGAATTGGTACTGCTTCGCGGTATAGCCCTCTATCTACTGCCATGGACCTTGCTCCTTGGCGCAGTGTTCTACAGCTGGAGAAAAAGGAAGTACAACGGCCTTCGGACTCCAGCGACTCAGTTTGCTTCACTGATGGTGATTACCTTTCTGGCCATCACCCTTTTTCACATTATCCCTCATCGAAAGGCGGACTATTACATGCTGCCGCTTTTTGGTCTTCTGTTTGTGGCCGCAGGCTTACGAAGCGCTTCGCCTTCAACTCGTGCTACCAATGCTCTGGTTGCCGCTCTTTCGCTTTCTGGATCAATGGCGGCGGCATATCTGGGAAGCTATCTTTCGGCCGCTATTCTGGCCGGACTGGCAGTGTTTGCGGTGCTCGGCGCGCGGAGGGAAGGGGGATTTAACTGGAAGGGGCTGGGGCCGGGCATCGCTTTTTCTGCACTTCTTCCGCTGACTCTCTTTCCAGCTTTATTCCCGGAAACCTTGAATCGGGAGGACCAGGCCATGCTGCGAAACCAGGATGTATGTGTCCTCAGCGAAAACCCCTGGAGCGCCCTGGCCTACAGGGGCCTGATCAAACAAAGCGATATGATTCAGCGCCACCCGGACCTGTCTCCGGAATGCGACAATCATCGTTTCCTTATCGAACACGATGAAGCGAATATCCCGGACGGTTATCGCAAGGTATCTGGCTATCCTGTCTGGAAGGACCTTTCTCTGGATCAATACCTGGCTGACTGGAAAGAGCCTCGAAAGCTTCAAAGGAGCAGAAATATCTATGAAAAGAACTAAACGTTTTCTACCTCTGGTAGCCTTTGCAGTATTCTGCGCCGGACTGGCAGCATCCAACCATGTTAGTAGCATAGGCGCTCCATCAGGAATGACAGAGCCAGAGGCGGCGGCCATGTGCTCCAGCACCTGCAGCACCTTTACTGCCTGCGCGGCTCCTCAACTACCTCCCAACCTGAGCAAAGCGACCTTCGAATCCGGCTGTTATTCCGGATGCATGAAGCATGCCGATACCATCGGCGCCTGCGTACGTTCCGGAGCGTCCAGTTGCGAAGAGATAATGGACTGCTCTTTGCAGAAGCACTTCCAGAGGGAGCGTCGATGATTCAATTCATAAAGTTTGGTCTGGTGGGCGCTCTGGGTACCGTGGTGAACATGGCGGTATTCGAAGGACTGAGATTGGCGGGGCTGCACTATTCCCTGGCCTCCATCCTTTCCTTCCTGGTAGCGGCCACCGGCAACTATTTACTGAATCGCCGATGGACCTTTCGCGCAGCCCGGGACAGCGCCGGAGGATGGTTGCTCTACATGGTAGTCAATGGTGCGGGCCTGCTGGCCAACCTGGGCGTTCTGGTTTCTTTGCGCCAGTGGGGTGCATGGCCTACCTCTCTGGCCCAACTGGCTGGAATTGGAGCAGGTATGGCGCTAAATTTCATTTTGAGCAAGACTATTGTGTTTCGCTCCGGGCATGAAAAAGGCGATGGCTACGCAGAACCATCGCCTTTAACCTGATGGAATTTTTCGGGTTTGAGGAACCAGGAAGGCTTCAGTCTTCGCCTTCGCCCATCTGCGACTGCAGATAGTTTTGGACGCCAATCTTTTCGATGAGCCCCAGCTGGGTCTCCAGAAAATCTACATGCTCCTCTTCCGCTTCCAGGATATTTGAAAACAGCTCGCGGCTCACATAATCTTTGTTGGTTTCGCAGTATTCGATGGCCTGCTTGAGCATGGGCAGCGCTTCCATTTCCAGCGCCAGGTCGCCTTTCAGACATTCCTGCACGTCTTCGCCAATGCGGAGCTTGTTCAGGTCCTGGAGGTTGGGCAGGCCTTCCAGGAAAAGCACGCGCTCAATGAGCCGATCTGCATGCTTCATTTCATCTATGGATTCTTTGTATTCGTAATCGGCCAGTCTGCTAAGACCCCAGTCCTTGAACATTCTTGAGTGGAGAAAGTACTGATTGATGGCCGTCAGTTCGTTCTTAATTGCCTGATTCAAAAACTCGATTACTCTTGGATCGCCTTTCATTTAGATTCCTTTATTTGCCTTTTTGGATGCAGCCCCGATTCCGGGCTTCGGAGCCTTCTCACTAAGCTAGGGGCCATAAGTTTGGCGGACGAGTGCAAAAAGGGGACTTCGGATAACGTTAGATGACAGTGAGTCTCAATATCCGGGTACAGACATTAGATGGCTGCGCGACTGTGGCCAGAAAAAGGAACCGGGCTTTCGCCGGGGCCGGTAGGTTTGAGCTGGTCATGAATGACAGCTTCTGCATGTACTCTACACCGTCCGCAGCTACTTCCTACACCCAGATCTCGCTCCAGGTCTTCCAGGCTTCGGGCGCCTTCATCCACGCATCGACGAATTGCTTTGTCATTCACTGCTTTGCAGATGCAAACAAACACAGAGATAAAAGAAATGAGACTCAGTCTCACGTCAAGGCAGTACATCCCATTTTGATAAAAAAAATGCACTTTCCGGCTCGGATGCAGAGAATGAGTGCGCCGGAGCATCCGGGATTGGCCACAGGCAAACCGGGCCGATGACTTCCCGGGCTGTGGCAGCCTCTCTGGCAAGCCCTGGAAGACTTAGAATGTGACATAATCCAGCCGGAGCGGTCGTTGTCGAAGTCATCTTTGAGAGCGCTCCAATGTGACATAATCCCGCCGGATTCGCACCGGGGATAGCCTGGAGGGAATTCCGCCGGAGATAGCCTATAATGTGACATAATCTCCGCCGCCAGAGGATCTGGCGAGATAGGGAGCACCGCTATTTTTGGCCGGGCAACCGCCATGCAAGCCCCGGACGTAGGAAAAGCACTGGGACCTCCGAAAGGCGCGGCGCCTCCGCAGCGATTATGGAATGACAGAATGTGCGGGTACTTCGTTTCTGCTGCATGGGCCAACTCGAAGAAGTCAAAAGGAAACTGAAACAATATACAGGCAAAGAACCCAAACCGGCGCCTGAAGAAGACGAGGATGTTAGCTTCTGGGGCGGCCTGACCATTACGGCCATAGTCTTTCTGCTTGTTGGGTTTGGCGCTCTTCTGTACCGAAATTACGGCACTCCGCCAGCCAGCATGGATGGATGGCTTACCTACGGCGGAATCGCAAGCCTGGTGCTTTCCATTCTACTCAGCGTTCTGGTGCTGATCAAAGAGTTCTTGATGCTTCTGCTGGTAGCATTCCTTTTTGCTGTTCCCACCTGGATCTTTGACGAGTTCTTCGACATGATCCTGATCAAGATCGTCTATTACATCATTGTTTTTGTTGTACTTGCCTGGCGATCCGCAAAGATGATTCTTCCGGCAATCTGCATTGCTTTGATTTTAATCTTCAAACCCTGGAAAAGGCCGGAAGAAGTTAAGCTTCCGGGCGAAAGTCTTGGTCCTAAAATGGAGATGGTGGTTCAGCGAAAGAGCATCTCCTGGGAATCCTTGCTTTGAATTTCGCGAACAAAGGCTTCCAGAGTCATTAAATCCTTTCTTTCCTTTTCGGGGAAAAGTCTGTGATAGGGCCGGGGAACCACCAGCTGGACTCCGGCCTCTTTCATTTCTGCAAGCTGGCTTCGGCTAATTCCTTGCTGCAAAGTGAACAGATGCTTGGTTTCAATGCGATCCGCTTCGCTTAGTATCTGTCGCCAGCGGTCCTTGCACGTCGTCTTAACGCCCAGAAAGGTCAATCGGGTTGCAGGAAAGTCCGGATCGGCGTAGTCCTGCTGCGACGGAAAGATGAAATCCGGTTTCTTGCTTCCTTCCGTTTTTGCCTGCGAAGAGAAAGCCAGGCCGCAGGATGCAAAGAGAGCCGAAAGATGGAGTTCCAGCCCGTAGCCTGCTCTGGATTTTCGCCGATTCAGTATGGTAAGCGAAAGCTGAATCATGTCTTCCAGAGTAGGAAATCCCTGATTCAGATACGCTCCGTACTTCCGACCTTCCAGCCATCGGAATATCCTGTACTCCATATCGATCCATTTCAGGATCTTGTCGTCCAGAGCCATACCATCCATACGAAAGTAGGCTTCACACTGCAATCGCGCCAGGCTTCCCAGCTTCTCCGCCGCCGGGAAAGGAGCGTCCGGGGCAAGATACTCCTGAAGAGCTTCCCTTAGCGCATGTTCAAACGTTTGCTCTTCGGAAGTCTGAATGCCTGGTAACAGGATCTCTCCATCCTGAATGGAGTAAGCCTTGCCGGAGTCCGAAGGATTCAAGCTCAGTTCCTGGAAGAAAGCTTCCATGCTTTCTTCGCCGGACAGTAGGTATCCCAGGAATTCGCCGTCCCCGATGCATGCCAGTATGAGCAAATCTCCGGTATTGTTTTCGTCCAGGAAATGGAAGCCCTGGGTAAGCCGGTATTCGCTTCGCGTACCCTTTCCGTACCAGGTAAATCGGCTGGTGGTGGAGGAGCCATCCGGCCAGTGAATTAGAACGTGCCTGTCTCGATTTTCGCCTTTCTTTCCGGGACTATCCATAAAAAGCCAGTAAGCTTCTCGCTGAATATAGAAACCTG
>JAGRNE010000180.1 GCA_020440915.1 Leptospiraceae bacterium | reverse complement strand
CCGAGGAATTGTCCGGAGCTTTTTATCGCGGCGTTGTGGATGAAGGGGAACTGCTACGAGCGGTGCGCGTGGGAATCATCAGTCGGCCGGAAAAGCAGGTAGAAGTAATTCTGTCTGAAGGTAAGAAGCGCCAGATCCGCAGGATGTTCGCATCCCTGGATGTAAAAGTGCTGGATCTGTACAGGGTATCTGTGGGATTTCTGAGTCTTGAAAACCATGCGGTAAAAGAAGGAAGCACCTTCTCCTTTGAGCCAGAAGAGCTTTTTGGAACAAAGAAGAGCGATCCGGTGCTGGGCGACTTTAACCCCTGGAAGAAGGAACGTTAATGCTTGTTGTAACCCAGGAATTTCTTGTATTCTTTCTGGTGGTAGCGCTGGTCTACTGGCTCATTCCTGCAAACTGGCGCATGATGTGGCTCATCGCCTCTTCAGTTTTCTTCTATGCCACCTGGAACTTCGTCTTTACCTTTCATCTCTTTTTCGTCGTTGGCATCAACTACGTAGTGATGGAAATCTACAAGATCCACCGAAAGAAGTGGATCTTCATTACATTGCAGATTGCCAACGTCGCAAACATTGGCGTTTTCAAGTACTACTATCTGGTAATGGATTTTCTGGGCGTGGTTCTTGGAGCGGACTGGCTTCGGGAAAGCAGTCTTCGTATGCAAGACCGGTTGGACGGTCATGAGATTCTGCTTCCTCTGGCGATTAGCTTTTATACATTTCAGATCATGTCCTACGGCATCGACATCTACCGTGGACAGTACACAAAGCAGCACACATTTCGCGAGGTCTTTCTCTTCAAATCATTCTTTCCTCAGTTAATCGCCGGCCCTATCATGCGTTCTTCGGAGCTTTTGCCGCAGATTCAGAAGATGGACGAGTTCAATCCGCCTTCTTCGCAGCAGACCGAACGAGCCCTGTGGCTGATCATCTCCGGCATTGTAAAAAAGATGCTCATTGCCGATCAAATGACCGGCGCTCTGATCCCCTTCCTGACCGGCAATCCTGCGGACTTTCCGTCGCATCTGGTATGGATCTATACCCTGGGCTGCGTGGCCATGCTTTATGCGGATTTTTCTGCTTACACGGATCTTGCCCGGGGCACCGGCCTTCTTCTGGGTTTCGAAATCCCTTTGAACTTCAAGGCGCCGCTCTTTATGCACTCTGTATCCGAGTTCTGGCGTCGCTGGCACCTTACATTTTCGCGCTGGATTCGAGACTACATATACATCCCGCTGGGCGGTAGCCATGTGCCGGAATATCGCAATTACATCAACCTGGTTATAACCTTTTTCATTGGCGGACTCTGGCATGGCGCCAGCTACACATTTGTACTCTGGGGAATTCTGACCGGCTTGATTCTATCCGCCGAATCATTTGCCTTTCGGCGTGGCTGGAAGGAGTGGCCGGATGCGCTGCCCGGTCGTATACTTCGCGTAGCGCTCACTTACTTGATTTTTCTGCCTTCTACGGTCTTCTTTTTCGGAAAAGGAATGTCCTGGTGCGGGGCTGCAGTGGTTCAGATGTTTTCCTTCGATTTCAGCGGTCCGGTGCCTGCGGGATTCAACATCCTGGGCTACGGCATTCTGGGAGTTTTCTTTTTTCATCTGGTAGATGAGTGGCCAGAGCGATTCGCCGCATTGCGAAAATACGATCGCTGGCTCCTGCCCGCAGGCGGGTTTGCATTGATACTGGCTATGACGCAATTTGCCGGACCAGGTAAGGACTTTTTCTACTTCCAGTTCTGAGCAGAGGGCAGACTTCGGATGGCACGGTGCAGACGGCAGGGAGCAGAAGGCAAAAAGTGAAACCTTGAAGCCAGCCTATCAGGATACGGATAAGCGAATGCGAAATCTTAGACCACTATATATTATCATTGGAATACTGGCCTTTCTATTTCTGGCCGATAAGATCTTCCTGATTCCGGAAGTGCGCGATAGATTCATGCAGCCAGGCGGGATGGTTTACTACCGCCACCGATTGCATCAGCTGGACAAATTCGCCGAATACCAGAGCGCAACCAGAGTAGAGAGCGCGGAAAAACTCCGGGGCGCAGAAGGGCAGGGCAGTAATAAGGCCGACAAAAAGACGGTCGTTGTGCTGGGGGATTCCCGCAGTTTTGGTATTGGCACGTCCATGGCCGAAGCTGCTGGTCGCAACGATGTTGTGATCTGGAACTTCGCCGGCCCTCAGGCAGTGCCCGCCTATCATCTCTTTCTTCTGGAAAGGATGCTTCAGTCCGAAAACCCGCCGGATGCCGTCATCATCGGAATGTCTCCGGATGGTCTGGGCCGCAATGCAGGGATATTCGCCAGTCCCGTGCTCAACTATGGGGTGGACACTTCCTTCATCGAGAAGTATCGCAGCCAGATTCCGAATCGAGATCTTCAAACCTACGAAAACAGCCGTCGTTTTGCTATCGTGGGCATGCAGTTTTCGCTGCGAACATTGATTCGTCGTACTCGGGGTAGTCTTTCTTCGAAAGATCCTCTGGAGAAATTGCAGCCCTACCTGCAGGGAAAGGAATTGAGCGAGCAGGAAAAGGCGCGCTATCTATCGCTCTTTCAGGCTAGCTCGGAAAACCTCTCCATCTATGACTTCAATACTTCGCCGCAGATCGAAATCCTGGACCAGCTGAAAGGAGCTCAATATGCATGGTTTGGCGCCATGAGCGATGAGGAACTGAAGGCAGAAACCGATACCCTGGTTTCCCTGTATCTGGACGCATTTGTTGTTTCCGAAGAACAGATGTTCTATCTGGAAAGGATCTTCGAATTGCTGAACAAAGCCAGGATTCCAGCTGTGGTTTTCTGGCCGCGCGTAAACCCCTATCTTCGCCAGGTCTATAACGAAGAGCCCAGAATCTCCATGTTATGGCGGCGGGTCGTGCGATTGGCCGATCGGTACGGCTTGGCCACCGCCGATCTGAATGCTGCGGAAGCCACCAATTGCCAGCATTATTACGATGCCAGTCATCTTTCCATCGATTGCTACCCTTCGATTACAGCGTACTTGCTAAAGCAGCTTCCCTAATTCGAGAATGGTCCTGCATAGCAATCTGCGTTGCAGGATTTCGGCATCTGCCGGGCTGTGGGAATCCGCCCATGGTCCGGCAGATTCTATGGCAAAACTAGCAATCAAGTTATGCGACCCGGGGCCCGTCTGGCCCCATAGTTGCCCCGGGCAGAGCGGTTTTGCTGAGCGCTACCACCGGGGTGGAAACGGACCAATGAGCGGTTTTTTTCTCGGTAGGACCGATCTTCCGTGCGATACTAAATACAGTGCAGACTGTATTTAAATGGATAGATAAGTTCTTCCAGTCCATTCCGGAGGGCCTGGCCCGTAACATTCGGCTGGGTTCCATAGGTCTATGGATCTTGCTGGCCGGCTTCGTTTCCTATCGTGCCTGCGTAACAGGCCAGGATGAAGCCCCTCAGATGGGCCAGGATTTGCAGCTTTCTCGAATCAAAGAACAGATTGTCCGCGACGAAAACCGCAAGAATGCACCGGAAATCCAGCTCCCGGACCCGGATCAGATTCTTCCGGAAAGTTCTGCCATCGACAATCTGCCGTTGCCGGAGCCGAGCAGGGATCCTTTGAGCACACTACCGGGTTCTGCGGACTTACGCGAAAGGGACCCCAATCCATCTTCAGAAAGCCTGCCGCCTTTCCTGGGAGAAACCGATGAAATCATATTCCCTCGAAAAGACCGCGGAAACGAAAATCCCCCGTCACTGAATACGGATTCCGACAGAAATCCCCCTTCCCGGGACCTGGACATGGTGCCCGAGCGGCCGCTCAAGATGGACGCTCCGCAAAGTGGCGAGCCCTCACGACCTGAGCCTCGCAGTCCTGCAGACCGCCCGGGCTCTGAAGATCCGGCCATGAATTCCAACAATCCTTCCTACTCTCCGTCGACGGAAACAAAGGATGATTCTCAACTGGATATGCTTCCCATGGGAGACCGATAGAGCGTAAGGGCCCGCCATGAACCGTCATTGGAGATCCTATTTCCTGTTGCCTCGGCCGATTCGGGTCTTTCGCTCCTATATTCGCCTGGGCCTGCACTGCGAGAGTTGTTCTACCTTTGCTCCCACGATTCGCAGGAGGGCGCTTTTCTCCTTGCTAATGCTCGCTCTATCCCTGTTTTCTCTTCCAGCCGAAGAAGGGCAGGTAGATGCGTATCAGCAGGGAGTGTACCATAGATCCCTGGGGCACCGTGAGCGCGCCTTGCAGTACTTTAACCAGGCACTCAATCAGGATCAACGACAGGCGGATCTGGCCAGGATGGCCCTTCTGGAGATGCGCGTGGAGGCTGACGGAAAGGACGCCCAATTCCAGGAATTGCTGGATGGGGCCTCCCAGGAATACCGGCCCGCGCTTTATCGTCGAGCTGGCTTTCTATTGATGGATGCCGGGGCCAGCGAAGAGGCCCTTGATATTTTGCTGGCCTATGCAGATCAATTCCCGGAAGATTCAGCTGCGGACGATGTGCTTTTCTATGGCGGCTGGTATGCACAGAAGAAGGGCTTTTCCTATGTTTCGGCCACGCTGCTTTATGCCATTCTTGAGCGGTATCCGGACTCAGAACTTGCCGACGATAGCTACATGCTTCTGGCCCGTCACTATTACCTCCCTGGACCGGATCGCAATCCAGACCGGACCAGAGATATTCTAATTCATTTTGCCACAGAGAAAAGACCGGCCTTTGTCGAATCACCGTACGGTGCCGGGGTACAGGCCTTTCTTTCCGGTCGGATGGGTCTAAAGGAGCTGTTTTCGGCCCTTTATTTTCCCGTATTGTAACAGAATAACCGGCGGGAATCTCCTTGCCTCGGATTGTTCTAATAGTAGAGTGCACAGTCAGGAAGCGGGGCGGATTCGTCTCATATATTTGGCAGGATCACAGGAATGAATTTCAGTCTTCATCTAGAGAACCAGGAGCTTTCTTCCACCGAGAAGTCTCTGACCCACCTTCTTGTAAGGATCGAGACCCCTCCGGTAACAGACTCCCCGGACAGGCGTCCTTTGATCGTTGGTCTGGCCATCGACAAATCCAAGTCCATGTACGGGGAAAAAATGCAGTCCGTGATTGAATCCGCCAGCGCTCTTGTGAACTGGCTGACCCGTCACGATCAACTTACGATTGTTGCCTACGATACCAATATCGAGGTGGTGCAACCACTGATCCCGCTTACAGACAAATACTCGGTAACCAAAAAGATCGAGCAGATCCGGGTGGGTAGCTCCACCAATTTGAGCGGCGGCTGGTTGCAAGCTCTACGGACAGTGGAGGGCGCCCAGACCGAAAATGCCTACAAGCGAGTGATTCTACTCACCGACGGAATGGCCAATACCGGCGTGGTTTCTCCCAACGAGCTCAAGAAAATCGCCCGGGATCATTACAACAGGGGCATTTCCACCACAACCATTGGCTTTGGCCGGGACTTTTCAGAAACGCTGCTCAAAGACATCGCTACCTCCGGGGGCGGGAATTTCTATTTTATTGAAGGTCCGGAGCAGGCCCATGAAGTATTCTTTCGCGAGTTCGGCGACATTGCAGCGTTGTTCGGACAGGGGCTGGAGATCCGCCTTCGGCTCGCCCCCGGAGTAAGCGCAAAAGAATTCTTGAGCGATGTTCCGCACGATTACCGGGATCGAAAAACCGGCGAAGGGTCCACCGATTCCACAGAGCAGCAAAAGAAGGATCTAATACTCAGACCAGGAGATCTGCGCTCCGACGATTTGCGCAACCTTGTCCTTGTTCTGGAAGTGGATGGCAAGATTGCCTCTTCTTCGCAGAACCCTCTGGTCGAAGCGGAGCTTTCCTTTTACAACCTGCAGGAAGAATCGCGCATGGAAAACCATGAGGCCAAGCTGTCCGGCGCTTTTTCTGCAAACCCATCCGAACTTCGCGACAACAACGTAAGACTGGAAAGCCTTCTGGCCGCATCCAGCAAAGCGATGATGGAAGCGTCTCGTATTTCCGGGGAAAGGGATCTGGGCGCAGCCAGAGATGTAATCCGTCAGGCCATTCAGCGATTGCGCAATAACGTGGAAGTTCATCCGGAAATCATCGAAAGGATGATCGGTCGCCTTTCCGACATGGAGCGCAATCTGGAAGACAACCTGATCATTGCGCGAAAGCAGTTGATGGCGGGGGGCTCGGACAGCAAGGCTTTTCGCTCGGTATACAAAGCGGAAGCAGGAGTACATAATCGTATACTGGAGCATAGCCTCGAGGGGCAGTTGGATCTCTACAAATGCCCGGAACTCAAGAATCTGGTGCGCCGGCATCTGGAGAACGGCTATCGGTTTATGATTTTCGACATGACCGATCTGAGTTACGTGGATTCATCGGGCATCGGTACCATGATCCAGATTTCCAACTGGTTAAAGAATCGAGGAGGGCTATTAATTCTCGTAAATGTTCAGGGAAATGTGGAAAAGCTTTTTCAGATGAGCAAACTTGACGAGTTTTTCGTGTTCAAGGATACTGTAGCCTCGGCCCGATTATTCTTACAGGAGATTATCCAGTCGACCGAAGAGTCGAAAGGCTGATCCCGTGGTTTCTGAACGTGAGAAATTTCCAATCTCAAAGCAGAGTGGGCATGCGCCTTCTCACGAATTCTACTTCTTTCGCTAAAGCGGGACTCATGAGTCGGATTGGCAGAAACCGTCCTTTTCTTCTTATCCTGCTAGCTTCCGTTTTCTTCCTCTCCGGGTTCTACGGCCTGCAGGCCGGCCCGGCCAATAACAGCTATACCCCGCCGGGGCAGGGCCCGGGACAGAACGTTACGGATTTCGGCTGGGGTATTGATACCGGCTTCAAGACCATCGAAGACGACTATTACATAACTGTAACGCCGCAGTTCGAGCTCCCCTTTCCTCTATATCGCGATATCAAGTTCGGCCTTCAGGTTCCCCTGGAAATCCTGGTCTACGATACAGAGCCCCAGACCGCCGAAAAGGTACCGGACATTCGCACCGGCACCTACGACACCTGGGAAGACTATTCCCAACTTGTGCTGTACATTCGCAAGGGAACCCACGGTCACTATGAGCCCG
>JAGRNE010000017.1:1652-27352 GCA_020440915.1 Leptospiraceae bacterium | reverse complement strand
GAATGAGGCGGCTTTCCATGCGGAGGCATTTGCCAATCGTATGGCCGAGTTTGAAGCAGCGCGAAAGGAATACCGGATTCAGACCCTCAAGGAAGCCCGGGACGCTCGACTTGCAAAGCTGGATCCCAATTTCCGAGTATTCTGGAAGAGGGAAACAGAAGATAGGTTTGGACCTAATCCCGGGTTCGCGCTGACTACGGATACTGTCTATGTTGTGAAGTTGAACGATCCACTGCAGTACCAATCTTCGCGCCCGGTGAAGCCCGAAGGGGAGCTTTTTTCCGTGGCCGTGAAGGATCGGCTATCTGTCTGGGATTTTCTAAAAGAACGAAAAGGCCGGTGGATTCTGATGCAGAAGACGTCTGAAGGCTATGTTCCTCTAACGCTGAAGCAAGGCGGTCAGGAGTACAGAGTGGCCATGATCGAAGTAGGCAACGGAATTGTCCGCCTGGAGATATACAGCCGATCCTCTAGAAGCAGGGCCGGGCAGTATCACATCCTTTACCCGGTGGAATTAGAGCTCAATCCTTCTTCTTCTTAAAGACGCCGAAAATCTTTTGAAGTATGCCTTTCTTCTCCGTAGCGCCGGCCGCCGGTTCTCGCTTCTGTCTTTGATCCCGTTGATCTCGCTGATCCCGTCGGTCCCTGCGATCCCGCCGCTCCCCTCGATTGTTGCGGCTCTGGTTCTGATCCCTGCGACCTTCCCCACTGCCCTGTTTTTTGCGCTGATTCGAGCGTTTGGGCTTGCTACCGGTGGACCCCCCTTGCGTCGCTGGAGCCCCATCCCTTCCCAGTAAGCGAGCCCGGTCCTGATCTCGAACTGTTGCGCCATCTGCATCCGCAGAACGACTCGTGCGAGCCGGCGGCCGCTGGTCTGATTTCTGGGAAGGCCCTTTACGACGTCTGCGACGGGAACCCTCACTGCCCTGTCTGGCTTCCTCTCCGTCGTCCCGACGCGGCGGTCGGTCTCCTCCGGCCGGCGCTGCAGATCGATCTCTTCCCGAACCTCCGGAATCCCCGGAGCGCGGTGGACGCCTCCGGGATCGGCCCTTCTGCGAAGAACCGGATTCCTCCAGATGGTTTTCCGCTGCATCGCGGAACGGACTGTAACTGCCCTGGGGAAAGGCAACAAAGGCGGGATCCACCGGGCTTACCGGTATCTTGTGTCGTAATAATTGCTCGATGCGGGGCAGGCATTCATAGTCTTCTTCGGAGCAGAAGGAATAGCTAATGCCGGTTTTTCCGGCCCTTGCGGTACGACCGATACGATGAACATAAGATTCGGAATCCTGGGGGAGATCATAGTTGAAGACATGGGTGATGTCATCCACATCCAGCCCCCGGCTGGCAACGTCGGTGGCCACCAGGACGCTGTACTTGCCCAGCTTGAATTGCTTCAAGAGCCGAACTCTTTTCTTCTGGTCCAGCAGCGAAGAGAGGCCGGTGGCTGCAATGCCGTATCGGTGAAGCTTCTTTGTGATATCCAGTACGCGTCGCTTGTAATTGGTAAAGATGATCGCTCTTGGTTCCTCAGCTCCAAGGATTAGATTCACCAGGTAAGGCATTTTCTCCTCACGACCAAGGTGAAACAAATGCTGATCGATCTTATCGACTTCTATCGTTTCTGCCTTTGTGCGAACTTCCACCGGATCATGCATGAAGTCCCAGGCAAGTCGCATTACATAATAGCTCATGGTCGCAGAGAAAAGCATGGTCTGCGATTTCTCTGGCAGCTTCTTCATGATAAAACGAATATCACGTATGAAGCCCATGTCGAACATTCTATCCGCTTCATCCAGAATCAGATGATGCACAGAGTCCGTGGGGAATTTGTTCTGCTTGATGTAGTCGATCAAGCGACCTGGAGTAGCCACAATGACTGAAGGTCCGGCCGCGAGTTGCTTTTCTTGCCGATCATAACTGTCGCCGCCAAAGATAGTGGCGATATTCATGTCATGATGAGTCAGGAGCTTTTCCACTTCCTCGGCGATCTGAAGGCAGATTTCTCGAGTGGGCGTCAGTATTAGTGCAGCGGGTTGTTTGCCCTCTTCTCTGGCTTTGATGATGTTGTCTACAACAGGCAGCAAGAAGGCGATGGTCTTGCCCGTTCCTGTCTGGCTGATACCAACAATGTCCCTACCCTGCCGGGCCGGTTCGATGGTGTCTTCCTGTATTTGCGTTAATGTTTCGAGTCCCTGATCGGCGAGGGCACTCTTTAAGTCCGGATGGACGTTTAGATCTTCAAATCGCATTCTCTGCCACCTGAGCAAAGTGTCCTGGGATGTCAATTCCGACTGATTCAGGGGAAAAGTCGTTGACCGACCATTTTTTCAGGGCTTCTCTAGAGCATGCATTTTCCCGGATCTCCCCGGATTTCGCGCGTAGCTGGCCTGGCATTGCTCTGCGTTTTCTTTCTTACGACCCCCATGCAGGCAGAATCCGGCCTGAAGCACCGCCCGGAAGGTACTTATTTGCGGAAGCTGGCCGAGCGCGGCACCATTCGCATTGGTATTCAGAAAAATATCCAGCCCTTCCATATCGCGGGCAACAAGGACTTCCCTGGCTTTGATGTTGAGTTTGGATTATCCATTGCCCGCCACATGGGCCTGAAGCCTGAATTCGTTTATGGGGATCTGGATGAGCTTGTGGCCATGGCCGCCCGGGAGGAGGTGGATGTGGCACTGGGAGGGGTTTCCAGCGATCTTAGGCGCGGACTAAAGGTAAACTTCACCAGTCCGTACATTAAAACAACGCCTGCGGCCTTGCTCAATCGCAAAGCTCTGCCTCCGGAAACAGGTTCCGTAGACTTCCCAAAGAAGAAATTTGAATCGCTCCTTGATTTGCGAAATGCGGGAGCGCTAAAAATCGCGGTAAAAGAAGGCACTACCAACGAAGAAATACTCAAGACCGACCCCGAGTTCGCGGTTCACACAATAAAGTCGTATCCCGACAACGAATCCGGCATGAAGGCGCTGGAATCTGAAGAGGTGGACGCATTTGTTGCGGACGGGGTATTTATAAAAGCTCAAACGATCATGCGACAGGAATTACTATCGCGATTTGTGCCTCTTCTTTCCGTTTATCGCGAGGAGCATCTATCTCTGGTTTTGCCTCCGGGCAAGCCAGAGTACTGGATGTTCATGGAATTCCTTGTCAAAGAGATGCATCGGACAGGCGAGATTAAAAGGATTTACGACACCTATTTTTCCAACTCCGAGTGGGCCCGGGATACTGTGGTTGAGTAGCCTCCGGATTGCTCCGCGCGTTGGATAACCAGGTAACGGTGTTTCGATTTTTCGCACCTTGACCTGGAAAAAGAGCCCGGGCTGCTGAAAAGGCCGTTCCTCAGGGAGGATACGATCTCGGCCGTGAGAGGATTAAGCGAAGCGAGCCCAAAGGTTCGCATGCGCAGGTCTTATGGGACGATGGAACCAGAGTGGCGGAGGCGTCCGCGAAAGGCGGGAAGGAACGGAAATCGACACTGAAAGGCGAAATAAAAAGTAAGCGAGGAAAGATGATACTGAATAGGAACACGCTGAATGGTGGCGCGATTCTTTTATTCCTGGCGACAATGTTGTCGCCCATATTACCAGGAAAGGGGCTGCAGGCTCAAAGCACATCGAACATGGAAAGGTTCGACTACAACGGAAGCATGCTGGTGCGAGGCTTCTACACTTCCAGGGATCTTCCCCTGGAAAAGCAAACAGCCAATCTCTGTCCAAATCCGTTTCAGCAGAATTCTTCTTCCGGTTCCGGAAGTAGCGGCAACTCCAGCAATTCTCGATGTCGCGAAGAAAGAGACTTTTACACGGCCCGATTTCGGCTGAACTTTGCTTTCCGACCGTCCAACTATGTCGACGTTCTCTACGGCTTGGAGGTGGGTCATGTGGAGTTCGGGGACTCCACTACAGGCGACACCGGACCAGGAAGCGGCGGTACCGGTTCAGGCAGCGCCAACCTGGAAACCCGCGAATTGCGACTGAAGATACATAACGAGGACGATACTCTAAGCTTTCATGCGGGAATCTTTCCCTATGGCACGCCAAACGGATTCGTTGCGGCGACCAGCGGAGCGGGTTTTTATCTCGATTACGCCGTGCCGGATTGGTATTCGAATTTCGAAGTGTATTACATAAAGAAAGAGGATCAGTCGCGGGTGGATCGCGATTCCAATGGTTTCAATGACAACAACTACAAGGATGTGGACGTAGTTCTGGCCAACTGGAAGTACTCCGGTCTTCCGGGATACCGTTCGGAGTTGTATGGCTTGTATCGTGGAGATAAGCGCACAGAAGACGAGAGCGGAAATGCCCGGGATACTTCAACGTTGTATTGGGCTGGTCTCTTCCAGAGGTATCGCTGGGGCCGGTTCAGCTTCATGCTGCACCTGATCGGAAACTGGGGCCATGTCTATGCCACTGCGCCCGAATACCCTCGGGAGGATTTGTTGGAAGGAAGTTCTATCTTTAGCCTTGCTCAAAATGCAGAGAACTTCATTCCCGATCAACGGGAAAAGCATGCCATCGCAGCTGGCGCCGGCGAAGCGGAAATCGGATTTCAGATTACCGATGACATTAAGATCTCGGCCGCCGTGGCCGGGGCCAGCGGACGAAGAGGCGTGGAGCCGGATGGTCGTTCGGTGGACTATCGTGCCGATCAATTCCATTATGCCAGTCAGGCATACCAATTCAGCGAAATAGCTGTGGATTCTTCCGGAGGCTACAGTCTATTTGCTCTCGGGGATCTTACCGGGCTAGTGGTCCGAGGTCTAAGACTGGAAGCTCAGGTTTTTGAATCCGTGGATACTCTTATAGGATACTATTCTCTGCACAGTTTTCGCACACCCACACTGGACTATAATCAGTTTTTCACCCGGTTTCCCGGCGGCAAGGCGCCATCCTCCTACTTTGGTCAGGAGATTAACTGGAAGGTCAATTGGAGACCCTTTTCTGATCTGACACTGAGCGCCTATGTAGCGTATTTTGATGCAGGGGATGGCTACAAAGTGCTACGCGATGTTGAGTACGGCGACCGGGCGCTGGAAATCCTGGTTAGCGCCGAGCAGACCTTCTAGCTTGCAGAAGTAATGTACAGGGTTGACCGTTAGCTCACGTGAACCTCCGGACGGCGCCCCTGGGCCAGAGCGCACTGGGCCGCACGTGGGCCCGTTGCGCTGGCGCCAAATTACTGCAGGGCTCGCGGAGCAACGCTGGACCTGCTACCGAGCCGCTGCTAGAACGGCCGGATCACTGCAAGAATAATAACGGCGATAAGAATCACCGTCGGCACTTCGTTCATCAACCTGAATCTCTTCGATGGATAGGTCTTACCCTTGAGCAGCTGTTTTCTGTAATAGCCCGCCAGGAAGTGCCAGAAAACCAGAAACAGGACCAGGGTGATTTTTGCATGCAGCCAGCCCGCTTTAGACAGCGCGGACCACTGAAGAACCATCATCGCAATTCCAAAGACCCAGGTAATAATCATGGCAGGAGTCATGATTATCTGATAGAGTTTGCGTTCCATAATGGCCAGCTGAGCCTTCACTTCCTGATGCGGATTCTCCACATGATAGACAAAGAGCCGCCAGATGTAGAACATCCCGGCAAACCAGGCTACCATGAAGATCAAATGAATGGCTTTGAACCAGAAATACATAGGGCCAACAAAGGACCTTCGTCAGCACTTGCAGCAACTTTTTGGCGGCTCCCCGCTGCCAACTCTCCAGCCCACTCAAAATGGAGAAAGAGCTGGATCGCCGCATGGAACTTGAATCGGTCCTTCTAAAAGGCTGTCATCCTGCCCACAAAATGATCCGGGTTCTCGGTCAGAGGTCCGGCTTCGTTTTTTATTTCACTGCCGGTTTTTAGGCGAACAGAGGCAAAAGAAGTGGATGGCTCGGCCAGGATTTCTAACCTTTCAAAATGGTACTGGCAATCGACGCATTCAATGCCATATACAAATTCGATGATCTGGAAGATCACATGCACCGCGGTCAGCTAGAGTTGGCCATGACTGGATTCATTCGAAAGATGGCCGCTCTGAAAAAAACCTGGAAGAAGCCTCTGGACATTCACATCTTCTTCGACGGGAAGAAAAAGCAAGGAGATGACACAGATCGAGAGAATGTCGCCGGTCTGAAATGCTATTACAGTCAGGACCTTAGCGCGGATCATTTGATAAAGCAGTTTCTCATTGCCTGTACCTCCCCGGGTGAAGTGCGCACAGTGAGCTCGGATAAGCAAGTTCAGCATTTTGCAAAGAAGTCCAGAAGTCAGGTGCAATCTTCCGAAGATTTCGCAAAGTGGGTAAAGGAGGTTCTTTCCAATGCCGGGCCGGACCCGGAAGCCGGAAAAGAAGATCCAAAAATGACTCCCCGGGATATGGCCTACTGGATGGATATGTTCAAGAAGGGGGACAAATGAACACCAAGCAACTGCCGAGCCGTTCCGGACAGGGCAGCGAAAGCCCGGGCGGACGATCCGACTCGGCCATCTTAAGCATTGTCTTTTTCCTGATATCTGGCGTGAGTCTGCTGGTGGCTGTGGGAACTGCTGTTCGACTTTTCGCTTTTCTCGTGGCGCTGAAAGATTTTGGCCAGTCGCTTGCCTATGTACTCGAGACGAATCCAGGCGTCCTTTTATGGGACTTCATTTTTATCTGGGTGGGTTTGCTGGGCTTCATCCTCTTCGGAGTCCTGGGCATTGTAATGCGATATCGAATGCTTCCCCGGCAATAGACTGCGCCACGGATCGCCAGTTCCCCGAATCCCCGGGCGGTCTACCAGATGAAATCGTCGGCATCATCCCTCTTTTCTTTTCCGCTGAGCACATGGAATCGACGGACCCGTCCCAGTATCACTGGGTTTACCGTGCTAATGGGAATGTGCACAATCTTCTGTCCCAACCGATTGGCCAACTGGGTCATATAGGGAGGCGGCGGCTTATGCGCCAGATGCACCACTGCATTTCTGGTGTTGTATTCAAGTGCAGAGAGCAGCAGTCTATCCGAAGGTTTATCGAATTTATCGTAGCTCACATCGTTCCAGATGTCATGGATGCGGCCCGGAGGAAATGTGAGCATGAGGCCGCCATAGGTGCAGCGACAGATACCGGGCCCAACTACCTGATCGCCTGGAAAGGTGGAGTAAAAGGCCATATCGCTTTCTTGATGGTGTTCGCCCCACCAGACCACCTGCCAGGGATGCTTGTCTTCGTCTTCGTCGAAAATAATTACCACGCTTCCGGCATCGATAGCTTTCTTGTGCTGGTCCCGGACATAGATCTTGCCGGAGTGATAGTTGCGAATGGTTTCCCTGTAGTCGATGCCATCCAACAAGGAAGAACTGAATTCCAGAGTCTTCTCCTCGCTGGCCTTCATGATAGATTTGGCCCGGTTTTGAAGATACTTTCCAAAGTCCTCCAGAACTACATCCTCGGGAGGGTAGGAGCAGATTCCGCTGCCGTCCCACAGATCTCTCCACTGCCCGGGATATTTTTCCCGCTGGATGTTTCGAGTGATGTTTGGAGGGGGCACCCGGCGTTTGATTCTTCGTTTCAGTCGAAAGCGGATGAGCTTGTGATGACGAAATAGATCGTCCAGAGTGATCTCTTTTTCCTGAAAGGGGCTGGGTCCCGGTTCTCGCAGAAACATAAGGATATCATGAAAGATGCGGGCAAAGTTATCATTGCCGAAAGCCCGGGCGCTAAGCACCAGCTGGTAGGTATCTGGCAGTAGCTTCTGGTTCAGAAAACTCCAGTTTCGGGCGAACTGAAAAAAGATTTTCTCCCTTTGAGGAGGAAAGATTTCTCCTGACTCCCTTTCGTACCTATGTCTGGTCTCGCGGAAAACCTGGCGCTGCAATCGGATTCGGTCGAAACCGGCCAGCGACCGCGGATTCTTTCTCACAAGATTCCAGGCCGTGTTATAATACCCAGGCTGGGATAGAACCTCGGGATGCTTGCGCGAAAGTATGCTAATTTCTACTTCTTCGGAAGAGGAATTGATGCGATCATTCCATTCCAGCAACTCCTCCAGTGGCTCCTTTTCCAGAACTTCCTCCGAAGGCGAGCGGTCCTGTTCCGAAGCCGAGAATTCGCTCTCTTCGTCGGTAGGCTGGTCCGAGCGACCGGGATCCAGGCGTTCGCTGGTATCGCTGTCCACGGTAGAGTATTCCAGTGAGGGCAATCCAGCAGCGCTCATAGCCACTTCAGCCTGCTTCTTTTCCTCGGCAAATTCCTCGGGACCGAGCTTCAGTAGCCGTTCTATGGAGGGTAAGTGCTTCATTCCGCAGACCAGAAGAATCCAGTCCGTGGCCGGATCCTGGAAGTGGGCCAGTTGTCGCAAACGTTCGGTTATGCTGAGCTCGCGAATGTAATCCACAAAGTCTACAAATTGCAATCTCAGATTCCCGGCCGCTGGTCGAGGAAGCTCCCTTCTGTACATTTCGTAGAGTTCGGAAAGGGAAAGGTCATTGAGGGAATAAGTGTCCGGAAATCGCTCATCGGTCCAGGCGTAGATGCCTTCGATTAATCGGTCTGCAGCATGGATGGGAATTCCGGCTTCATGCGCCGAGCGGGCGGCTTCCACTATAGGTTCCAGAGGCTCCATAATGAAGTGGATGGGCGGAAAGGTAGGCGGTTCCAGCGTTAGGACCGGTATGGATTCAGCATAGGGTAGGGCGCGATGCAATGCATGGGAAAAAACGTCCGGCAATTCCAGAACTAGCTGCGAGGGCGGGCGTTCCAGAAATAGGCGTCGGACCAGCAGCGTGCACTCTGCCGATCCATGGACGATGGGCAGAGCACGGATGCCAGGCGCAATCTCAATGGCTATTTCGCTATCGGAATGCAGTTTGCTGTTGGCGGGATTGTAGGACATCCTTGGTGCTCGATCGTATTCATTCGCACAGAGATTTGGCGGCGGCTATCAGGTCACCAGGTAGCGCAAAGCATCGTCTCCCAGAATTCCCATGACGGAATCATGCAGCAGTTCCCGAAACCGATTCTCATCGGTGATGATTTGCTGGCCTTCCTTCTTGAAGAATTCCCTGGACAGACCCAGCTTCAGAACCATGCGAGTGATGTTGATTCCATCTCGAACGGAATAGGGTTCATCGGCTTGATGGGCTGCCTGCAGAAATTTCACCACGTAACTAATGATTTCATCCGGCGCAAAAGGAAGATTTGCCTTCAGTATTTCCGCTTCCTCGTCGGCATCCGCAAAATCGATGTAGATCTGCGGTTGCAGTCGGCTTTGAATATACTCGGGGATTTCGAAGGTGGAAGCGTCCTCATTCATGGTGGCGCAGAACCTAAATTCAGGATGTGCTTTTACTTTTATTCCGGCGATTATGGATTCTACATAACGGCGATGATCCAGCAGAGGAGCCAGCGAGGCCCAGCTCTTCTCCCCCATCCGATTGCCTTCATCCAGGATTGCCACTCCGCCCTCGATCATTGCAGTAACAATGGCGCTGGCCACATATTTGATTTTACCGGACTCGGCGATCACAGGCGTAATAAGCAGATCTTCCGGGCGAGTATCCATGGTGGCCTGAAAAATGTAGACCGGCTTATCCAGAGCCCGGGCTGCAGCCGCGGCCAGGGTTGTCTTGCCCACTCCAGGCCGGCCAATAAGGCGCGGATTGAGCGGAATGTCATCTTCATGGACAGTCATCCAGCATGCCATTAGCTGCTGCAGCACGTCCATATTGCCCACCCAGGGATGCTCATCCTGATCCGGGGCGCCCAGGTGAAGTGTAATACCATCTATGTTGTGCGTTTTCATGGACAGGCCAATTTGATGTGCAACCGGCGCCGTGTCAAGATCGGCTTGACCGAGAAAGAAAAGCGTTGGTGAGTGCTGGTATGCCTCAGCGCTTTCCGCTTCCATTACACCGCCTCAATAGCCATGAGAGTTTTCACCATTGCTTCCGCGCTCTTTGTGGGGTGCTGGCCCGTTCCCTGCTACTTGGTTGCCTGGTGGCGATCCCCGGTTTGCACTTTATGGATGCGCTGGGAGCCCAGGAGCTTTCCTATCAGACTCGCGTTTCGCAGGGAAAGGGCAGCGCCGCGGAAGCATTTATGGACGACTTCATGCAGGGTCCGGCCCACGAAGCCGGGGTGCCCGGAGCGCTGGTAGCCATTGTGCAGGATGGTCGATTGGTGCTGCTCAAAGGCTACGGCGATGCAAACCTGGATTCCGGACAAGCCGTGGACCCGGAGACAACGTACTTCCGGGTCGGCAGCATCTCCAAGACCTTTGTGGGTCTGGCCGCGTTGCAGATGATCGAGGAAGGCAAGCTATCGCTGGATCAGAACATTGCGGAAATCTTGCCGGAACTGGGCGCGAAATTCCAGTACCCGGTCACCGTGCGTCATCTTGTTACGCATACTGCTGGATTCGATGAGAGACTGGTGGGGCTGGGCGCCGCTCCCGATGAAACTCTTCCTTCACTGTCACAGATAGCGCTGGAACAATATCCCGGTCAGATTTCCCGACCCGGGGATTATTACAATTATTCGAATTATGGCATCATGGTTCTGGCTGCCATCGTGGAAGGGCTTGGCGGAGAAGAACTGGCCACGTACATTCAACGGATGGTCTTCGAGAAACTGGGGATGAAGAATAGCTCCTATCTCATCGATGACATCGATACCTCTCATCTGTCCCGGAGTTTTGCCAGAGGGCCGGAAGGAAAGAAGATTGAAATCCCCACCATGCGCCTGCGCTATTTTCCGGTGGGCTCCGTGTTTGCCACGGGAGCAGATATGTCCAGGTATCTGCTGGCTTTGATCCAGGGCCCGGCTGCGCTGCCCATGGGTGAGAAATCCTATGCGCTGATGCTGAAAGCTCTGTACACCCCCGCCCAGGGAATGGGCGGTTCTGCATTTGTGTTTTATGAGAGGTATGCAGGCGGTGTCCGATTTCTGGAGCACGGAGGAGATTGGGAAGCTTTCTCCAGTCTCATTTCCTTTTCTACGGAGCAGAGCAGCGGTATCTTTTTCAGCACCAACGGTGGTTCCAATCCATTGCTTCGCGAAGAGCTCATGCAACGTTTTGCAGGCTACCTCGGTATTTCTGGCGAGCTGCCGGAAAGAAAGTCCGCTGCCAGACCACTGGAGGACTACACCGGCCAATATCGATACGCACGATACGAGCACCTCGGTCCTTTGAAAATCGCCGGACTTCCGATGCAGGTAGACATTTCCGTGGCTGGAAAAAACCTACTGGCCACTTTTCCTGCGGAACTGTCCGATCCTATCGAGCTCTATCCTGTGGGCGAGAATAGCTTTCAGTCCAGAGATCCGGAGCTCCGTGTGGCTTTTAGAGTTCAGGACAATGAAGTAATTGGAATCTCGGGTACGTTTCTGGTACCCTTTTTTCTGGAGAGGATCGAACCCACAGAAAGCATGCAATGGTTCCTGACTCTCATCGCCTTCTTCTCTCTGATGTTTCTGACCTGCCTTTTCTTGCCTGTGGCCCGAAAGGTATTACTGAAGATGCAAGGGAAGGAGAATCCGGACGAAATAGAGGATGGCAATGACGTACTTCGGGAAGACCAGAGAAAATCATTTCGACTGCTGGTCGCTACTGCCTGGGCACATATCCTGTTCCTGCTTGGAACGCAAATTCATATGATAGCAACGCAACAGCAAATCGTAGAAGCTGTACCAGGCAGTCTGAAAGCTTTGCTCTACCTGCCGTACGGCTTGCTTCTGCTTGTGATCGTTCTGGGAATTCGCATACCACGGGTTTGGAATCAGTACTACTGGTCCCCCGCCCTAAAGATCTATTACACCCTTTTTGTTCTGGCGGGCGTGGTATTCTTCCAGGTCTTCTGGTACTGGAACATAATCTCGCCCGTACGTGGCTAATCTCTTTGTAGCTGTGGAAGGCTACTTCACTTCTTTTCCTTGAGACAGGATCTTTACACTCTTTCCCGGGAAGTTTTCGGTGATGGTCTTTTCGATCTGGCTGTGGATGGATTTGGCCCGGCAAGAATCGCTGTCCGGTATATTGGAGAAATCGGCGATGATCGTCTGCCCCTCTTCTTTGATCGAAAGCAATTTAGTTCCTCGATCAATGGCGCTGTAGGCCCCACCCAGGGTTTCCTTTGTTGTGGGCCCATCCAGCAAGGCCTTGAGTGCGGCTTCCGGAGTGTTCGTATCTACCTTTCGTTCCAGAGGCTCAACCACGGTGCAATCTGCACCCCCACTTGCGGACATGTAGATTTTTATGGTGGCTGGCCCCGGAGGCTGGGCTTCCGGTTTCTCCGCCGGTTGCTGGGAGCAGGTAGCGAACAGTCCTGCCATAACCAGAGCCAGGGCAATCGAGAATGATTTCAGGTGACGTAGAGAATACTTGGTCTGCACCCTAATATTCTCGGTTGCCCGCGGCAGACTGACAGCCTTTTTCAGGGCGCCAGTTCCCATTTTTCCACTTTGTTACGGACGCCCAGGCCCTGGCCTGCAATGGTCAGAGTGACGTTTAGTGGACGACCCGGAGTTAGGAGCCGGGAAAGCTGCATCATCTTGTCGCACAGGGATTTATTATCCATTTGCTGCAATCTGTACCAGCCTTTCAGCACCCAGTCTTCATCTTCATTCATCATGTAATGCTCGACTCGATAACGGTCCGCCGCTTCGGTTCGGCCGTCTTCGTATTCCACTTCCGTGTTAACGCCGCAGGAAAGAACCAGAGAATGCATTCCTGGAGTGTACTCTTCGTTGGTGCCCCAGAGCAAACCGGGCACTGTTTCTTTGCGGGGAAACAGTCGCAGCACGTTGGTTTCCTCTGCTTCTACTTTTACCATCTGCATGTTGAAGGTGGTCTCTGCGTAGACAGCGGTGGCGCCGGCGGAAAAAAGCAGGAAAAAAGCGGCCAAATTCCTGAGTGATGAATTCATTTTGATCTCCTTGTTCTGGAAGCGTCCTACAGGACCTTTATCAGACGAGCATCCATGCGTATCGGGTTCCGGTAAAATAAATTTTCCTCGCCAGCCGGGCGTCGAGGTCGGATTTCGGGGCCATGAGACGCTCTGTGAACGCATTGAACCGACGATCCAGAAAGGCCGGGCTGCCCCCCGGTAGCCTGATCCATACGGGTGAGGCTGCAGGAACGGCCACCATCAATGTGCGAAAATACGATCCTCAGGGAGTCAGAACTCTGCCGGCGTTTTCGGGACAGACTGGCGAAAAGCTTCCGGATCCACAGAGCCATTGCGTGACCTGGTACCAGGTGCAGGGAGTTAACGATGCCACGCTGATCGAAGCCCTGGGACGGAAATTCAAACTTCACCCCTTGCTTCTGGAAGATGTTATGAGCACGGATCAGCGTCCCAAAGTGGAAGACTACGGCGATCATCTGTTCATTGTCCTGCGAGCGCTGCATTTCGAATCCGGCAAAGGACTGCGCCAGAAACAGGTGGCCCTCGTACTTGGCAGAGATTATCTGATTTCCTTTGAAGAGGGTCCGGCCGAAGGGAACTTCAACGGAGTCATTGCGCGGTTGGTGGAGGGACGCGCCCGGTTGCTTCAGGAAGGATCCGATTATCTTGCCTATTCGCTCCTGGACTCGGTGGTGGATCATTACTTTCTGGTTCTGGAAAACATATCCGATGAAATGGAAAGCCTGGAAGATCGGGTGCTGAGAGGTAAAGAAGACCTACTGTCCTCTATCCACGCTCTAAAGCGAGAACTTATCACATTGCGCAAGTCTATCTGGCCTTTGCGGGAGGCTCTGGTCTTTCTGGACCGGCAGCATTCTGATCTTATCGATGCGGATCTCTCTGTATTCTTTCGCGACATCTATGATCATACCATTCACATCGTGGATACTATAGAATCCTTCCGGGACATGCTTTCCGGTCTGCTGGACGTTCATCTATCCACAATCAGCGCTCGACTCAATCAGGTGATGAAGCTACTTACGGTAATAACTACAATCTTCATGCCTCTCACTTTGATAACGGGCATCTATGGCATGAACTTCGATTGGATGCCCCTGTTGCACAATTCATTTGGTTTCGCCGCAGCAATGGGAGGGATGTTTCTGATTACCATTGGCATGGTCTTCTTCTTTCGCAAGAAGGGCTGGCTCTAACTGCGTCTTCCTATTTGGACTGAAGCCCCGGGCATGGACGGATTATTCAGGATGTATTTAGCGTCGCCCGGTGGGGCCTTCCCAGTGCCTAGAGACCGGTGGCTTGTTGGATCCGCTCCGCCACTGTCCGACCGCCGCTATTGGATACATGGATTCCGTCGGACCAGCGTACCGGTCTTTCCTTGCTCAGGTAATCCGTGGCGATGTATTTTCCGCAGCCGCTACCCCGAATCTTCTGCTCGTAAAAAGCATTAAAAAGTCGGGTCTTGGAGTGATAGCCCTGCGGCTTCATAGGCGGCATGCCAACCCAGTAGACCCGTGTTGTTTCATGGCAGAGTCTTCCAAAGAATTCGTCGAATCGCAGGGAGTATTGCTGCCACCAGAGCTCTACATCGGCTCCGTACTCAAGGCGTTTGCCCTGATACTTGAGCCACCGACCATCGTTGGAACCAAGCATAACAACAATGGCCTCAAAATCCCCCTCGGCCAGAAGCTCTTCGCTCTTATGCTGCCAGTCAAAGAAATGCGTCCATGTTAGCCCGGTGGACTTCTGCACATAGTAGACCACTCGATAACCCTTCTTCTGCAGATCGCTCTTTAGCGCGGGCCCGATGCCAAACTGCATCATGGAATCGCCAATGATCAGCACCTCGGGTTTTTGCGCCGGACTCGTGGTGTTTTCGCTGTCTGGATTGCCTTCCGGATAGTTGGCGGACGGACTTTGCTCCCGGGAATTGCTTCCAGAAGGTTTTAGCTCGGTGGCGCCCGGAGCATCGCAGCCAGCCAGAGCGGACAATGTGGCAAGGCATAAAACAGGAAGAAATGCCAGGCGCATAGGAGTTTGGCTCGGAGTCATGAGTACGGAATCGACAGCGCCGTTTGGAGGTCAGCCCTTTTTTCTTCGTAGCAACAAGACCAGGACAACTGCAATCAGGGCGAGAGTCAGAGCAAGAAGCATATAGAATCTTTGCTCGTATTGCTCTTCGGATATGGTCTTTTCAGGAGGAGCTATCCAGGATAAGCGAGCCAGGATGTCCTCTGCAAGTGCAATGCTCATCTCCCGGTTACCAACCATCTGACCTCCGGCCGGAATTACAATGATCCTGTATTCCAGGTTGCGCGTGGCCAGATAGGCCTCTATGCTTTCCAGTTTCTTGCTGCCGGAATAGCGGGCATTGGAATAGAGAATGCCCTGAATCTCATGCTCCAGATAGAGCTTCTTGATCTCCTTTACTCCAGGTCGACCTAGAATGATTTCCGGGCGGTAGGTTCTATTCTCATTAAAGGCGCAGAATACGGCCAGCTCGGTTCCTCGGCCATCTCGGGCAAGCACCGAAGTTGTGGTTTCTTCCACCTTCTGCATGGAATCGGGCAGAAAGAAAGCAATGTTACATTTCTGAAGCATGAGCGGAGAATCCTCGGCCTGTGCGGGCCCGGCAAAAAAGAATAAAAACGGCATCACCATGGCCGCAACCTTGCCAGGCGGAAATACTCTCTGTTGCCGAAGGCTCTGCATGAAAACCATGGAAGCGAGGGTTGGTAACTCTGTCATTCGAATCCCCGCCATTGCAGACGGCCCAACCCGGCCGCTTTTCCCCATGCCAGATTAGCAAACCACTTGACCCGACGCGCAAATCTAACTTAATTCCAGCAAGCTATTATGAACATTCGACTGCTAACCCTATCTGCCATCTTTGCCAGCTCTCTTTTCTCCATGTCCTGCGAAGGACTGCGAGCAACTCTTATCGGATGGTTTTCGCCGGAGTACGTTCCTGAAGGCGAAGTAACGGACCTGGAGCCGGAGTTCTCCGGACCGGATGCGAACCGCAAGCAGATCAACATCCAGCTGGCGCAGATTGCTTCCGGGTGGACTCAGATAACAGAACTTGGCTTCCATCCCGCTTCGGACCGCCATCTGTTTATCGCGCAGAAAAAGGGTAAACTGTCCGTGCTGGATTTGAAAACAGGGGAAGCCACGGAAGTCCTGAACATCAAGGTGCCGGTTGTCTCCGAGCAGGGCCTGCTGGGATTCGCCTTTCATCCGAAATATGTGCAAAATGGATACATCTTCGTGAATTATTCCGTGGAAAACGGTGAGCGTAGGTTCAGCCGTGTATCGCGCTTCACAGTGAAAAATCCAGGGGAGCTCTATCCGGCTGGAAGTCTGGAAGGGGAAAAGGTCCTCATGGAAGTGGATCAACCCTATCAGAATCACAATGCCGGTCGTCTGGACTTCGGGCCGGATGGAATGCTCTACATAGGCTGGGGCGATGGGGGATGGAGAGCCGATCCAGACGAGAACGGTCAGAATCCTCGCACTGTCCTGGGCGCCATGCTTCGCATTGACGTGGACAAAGAAGAAGATGGAAAGCCCTATGCAGTGCCCCGGGATAATCCCTATTTCAAAGAGGAGCCGGGCTGGGCGCGAGAGGTCTGGGCCATCGGTCTGCGCAATCCCTGGAAATACAGCTTTGACCCGCAGGGTCGGCTCATTGTGGCCGATGTTGGACAGGATGCCTGGGAAGAAGTCACCTTTGTCGATAAAGGCGATAACCTGGGATGGAATACTATTGAAGGTACCCACTGCTTTGATCCGGAAGAGGGATGCGATGCCACCGGTTTGCGCAAACCCATCTACGAATACAGTCACGAGGAAGGGCAGTCCATTACCGGCGGTTATGTTTACCTGGGCAGTCGATCAGAATTGAAAGGGAAATACATCTTCGGCGATTTCGTAAAGGGCCGTATCTGGGCCATCGATCTTCCTTCGGACAATCAGATGGTGGAAGCCTACGCCCTCGGAAAATGGCCTCTTCTGATCTCCACTTTTGCCAGGGATTCGAAGGGCGAGGTCTACGTGGCAGATTTTGCCTCCGGAAAGATCTACAGAATTCTCTAGATCCTCCATCCGTCCGGCAAAGTGTAAATGAGGATAACCCCGGTGTTGTCCTCTACTGTGGCGCTGGCCCTGAGCGGGCACGGCTAAAGGGGCTCGGACACCAGCGATGGCCCGGTGCCGGACCAGAATGCCCACAAATCGGGCACATTTATTGCCTGAATTCCCTAACTTTTTTGCTCTCCGTGCCGATTTTTTGGAGGATTCCGGCAATGCTTTTGGTACCCTGGCGTGGTGGGCCATTTCCATCGAAAGATGAGTTGGGCCCCGGGGCATTTGCCACTATTTTGTGGAGGTGTGTATGAGGACTCTTCCCGTCACACTGACGCTATTGTTTGCCAGTCTGGGTGGATTGGATGCGGAAGCACCATTTCATCGGAGCAGTGCAGTAGGTCTGAACGAAGATATTGAGGAGGTCCGTGAACTCTTAACGGACCCGCCTCAGGGTGAGCTGACAGAATTGAAGACTGCGGTTCTGGAGCGTAGTAGTCGGCCATCGGTGGTACTCATTGAGCTGGCCTCGGATCCAATGAGCCTGGCTAGAGTTAGAATCCTTTCGCTGGCGCTGCTGTCCGAGTTTCCTACGCCTGATGTGAAAGCGTACTTGCTAGCCAGGGTGGAAAACACTGCCCTGCATCCCACATTCCGTGGATGGGCCCTGCAGAGTTATGCCAGAGGTTTTGCCGCTACCGAGCCCGAGCAGGTGCAAAAGGTTGTGGAACCCTACCTGACGGACCTGGAACCAGGTCTCCGGGCGCGAGCCGAAATGGCCATGGAATATACCCGACAGGATCGGTCCGGAGGCTCTTCGGATCCTATGAAGCCAATGATTTCTCTACTTCTGGAAGACTGAGGCACCGAATCGCCGACCTTAACCGGTGGGCAGACACAGGGTTCCGACCTGTATCAGTGAAGCCATCCCGCCTTCCGCCTGCTGGTCTGGCGCCTCGCCGGCCCGTGCATCACACTTCACCTGGTTTCCGTCTGTCCGAAACCGGTATTTTCCACTTTGTCGTGCCGGCGACCTCTCCGGCGATTGTTCCGTGACCTTTTCTGGGCTTTCATATTAGTTGAAAGTGATTAGCCGGCACGGGAAACTGTCCTGGAAGGTAGCAGGTGGTGCAAAGCAATTCTGCGGAGGGATGCAAATGCTAACGGATCGAGTGAGCAGGGAAAAGGAAGCCTACGACGAAGGCGACGTCTGGCAGGAAAGCGATAAATTGCACAAACGATTCTGGCATGTTTTTGAATGTCGGGATACGCGGGAAGCGCTGCAGTACTACCAGGATGCTCTGGCCCATTACAGCCAGGCGGCGATTATACTTGATTATGGCTGCTACGACGGAGAACAAACCGCCGAATTGCTGGAACTGGGGCCAAAGAAGATCATAGGAATCGACATTTCGGAAAAGGCGATTCGGGATGCGAAGAATCGATTCAAGGGCAATCGAAAGACCTCGTTTAAGACCATGGATGCTCATAACATGGACTTCAAAGATGAGACCTTTGACCTTGTGGCCGGTAAGGCCATTCTGCATCATCTGGATTACGAGCGAGCCATCGATGAAATCGAACGAGTGCTCAAGCCCGGCGGACATGCAATCTTTATCGAACCGTTGCGGGACAACCCGGGCGGAAAACTTATTCGATGGCTTACACCCAGAGCCCGGACGGAGGACGAGCTTCCTCTGTCCCGAGAGCAAATTGAATATGCGAATCGCCGCTTTGGCGGAGGGCGTCACAGATTTCATAACCTCTTTTCAGTAGCCTTCGGCATGATCAGCTCTCTGTTTCTTAAGAAACCGGACAACTTCCTTACCAACATCGGCTACAGATTGGATCGCTGGCTGGCCCGGACTTTCATGCGATACTGGATGCGTTCGGTGGTTCTGGTCTGGGAAAAAAAGTGAGCCCCATCCCAATCCCTGGCGCACTACGCGGTCTGCTTCCAGTCTAAGGGCCATGGCTTTGACTGTTTTCCACCCCGGCGGTATCCGACCCTCCGTATGGACTCGTAAACATATCCAGGGCCGGGGAGCTCTGCTCCTGGCCGGCCTCCTGATCCTACTGGCCGCTGGTTGCATGCCTGCTTCCCAGGCGGAGGCCCGACCGCTTCGCCCTGCAGAACGGGTGGGGCAGATCCCGGCCCCGGCCGGATACAATCGTGTGGACTACCCGCAGGACGGGTTCGCCTCCTTTTTACGCTCCCTGACTCTCCTGGAATCCAGCACGGTTTATCTTTATAATGGTTTACCAAAGCGCAACCAGTCAGCGCATTTCGGTATTGTTGATCTATCCGTGGGTAAGCGCGATTTGCAGCAATGCGCGGACGCTCTGATCAGGTTGCGGGCGGAATTCTTTTACCGGGCCGGCCGCAAAGAAGAGATTCGCTTCCATTTTACCAGCGGGGACCTATCCTCATATAGTAGTTGGTCCCGGGGTATGCGTCCTGTTATTCAGGGAAACCGGGTACGGTTCCTGAAGAAGGCAGCGCCGGCCGACACTCCAGACATATTCTGGAACTACCTGGAGAACCTCTTCACTTATGCAGGCACCATCTCCTTGAAGCGGGATTCGGAGCCTGTACCATCCGGGGAATCGCCCCGAATCGGGGACTTCTTCTTGCAGAGTGGATCGCCGGGTCATGCGGTAATGATCCTGGATCATGCGCGCAGCCCGGGCGGCCTGGATCTGTATTTGCTCGGTCAAAGCTACATGCCGGCTCAACAATTCCATGTGCTGCGAAATCCCTACATGGAGGGCGCTAAAGTGCCTGGTTTCGAAAAAAGCGGAGCCGTCTGGTATGCCCTTAATCCATCGGGTCGTCTGGAGACTCCGGAATGGTCCTTTCCTGCCAACAGTCTGCGAAGATGGAATGGGGGTTGAGCCCCATCTATTGGAAGAACGCCCTGGGGCGGGGCCAGGCCGGTGCAAGCGGCTGTTTCTGGAAGCATTCCGCGGATTCGGCCACAGCCCGGTCAGACAAAAGCAAAAGGGGCCGCGTAGATTCCGCGAGCCCCGATCGGTTCTTTTGATGGCGGCTTCCTATTGCGCCGCAGCCAGGAGATGACTTGAGTCAGTAAATCGATCAAAGTGGATGTTTCCGTCCTGGATACCAGACCCTTTGAGATGATCCAGGGCGGCATCAATCATGCCAGGAGGGCCGCAAAGATAAGCGTGACGCTCGCCCAGTTTCTTGATTTCCGGAAGCATTTCGGTGACCAGCCCCCGTCTTCCGTGCCAGTCCGACTCGTCCGGTTCATGACTCAATACAGGAATAAACTCAAATTTGCCCTGCCATTTGCGCGTAGCATTCTTGATTTCCTCGATTGCGTAAAGATCAGCCTGCGTACGGGCACCAAAGAGGTAGACCGCGTCTCGCTGGAGATCTTCGCCGCCGGCGCTTTCCAGAATAGACAGGATGGGGGCCATTCCACTACCGCCGGCGATGAATAGCAGCGGAGCATCGGCCGGCTTCAGCTGAAATTCGCCGAAGGGTCCGCCTACTTTGAGTTTGGCCCCGGTTCTGTCTTTTTCGAAAAGCCATTCTGTAAATCGACCGCCTGGAACTTTGCGAATCTGAAAGCGCACTTCCCGATTGCCCTGGGGCAGCGATCGCGAAGCGAAGGAATAATTGCGAGGTCGATCCAGACCTTCGAAAGCCAGGTCTGCATATTGACCGGCTGTGTAGAAAATAGAGCGATCCAGTGAAAGTGTGATCCCCAGAATATCATGAGTAAGGGAATCCACTCTTGTAATTGTGCCTTCGAATTCCTCGGCCGGGGCATCGCCCAGCGCAACATCGATGGTAAGATCGCATTTTGGGATAGACTGGCAGGCCAGAATGGTTCCGCCCTGAATGTCTTCCATGCTCAGCACGTAGGCTGTGTCTGTAAGCTCTTTGATTTTTCCGTCCACCAGCTTTGTTTTGCAGCTGGTGCATGATCCTACTCTGCAGCGATGGGGATATGTTAGTCCTTGATCCAGCGCCGCCTGCAGGATGGTGGTCTTGCTATCTACCTGGATTTCATCGCCGGTGCTCTGAATCTTTACAGTGTAATTCTTTGCCTTGCTTGAAAAAAGTCCCATTGTTCCCCCTTCGCTGCCGGGAGCGGAGGTCCGCGGACCTCCGCCGAAAACAGCGTCGCAGCAGGATGCTGAATGCTCAGGCCGCTGCTTTTTCTACTTTTACGCTACCCAGTATCTGATTTCTTTCTGCCAGCAATGCCAGCTCTTCTCGGGATGCCTGCTTCTCATCCCACTCTTTGAGACGCGGGTTGATGGATGCTCTCCAGAGAGGAGGTACCATGGCCGCAAAGATGGTTGTGAGATAACCATACGGCATTTCAGGAGCTTCTGGATAAGGTTTCAGATACCAGAAAGGAAGGTCCCCTTTCTCATGATGGGCACTGTGTCGCGTCAGTGAGAACAGGACCATGGAAGAGACTACCTTATTGGTGTTCCATGAATGGCGAGGCATAACTGGCTGCCCGGGGACCCGCACGAGGCCGTAATGCTCCACATAGTTTACGATTTCGAATACAACCTTGGCCCAGGTAGCCTGCGCCATGTAGATGGCAACGCCCAGCCATCCGGCTGCCGCAAAAAAGGCTGCCGCATATGTGATGCTCATGAGGTAGCCGGTGAGCATTTTATTGCGTGGTCCAAAGAGAAAGTATCCTTTTTTCTTCAGTCTCCCAGCTTCCAGTTTCCAGGCGCTAATATGTCCGCCCACGGTGGACTTGACGATGAAAGCGTAGAGGTTATCGCCTCGTTGGGCGCTAGCAGGATCGCCAGCCGTCGCCACTGTTTCATGGTGTCCATAAACGTGCTCAATGCTAAAATCCGCATTGTTGGACATGGCCAGCATCCAGCGGCCCCAGATCATGGAAAGCGGGTCAGTGGTGCGATGAGTGAGCTCATGGGCGATATTTGTGCCGTAACCTGCTACAGTGAAGCCCGTTCCAAGAATGGCTCCCAGCATATGATACCATTCGCTGGACTGTCGTGCGGCAAAAACGTCATAGCCGGTGAGCGATTGAAAAGCTCCGCCCAGGGCCAGAAAATCCGAGGTTCCGCTCTGTGATGCCCAGGCCAATCCCCACAGCGTTACTGCCAGAAAGGGCAAAGCCAGGAATAGAGCAATATTTAGAATCCACTTATGATTGTAATGGGGTTCCGAAAGATCGTCTCTCAGTAGACCGTCTCCGCCAATCATTACGAGACAGATTACGGCAACGCCGAGCCACATCCAGGGCCCGCCCAGCATGATACCCACGAACGTGCTGGAAAGCATGATCGGGGTCACAAATTGTTTTATATACTTCAACATCCTTTTTCTCCTTCGCAGTTCTCTTCCTTCATTGACCGTTCCGTTCTTCTTCCGCTTCCTGCGCCGATTCCAGCGAATGGCCGGAACCTGCCTCCCTTTCGCGCTGCAGAGCAGGCAGAAAAAGGGCGCTGGCAAGAATTTGAAGAATGTCCTGGAAGCGCTCTTTCAGCTTTTCTTCGTCACGGTTCACGACGCTTTCTATGGAAAGCCCCACAATGCTGGTATGCACAAGCATCGCCAGGCGATCCAGAGGCATGATCAATTGATCCTTGAAGGGCCCGAGAGCCGATTCGATGACTTCCAGAATCAAATCCTTTTCCATCTCTACATACTCCTGCATTGTTTTCTGTAGAGTATCGTTATGAGTGGCGGTGGCGTACATCTCCGTAAGGAAGGCCACGCGCACTTCATTGGTAAGCAGCCGATCAAACAGACCCTGTGCTGCATCCAGGGCCATGGTCAGGGAAGGTGTTCCTCCCGCCAGGTTGGCCCGAACTTCCTGCGCCACTTCCGTAGATAGAAGCCGCAGGGATTGCAGCATCAGATCTTCCTTGGACTGGAAATGATAGTGCAGCAATGCCTTGCTTACTCCCGCAGTGGCCGCAATCTCCTTCATGGAAGCGCCCTCATAGCCGAGCCGAGCAATCGTATCTATGGAAGCTTGCAGAATCCTTTCCATGGTTTCTGCCGCTTCGGCGGATCGACTGCCCGGGGTGTTTTGTTCTCTTTCTGTCATCGAGCGAAGTATACTGGCTGGCCAGTCAGTCAGTCAAGAAAAAATGCATCCCGGTGCCCCAAATCCGGAAAAAATTGGCCACTCGGCCAGTGAATTGCGGCTGAGGGCTTAGAATAGGGCGCCGAAATCCGCTTGCATCCGCCACGGGGAGTATGCCAGGCTATGCCTCGGCAAGGAGGAACGGAAATGGCGGAGCGAAGAAAGAGATACAAGAGGCCCATATCTCTGGTCATTATTGGAGCGCTGTTCCTGCTTTTTCCGGTCTGGAATTATCTCTCCATTTGTATCATGTCCGGGTATCCATATTTGAGACCACTTTATGTGTTCAGTAAGATGGATCCCCTGGTGGTGCTCATTATGGCCCTTTCTCTGGGTGTGGGCCTGGGCCTCTTGCTGGTGAAGCGCTGGGGTTGGAGGCTTCTTTTCCTTTTTGCGGCGGCTCTTATCGGTTACAATCTATGGGCCGTGATTTCTCTGCCCGATTACTGGGTGAACATAATGTATCTGGTGTACACGGTGCTGGGTTTGGCCGCCGCGGTCTATTTTCTTCGTCCCGATATTTCAACTCCATACATGAAGATGTATCCGCGAGGCTGGAGATTTGAAAAGCGTCATCCTGTGAAGCAGCAGGTGCAGATCAATGGTCGGGCCTTCGAAACACGGGATTTAAGCCGACGGGGCCTCTATGTAGACTGGGCCGACTGTAATCTGGAAGTAGGGCAGGAAGTGGATGTGGAAATCGATGGTATGCTTCTGAAAGCCGGGGTGGTTCGCATCGATTCCAACGGCGCTGGCCTTGCATTTCGCTATCAGAGACCGGAAAGCCGCAAAGCGATTAAGAAAATCCTGGCTGCCGCTGCCTCTGCTGGCTAGCGCTGGAGATGGAACTCTCCGGCTATCTCCCCTATCCTGGATTCGTACTGCTAAACCGTTTGCAAACTTTCAGTCTTTAGCCCGGAGTGCCTCGCCCTGGTTTCGGTTTCGCATGATTTGTCGCCTCAAAATGAAATAGACCAGACCTCCTCCGAACAGAAGCCCGGCCACCAGTTGCAATATCCGGGAGCCAAGAATAGAATAGCCCCATGCCCCGGCCATGCCCCCCAGAAAGAAGCCAGCAAGGATACCTGCATGCAGAATGAATTGTGCTGGTTGCCATCCATCGCCGCGAATAAGCCGTCCGAGCTGGATTCCCAGATCTGTAATGATGCCGGTCAAATGAGTGGTTCGCACGACGGCTCCGCTGACGGTGGTCACCATGGCATTCTGTAGACCACATGCCATAGCGGTCAGGGCCTCCGCCGGCACAATGAAGGTAGAGTCATAGCATCTCTCTGCTATCATCAACAACGTAGCTTCCAGTATTAGTAGCAATCCGTAGCGGCGGCGAAAATCCAGGCGGTGCGAACCTGTGGAAAAGCCGGAAATCAGAGCTCCCAGTAGAAAAGACAGTACGATTAGAATCAATCGTTCTATTTCCAGGATATGGCCACCAACCAGCGAAAGGGAGAGGGCGCTTACCGCACCGGTCATGTGGCTCGTTGCAATCCCGGTCACGCTCAGGAGCCCGACTAGATTCACAATTCCGGCAATGCCAGCCAGCAACGTGGCTCCAGCCAGGACGGCAGGATAATGCCGGCGGCGGTACACCATACTAACTCAGGTCTTTCTTGAGAAAATCAGAAGAACGGCTCACCCCTTCTTCCAGGCGAGTAATCAGATTCTCCGGCACTGTTTCGATGATGAGCTGATCAAAGGTTTCGCGCTTCAGGAATTGCTGCTTCACCATTTGCAGCAGGAAGCGTTTTAACCCATCGTAATATTCGCCGGTATTGTAGAGGGCCACCGGTTTATCGTGGATGCCCAGTTGCAGCCAGGTATAGACTTCGAAGAATTCCTCCATAGTTCCGATTCCGCCGGGCAGAACTATGAAAGCCTGGCTGAGTTCGGCCATCATCGCCTTTCTTTCATGCATGGACTTTACAATTCTTAACTCCGTAATCTCCTGTTCGGCCACCTCCCGGGCAGCCAGAGACTCCGGAATCACTCCCACTACTTCGCCGCCGGCTTTCATGGCCTCCGCCGCAACAATGCCCATGAGTCCAACGCTTCCGCCACCGTAGACGATTCTACATCCTTTGCCAGCCAACAACCGCCCCAGCTCTCCAGCTTTCTGGGCAAAGAGCGGGTCCAGTCCATGGGAGGAGCCGCAGAAGATGCAGATGGATTCCATTGTTCGCTTTGTCATTTAAGGCTCCGTGTGATCTAACGCTTCCGCCAATCGTAGTGTGCATGGCGGAATCATTGTAAGCATCTCGACCTGCCGGCAATTGCTGTCAAGACAGGATGCTAGTTGAATGGTATCGTAACGGCTGGAAAAAGAAAAAGGCCGCCCGGCGGGCGGCCCAATTGCCGATGTAATCGGCCCGGAGTAAGGGCCGGCATTCCAATTACTCGGTAAGGCTTTTGAAGTCCTTGGCAAAAGCCACCGCCAGCACAGGCAGCTCTTTTCCGATGCCTTTCAAGGAATCCATGCTGAGGCGCTGGGATGTTTTTCCGGGACCAAAGTCAATGATGTTGCTTACGGCCGGGCTGTGTTCGGCGGCGGCTTTCATGGGCTTGTCCCAGTAAAGAGT
>JAGRNE010000017.1:0-1642 GCA_020440915.1 Leptospiraceae bacterium | reverse complement strand
ACCATGTCAGTAGCCAATCCGCGGGGCATATCGGCCTCGGATTGGTAGTTCCTTTGATCAAAGAAGGAATATATGGGAAAGTTCAGCTGGCTTCCCTGATAATCGAAACCAATCCTCGCCAGATCCTTTTCGAAAAGAGGGATCATCGGTTCCATCAGCGGGCTGTGGAATGGGCAGGTGGTTCGCAGATATACGAATTTGACCTTCTTCTCATCAAAGGCCGCCCGGTTTGCTTCATGGAATTGAATTAAGCTGCTTCTATGCGAAGAGAGAATTCGGTTACTGGGGCTATTATACAGGCTGACGTAGATCTTCTTGTCGTCCGGTAACTTGTCGTTTTCCTGCGCCACCAGTCCCTCGATATAAGCATGATCTTCGCCCAGTACTGCCACCATCGGTGCAGGTTTTGGGGCCCCCAGTTCTTCGGCTTTCTTCGCCTCTTCCGGAGTGGGATCAAAGAATGGAAAAACTTCCTGGCTTCGCACGCCAATGTACAGAACGTATTTAGTGTACTTCTTCACCGCTTCCAGGTAGGCATCGCCTTCCAGACCCAGAGAGACCAGCGTAGAAGGAATTAATCCCTGGCTATGTCCGGAACCTCCCACACTGGCTTTGATCAGCGAAGAACGATCGTAGCCGGCCTGAGTCAGCGCTTCCAGATGTGCCAACTGGGTCATCTGAATCATGGGAATGGAGACGGCAGCGCATCCAAGATAATCTTCACTGGGAATCGTACTTTCGTCGTCCAGCCATTTGCGGGCATCCAGTCCATGAGGGAGGCCGGGAGTCCCATTGACTATGGATGCTTCTTCTTCCAGCGCTGAAATGGCTGCGTCGAAAAAGGGCTTCATTTCTCCGCTATCGTAGTACTTCTTTAGTTCTTTGTACCACGGAGCCCCCTGTCCGCCGAATTGAACAAATAGTCCGGGCTGAGCCAGCGCTTCTTCCAGTAACTTTGGTTTTGCCATTGATCCGTCCTGTAATGTTATTTGTTTACTCTTTCCACAAAGGAAAGGTCTCGAAGATCGACTTTAATGATATCGCCCTGCTTGATGTGGATGGGAACGTTGACTTCGCCGCCGGTTTCCACAGTGACTCTTTTCTTGGCAGTGCCCTGGGTGTCTCCTTTGAGTCCTTCCTCGGCGTAGGTTACCTCGAGCTCTACGAAGTTAGGAGGCGACACCGAAATAGGTTTTCCTTCGTAGAAGTTCACTTCAAAGGGCATCTCTTCTTTGATGAAGTCCAGAACGTCTTCCAGCATGTCCTTGGAGATGCTGACCTGCTCAAAATCGTCCTGATCCATGAATACGATCTGATCCCCCTCGGAATACAGATACTGCATGTAGCGCTTTTCCAGATCTACATCCTCTATTGACTCGGAGGATTTGAAAGTGCGCTCCAGAACCCGGGCAGTGGTGATGTTCTTGAGCTTCGTACGCACGAAAGCCGATCCCTTTCCCGGGTTTACAAACTGTGAAAATGTTACCGTATAGAGCTCGTTATCAAGCTTGACCACGGTGCCCTTTTTTAGATTAATAGGGTCGATCATGCCGGGTACAGTTTTCGATCAACCCCCTACAGTCCAACAAAAATTGGCAATGGCCGACTGGCCAATTCAGATGCGTCAAAGAGCCCGAAGCTG
>JAGRNE010000179.1 GCA_020440915.1 Leptospiraceae bacterium | reverse complement strand
AGAGCTACGATCCTGGGCTTCATGGCTACCTTACCGTCCAGCACGCGAACGGAAGAGTTAGAAACCCGGTTATCATCGTATCCTTCGAATACCTGAACTTCAAACGTTGTTCCTCGAACACCCGCAATCGCGGTCGGAGTTACTACGTTGAATTCCTGATCCTGGGAAGCCTTCTTGACGTTGGCCAGGATCTGACCATGCTTCATCTCGATTCTGGTTTCCCCTTTGGCTCCCATGAGGTTGGCCACTGATAGAGTGGTCATCTCACGTACCCGAACTGCGCTTCCATCGCGACTTTGCAGGTCAATGGTACCCTGGGTAGTCTTGATAATGTCGTTTTCCTGTACCACAGTCCCTACCTTTGCTGGTATGGACTCTCCATTCCGGACAATACTCGCATCCCCGGAAGCAAACACAATCACCATAGAGCGCGATGCTTCCTGAGAACCCTGATCCTTGCAGGCAACAGTTGCCAGCAACAGGGAGGCGGCGAGCAATCCGGCTGTCTTCAAAATTGCTCCATGCATTTTCATCAGCCTTCTCCTAATTTTTTTACCGGTGCTCCGAGCATCCGGGACTCACTTACTCTTAATAAACAAGTGCGTGAATTTTTTTTGCATCCTCTTCCGGAAGAAGCTAAAAATCCATCAATTTTCGTACAATATTTCCTGCACGTCCTGGCGACGCACCACCACCACACCGGTTGTGGTATGCAGCATGAGACGATCCCCTTCCTGCGCGGCCACGACACCCTGTAAAATTCGACCATCCTTCAGGATGATTTTTTCCAGGGATTGGCCATACATCCGCTTGATTTCGTGCTCTTCCCGGACCTGATCCAGGCGTTTCATTTCCGGAATCCATTTCCGAACCAGTTGATCTGTGCTGGATCGCAGTGAGGCCAGCTCTTCCTGTATTTCTGCGGAACGGGCGCTTTCCTTTCGCTTTACCAGTTCAGACGCTGCCATCTCGGCTATCTCGCCGGCCTGGACTGTCTTTTCGTCCATAGTCAGGCTTCCACGCTCAAGATAGAGAAGGGAAGAATCCGGGCCAACTTCCAGCGAGAATACGGTGCCGGTCACTTTCACTTCGGTCTGGGGTGTTTTTACGAGCAGTCGGAGGCTTTTTCCCTGCTCTCCGGGTCGCACTTCTGCAAGTATTCTGCCCTGGTGCTGTTCCAGTTCCATAACCTCATCCATAGCCTTTATGGATAGATGACTGTTGGGATAGAGACGGAGCAGGATTCCGGTTGATGTGATGAGATCCAGGGTTTCTTCCCCGGTCTGTATGGTGGTTCCGGCCTGCAGCCCCCCCATATTCCAACCCTCTTTTTGTCCTTCAGGCCCGGACAGGCGCACACCCAGGCCTGTGGCGCTGGCAAAGATTTCTGTGCCGCCAGCCTCAGTGGGAATTAAGTAGGGATACAGATAGAAGACGCCAAGGGCGATGAGCAAAGAGGCGGCCGCCGCAAGAAACATGCGGCCCGGGAAACGCAATACCTTGCCGGACAATGCCTTCTCTTCATAGATGAGGGAAGGCTCCCTGTCCAGCCAGGCAGCATCAAAAGCGGGCACGGGCCGATCGGTACGCGCTTTGAGCTGCTTCTCTACCCAAGTGGGTAGCTGCCATGCTTCTGTGTTTTTTTCCTTTCCCATGAACCTTTCCCGGCCCTTACCTATCTAACAACCCTGCTCTATTTTTTTCGCGCATTTTTGTTCCCTTCTAATCTTCCAGGCTGCTTATCTTGAATTCCGCTTTCTTGCTCAATTCAGTAAGCTGCTTTTGAGCCTTCTGAATCGTCCTGCTTACTGTGGACACCGATGTATTTAATACCTGGGCTATGTCTTCCAGACGCATATCCTGCTGGAATCGCATGAGGACGGCAGTCCGACTTCTTTCATCCAGCTGATCCAGCATCCTTTGAATGAGCTCTTCAGCCTGTTGTACATTCTCTTTGCGAAAGAATTGGGTCTCAGGACGTTCTCCGTCCGTCGGCTCCTGACTGTCGGTGTATTCCGGCACAAGATTCACACGCTGGCGGTAACGGCTCTTGCTATGGTTGATCATCAGGTTGCGGGCTACACGAAAAAGATACATGCGGCATCCTGTATCGTCGGGCAGCGTTTTCTCTTTATAGATGCGGAAAAAATTGAGGAAGGTATCCTGAAGCAGATCACGGGCTGTGGCCTCTTCGCGCACCGAACGGAGAAGATAGGTCAGGATGTCCCTGGCGTTCTCCTCATAGATCCTCTCGAACTTTTCTGGAGGATTAATACTCATGAAAAATATCCGGACCGGGACAGATTGCTTCTCCGGCACCCCTGACCTATATGTTGTCGGGGAAGCTGGCCAGAAGTTCAATCATTTTAATTCTACTCGGTGCCTCTCTGGAGGCCAGAAACCCATCTACCTATATTTTTGGCAATGCAGAGCGCAAGGGTCCCTATAAACAAGGTGCAGAAGCCTCGGGCGGACTTGGCCTACTCTGGTTCTTCCACAAACAAAGCGACGACCGGCTTCACCTGATGGCAGAAAACCGGCCCCGTCCCCTATCTCTGGGCCTGCAATACGGTCCTGTAAAGATGCAGGGCGGTACCCGGTTTAGACCAGGGCCATTCACCGGCTTCTTTGTCAAACCAGGCGGAATATCTTATCTGCCGAATCTGCCGGATCGTTCCTATCGCCCCCTGGCATTTTTGCTTTTTGATGCAAATCTAAAATCGTGGAAAGGCTCGGCTTCTGGCCTGTCCAGTTTTTCGCCGCCAGCTTCGGAGCATTCCGGACAATCCCTCCGATTCCAGAAGAAGGCAACTGACCAGTCAGACCAGAGCGCGAAGGCCGCAAGCGCCGGGCAGCGCAGTAATGACAAAAATGAAAATGAGCTATTTCTGGGCTCCGGCTGTTTGCTCCACCTGCAGGCAGCAGGGCTGGCGCTGGAGTGGTCCAGGAAATTGGCATTGTTCTATTTGCCTCAACAGGGAATGGGATATTTGTCCTGGAACCTGCGAAAGGAAAACGGCGGTCCATCCGTTGAAACAGCGGGCTCTGTCTATAGCGATGATCGGGGCACCGCCGGCTTCGGGAATTTCAAGCTGCGGTTCCAGCGCTGGCCGTCCCTGTTTCGCCTGGAAGCCACCCGGTATGCAAGCCGCGACATAGACCCGGTGACGAAGCGGCCTTTCCCGGGGAGGAAAGGAAAGTCCGGAATGGGCAATGTGGCGTTCTTTCTTCCCTGGCTGGAAGTAAGCGCTGCCGGCGAAGACCGGGAACAATCACAATATAGAATTGTACGATTTCGGCTGGCCTCTCCTCCCTGGCATGGACTCCGATTGCTACTACATGGTTCCAGGACTCGAAGGAGGATCTACGGATCCAGCGATGGCTACCGTTTCAGAAAAAATGCGGGGCTGGGAATTCTACTGGGCTCGTTGCTTCCCGGAGCCCATCGCAGGAGTCTGGAACATCACTTCCGGGCCATGCTTCTGATTCGCCCTTACCGCAGCCCCCGGGGAACGGCTCTGGCCGGACAAATGAACGTAAGTTACACCCGGGGTCCCTACTGGCTGGAGGCTGGCTACCTGCTGGCACGAAGGGATTCCTTTTCCGTTTTCGACGGAAATTCCAGAATGGATCCTTCGCTGACTATCTATCCGGATGCAGAGCAGATTGTTCGCATACGGGCAGGAACCGGGAATGTCTTTTTCAGCCTGTTGTATCTGGAAACGCTTTCCCGGGAGGTGGACCGGCACAGCCATCGTCCCTCCAGGTTCTTTAGCTTTCGTCTGCAGGGACGCTGGAAGCTGAAACCTTGAAAAGCGACCGCCGAACCTGGACAGTAGATACCCGGGCTACGGAGCAGGCAATGTAAGACCCGGTAGTTAAACTCTCAGTTCCTGGATCAAATGCAGGATGAAAGTTACCAGACCCGAAACAATGTAGAGAATAATGATGGCAAACAGCCCTGCGGCGGAGAAATCCCCACCATATCGAAGGCCCAGAAAGATCAATACCCCGATCAAAAAGAAGACGGCCAGCGCCAGCCGAATGGGCGAGAATCGACGGACCATGGTTACCTGAACCTTGGAATATCGCAGGGTGCTTACCATCAGATAAGCGCAGGCTACATACACTCCGATAAGGATGGGAGCCGGAATCAAAAGTGTTTCCTGGAATGCAAGAGGCATAAGTGCAATGATCAATCCCGCTACCGGCGAAGGCAGCCCTATGAAATGATCGTCATCGTGGGCCACGTTGAATCTGGCCAGACGAAATGCAGCGCAGGCCGGATACAGACCGGCCAGAATCATACCTGCGGGGAGCGAAAGGCGTTCGTTCACAGGGATTAGAAGATCGCTCATCGACAGTGAATACATCAACGCCGCCGGGGCGATGCCAAACGTAGTAAGGTCTGCCAGACTGTCCAGTTGAGCTCCCACTTCTGATTGCGCATTAAGAAGCCGGGCCGCAAATCCATCCAGACCGTCGCAGAGCACAGCAAGAATGATCAACCCTCCGGCCACTCGCAAAAGGTCCGGATTTCCGATATTCTGTAGAGAAAGTAAAATGCTAAAAAAACCGAGCCATAGATTGCCCAGGGTGAACAGGTTCGGAACCCATCCAAGACGGTTGGTAAGAAAACCCATAGTGAGGGAGAAATAACCTGTTCGGACTCCGGTAAACCAATTTTTGGCCTCTCCAATTCGCCGGCCGGAAAGTCTATCGGCGACTGGAAACTGCAAAGTCCAGGCTATCCCGTACCCCAAGTTGCCAGAGTCTGTATCCCAGAGCGCCTATCATGGCTGCATTGTCGGTGCAGAGCTTACGATCTTCCGGATAAAGGATTGTGTAGCGCCCGTCGCAATTCTGTAACGTTTCTCTCAACGTAGAACTGGCCAGCACGCCGCCGGAGGCTACCACCGTTTGCAGCCCTGTCCTGGCCACGGCACGATCCAGCATGCGAGTAACGAGCTCGAAGGAAGTCTTTTGAAAATGATAACAGATGCGTCCCGGATCCTCACCTTTGCGCGCCGCCTGCAAAACTGCAGTCTTGATGCCGCTGAAAGAAAAGGCAATCTGATCGGAAGGATAGTCGCGCAATATCCTGGGAAACAGTGCAGGCTCTTCTGGTGCCGAAGCATGCTTCTGCGCATACATCCTCCCCTCCTTTTCTACGTACGGACCGCCAGGATAAGGCAGATCCAGCACCGAAGCCGCTTTATCAAACGCTTCGCCCAGGGCATCGTCCATTGTAGTGCCCAGAAGCTCCATTTGCCCGGGTCCTTGAACGCGAAATATCGCAGAATTTCCGCCAGAGAGCAAAAGCCCAAGAAAAGGATACTTCGGCTCCTTTCCCTCCAGAAAGACTGCATACATATGCGCCTCTATGTGATCCACGGTAACAAGATCCAGACCATGCACCATGTTCAGGCATCGGGCCAGTTGCGAACCTATCATAAGAGATCCGGTAAGACCGGGTCGGGAGGTGACCGCACAATAATCCAGGTCTTCGGCTTGAATGCCTGCCTGTTTCATTGCCGCTTCATAAACAGGGTTGATTTTCAGCAGATGTGAGCGACTTGCAATTTCCGGCACCACGCCGTGAAAGGGAGCATGTTCCTGGATCTGCGAATAGATTTCATTGGAGAGAATCCGGCGGCCATTTTCGATTACGGCCACCGATGTCTCATCGCATGAGGTCTCTATGCCCAGACCCAGCACAGTTGCCTTCTTGTCATCCCCTGCCAGATTCATTGCCTTTTCACGTTGCAATTCACATTCCGCTCTATTCAAACCACACTGAAAGCCATGGCTCTGGCGGATTTTACTTCTTCTCGATCCAGTCCATGGCTCGATCCAATTGCACATCCAGATCCCTTTCCGGAAATGGATTCATGGGATACTGGGATCTGAGTAAAGCAAGCGAAGTGGCGTCGCTCATTTGATATCCTTCTTTGCGAAGTAGGGCTCGAAACTCTTTTAGTGTTTCCTGGCTAAATGCAGGATTCGCTTTTACAAACCTGTCGAGCAAACCAGAGTTCCGCAGACGATAAGCATAGAAGCGATCCTCCACACCGGGATCCCAGGCAGGGACTTCGATGTCCGGAGGCAGACCCACGCCGTGGATGGATTTCCCGGATGGAGTGTAGTATTTCTGTGTGGTGATCAACGCCGCCGTATTTCCTGGAAGGGGACGAAAGATGCTCTGTACAGACCCTTTGCCGAAGCTGGTTTCCCCGAGCAGGGTGGCTCTCTTATGATCGCGAAGCGCGCCCGCGAGGATTTCAGAGGCGCTGGCGCTACCTTCATTGATGAGCACCACTACCGGAATATTGCCGGAAAGAGAAACGTCCATCTTGCGAGTCTTGAACACCTCTTCGCCTACTTCCCTTCCCCGTGCAGAAACCACCACTGTATCTGGCGGCAAAAAGAGGGAGGCCAACGTAACCGCCATCTGCAGGTGTCCTCCGCTATTGTTGCGGAGATCCAGCACCATACCCTTCACCTTTTGATCCTCAAACTTCTGAACCCATTGCTTGAATGTGTCTACGGTTCCGGTCTCTTCGCCAAAGAATTGCGAAAGCCTCAGGTAACCGATGTTCCCGGGAAGGATCTTTCCCCTGCAATAATCAACTTCTACAATCCGTCGGGTAATGGAAAATTCCAGAGGTTCCATCAACCCTTCGCGCACAACCTTCATGCGCACCACGCTTCCTGCATCGCCGGTCATGATGCGCAGGATCTCGGGAAAATCCTTCTTTTCGGTGCTCACACCATCGATTTCAATAATACGATCTCCGGGCTGAATACCCGCTTTTTCTGCAGGACTACCGTCCATGGGAGCAATGACGCATGGAACGTTCTGACACATGGTAACTTCTACCCCAATGCCTACCAGAGCGCCTCCTTCGGAGCGCGAAAAATCTGCATTCTCGTTCGGATCGAGAAAACGGGTGTAGGGATCGCCGGTGGCTTCCAGCATTCCGCGAATGGCGCCCAGAAGCAGGGTCTCTTCGTCCACTTCTTCCACAAAGTTCTTTTTCACGGACTGAAGCAGGATCTCCAACGTCATGCGATAGCGATCGCCCAGATCTGGATTTTCGGAC
>JAGRNE010000178.1 GCA_020440915.1 Leptospiraceae bacterium | reverse complement strand
AGGCGGTTTAGGACCGCTTCTGCCCTTGCTGCCGCCTGGCCTCGTGTTCGTCGGGTCGGTTGCACCTCCATGCACAAACGACTCGACTCTCGGACCTCCTGTCCTCGAGGTTCACACGGACCAGGCGGCAGCCGAATCGAAGGATCCCGAGTAAACCGCTTTCATTTGAAAGAAATCGCTGCGCGATTTAGGACCGCTTCTGCCCGGGGATTGGCAGGAGCCACTTCTCAGAGCTCGGCTGTCCGTCCTTGTCCAGACGAGCTCTGGGCGAAGACTTCCTTGTCTTCGCCGTTGAAGCGACTCCTGCCAATCCTGGACGCGAAGTATCCGGTAAACCGCTCAGGTATGTGGAAATCGAATCGGTTCGGCTTATTGCGTCCGAGCGGACATAAGTGGCACGAGCACGGGGGGCCGAGGTTCGGCTTATTGCGCCCGAGGGATCATAAGTGGAAGGCGCGCCTGGGAGGCTGGTTCGGGAGGCCCGTTGCTTCCACAATCTGGAGCCCGGTGAGACGTCTGCAGATGTTCCTTTTTTTATAGACCTCTGCGCGGCCTGGTTGTATAACTGAAGCTTCTGAAGAGGGCTGCAAAGGATTGTAGATGCCCGGGGTCCTATCTGAATGCAAGGCCAGTATGTAACCATTCCGGAGATTAGCTCGGGCCCCTGGGGCTATTTCTGGCAGCAACTGCCTTACGCCATCCCGGGTTTTGTCAGTCTGGCGGTGGGCATATCTCTCTTTGCGTTTTCCATCTGGTTCGCTGTAAGCCGCCGTGATCGCTGGCAACTGCATTTGAGTCTGGGCTTCACCGCTCTGACCTTCGGATGGCTGGGAGGTATCCTTTCTCTCGGGGCGCTGGTACAGAACCTGAGCCTTCTGGAACAACTCTACCACTGGCTCGCTTATCCGGCCTTGTTTCTGGGAGTGGCGGTCTCTCTGGGCTTCTACAATGCCCTGGGACGCAAGCCGGTCTTTCTGATTTCTTCGCTGATATTACTGGTAGTGGCTCTCTGGGTCCTGGTGTCCTTGCTACAGGGACAGGTATTCACGGATCAGTGGCATCGCTATGATTTTGGCTCCTATCCTGCGGGAAGCTTGCCTCTCGTAATCTGGGGCGCCAGCCTCGCGGCTTTCTATGGGCTGATAGCGCTACCGTATTCGATCATTGAAGTTTTGCGACGACAAAGGACGGGGCAACCTTTGCCCACATTGTTGATTGCGTTAAACCTGCTCATGCTGCTGGTTATGGGCAGTATGCCCGCTTTTGCTGGATTGGAAGTCTATCCGGCCGGGGGATTGCTCTTTCTTCCGCTTGCCTTGATGGCCTACGGCGCCGCCAGAGAGGAGGCCCTGGACCTGGAAGACCTGCTGCTTAAACGAAACGGATTGTTCTATATTATCGCATTCAGTTTTTCCCTGATCTGTATGGTGCTGGCAGTGCTTGCCGCTTTGCTACTGGCCCCGGGCGCCGATTTTGAGAGTCAGGCCAGCCTGCGAACCCTGATTCCGCTGTTTTCCATGGCCGTCGCTTTAGGGCTGGCAGTCTACATTGGGGGAACCAATCCCGGGGATCCACTGCATATGCTGGGCGCCGCGGCCCTTACCCTCATTGGAACGTATTCTTTGATTCTTGTTATCATGGACCTGGGGCTTCCGCTACTGGTGACACGAAGACTGGAGCAGATCCTTTATCTGGCTTTCGCTTTGATTCCCTCTGTTCAGCTACGCTTTGCGTTTCGCATCATGAATCGTCCCTTGCCGGATCTGGTGCGCTTGATCGATTTGCTTTCGGGCCTGGCTCTTTCGCTGGTTCTCACTCCTGTTTTTTTCGGGGGATTCTGGATTCACTCCTTTGGAATGATTTCCGAAGCCGGTCCCGGTCTACAGTTCATGGCCGTGAATGGATTTCTGGCTGTGGGCACCGTGATCGCCGCCTGGTGGACCAAGCGGAAGCAGGCTCCAATTGAAAAAGCAGAGACCATGGCCGTACTTGCTCTGGCCCTGGGTGGCATTCTAACCCTGACAAACCTGCCGGCAACGGTGGGCATATCTTTGTACCCATTGGGGTCATTGCAGTTCTTGCCCGGGATCATGTTGGCCTATGCCATTCTGCGCCAGGGCATCTTGAAAGTACGCGGGGGAGCTGTAACCGTAAGCAATGTATTCGTTGCTCTGTCTATGCTCGCCATACTTGGAGTCCTTTTCGTCCATGGGATTTCCTTTCTGGAGGAGGTATCCTACGGCCGCGTTCTGCTTCACCTATGCCTGGTGGGCGTACCGCTCGGACTTTCGGCTTACAGCGGTGTATTTGTCGGAACACGGACCATTGCCAGACGGTTGGATGCCAGCTACGCACGGCTGGAAGAAGCAAATCGCATAGCGGATGCAGAGAAGCGAATTGCTCTGGAATCCAGTGAAGAAGCCAACGCGCTGGCAGAAATTGGGCGAAAGATTAACGAAACTACCGATCTGGACGCCATCCTGAGCACAGTGTTTTCGCATATGGCCGAGGCTTACGGAGCCACCAGGATTGCCATTCAGCTGGTGGATGAAGCAGAAAGCGAGTTGCGAACCGTTCATTACGACTTTCTGGGAGGAGCGCACACCGAGGCTCAGCGAGATTTTATTCGTGATCTCACTGTACCCTTGAATCCAGATAGTGGTACGCTGTACCGGACCTACGCTCGTCAACGTCCATTGTATTTGCCCCCCAGGGAAGGAACGCCCTGGTATGAGACCCGACGCGAGGACGGAAGCCTGGAGATATCGGAGATCGATCAAAAGATCGCCTCCACACTGGAGCTTGTTTCCCTGGCGCAGTTTCCGCTACTGATCCAGGGCCGCACCATCGGAGTGCTCTGGTGTTCCTTTGGCATGGAGAAGCGAAGCAAGAGCGATATAGAGTCCATGCTTCGCTTTTGCGGTCAGATTGCAGGCGCCATCCATAACTCAAAGCTGCTGCAGCAGCTCGAGTCTCAGCGAAATGACATTGAACAGGCTCGCCGGGAAGTGCAGAAGCTGGCCGATATCTCTCGACAACTGGGCGAAACGGCGGATTACCAGGAACTGGTCCAGACAGTGGCGAAGTTCGTCTTCGAAGAATTTCAGATCGATGGTGTGATCCTTATGATGGAGAACCGCTCCCGGGAAAGCCTGGTTTCGGTTCATACCACCATGCCGGAGGCGGCGGATCCGGCCATACCCGAGTTCGCGCGCTCCATGGAAGTTCCTCTGGAATCGGAAAGCGCTCTATCCCGCGTGTTTCGGCGGGGCCGATCGCTCTATTCGCCCAGGATTCTGGAGTCTGTTGATTTCCCTGCTATGGATCGGGACATTGTGCGAGGATTGCACCTGTCCTGGTATTTTGCCGTTCCCATTATCGCCCAGGGGAATTCTGTGGGTCTGCTACTTCTTTCCACTTACGATCGGAAGATCAAACTGGATCGGCAGCAGAGGGAGCGAATCCAACGGTATTGTCAGCAGATCGCCGGCGCGCTGTATTCCGCGACGCTGATTTCTGAACTGACGGAAGAAAAGCAGAAGGCTCAGGACGCGCTTTATGAGGTGTCCGTGCTTTCTGAAATGTCCCGTCGTCTAAATGAGGCTGATAGCCTGGACGATGTTACGGACTTCATCTTTGCACACCTGAAGCAAACCTTTGAGGCGAAAGCTGCGGGATTACTGCTTGTAGATGAGGCTCGTAACAGACTGTTTACAGTTCGCGCCGCCACCGTGGATCCTGGCGGACCTTCAAACGAGATGTTGAATTTCTCCGCCCCCCTGAACCAGGATTCGGGCACGCTGTATCGTACATTTGTGCGACAAAAGCCGTTGTATGTGCCCCGTGTTTCGGGTGGCTTTGGCACGGAAGTTGACCGCTACATTGCGGAGACTCTCGAACTGGAATCATTCGCCCATATTCCCCTGGTAAGTCTGGGTCAGACCATTGGAATTATCTGGATCTCATTTGATAGCCGACGGCGAAAACGTGAAGAAATCGATCGGCTGGAGCGATTCGCCAGCCAGATCGCTGGAGCCGTGCAGAAATCCAGTCTGCTGGAGCAGGTGGTTCAGGCCCGGGACCAGGCCGAACGGGAGCGAAGACTGGCCGGATTTCTGGCGGACGTCTCTCGGGAGCTCAACGAATCCAGAAACCTGGAGACGGTTACCGATCTTGTGCTGGGTCATCTGGAAACAGAGTTTGGTCTTACGAATCAGGCATTGCTACTGGTGAACGAAGAGTCCGGAACGCTCAGAATCGTAGACAGTCGTCTGCCGGATGCCGACCCGGAATGGGTGCGAGGATTCGAAGCCACTCTGGACCCCACCGCAGGGACTCTGTACCGCACCTACACCAGGCAGAAGCCTTTGTATCTGGATCGCAAGGTCGATGTAGAGGGGGCCGGTCCGGTAGATACCGAAATACGCAACAACATCTCCTTTCAAAGATTCATTCAACTGCCGCTGGTGGCGCTGGGCAAGACTGTGGGTATCCTGTTTGGCGGTCAAAAAGAGGAAGATCCCGGGTTCTCGCGCACTCAGATCAAGGAAATGGAGGCTTTTGCGCAGCAGATTGCTGGCGCCATTCACCATCAGAGACTCCTGGAGGAGACCGTAAAGGCCAATCAACTGGCCGAAAAGGAGAAACAGAAAGCCCTGGATGCCAGTAACGAGTCCAGGGACCTGGCGGAATTCACGCGAAAGATCAACGAATCGTCCGATCTGGAAGGGATTCTTGATGAGGTGTTCAGTCATATCCGGTCGACTTACGATGTGGACTCGGTTGTTTTGCAGATGGTGGACCGGTCGCGGAATGAACTCTACACGATGAAATACTCTTCGGACCGGTTGGAGCACGGAAGCGAAGAGGAGAGGTTCACCGCAGGATTGGTTGTGCCTTTGCGAAAGGAGAGTGGTACTCTGTTTCGCACCTATACGAAACAAAAGCCGTTCTATATGCCCCCGCGATCAGACGATCCAGACTATTTGAAGCGGGCTACGGGAGGTGTGGTCTCTGAACTTGACAAGGAGATTAGCGAACGTCTGGACCTGAAGTCCCTGGCCCAGTTTCCCCTGGTGGTCCAGAAGGAAACTATCGGTATTCTGTGGTGTTCGCTGGGCGAGCAGAAGCGTTCCAGCCAGGAGATTGAGTCTATTTCACGCTTCTGTAGTCAGATTGCCGGAGCCATCCATAGCACTCGGCTCATGAACCAGTTGCAGGAAGAGAAGGAAAGGGTGGAACAGTCCAGGGAAGCCACGGACGCTTTGCGTCAGCTGGCGGAACAGGCCAGTTCCATTACATCCCAGGCCGAAATGGTGGATCTGGTTCTTGATTTTGCTCAGAAGCAGTTTGGACTCTCTTACTTCGGCTTTCTGCTTCTGGACGAAAAAGGGAAGAATCTCATTCATTATCGCTCCCGTGCAGGCGGCAACGTTCCGGAGGAGGCCACAAGACGAATAAAGGAAAGCGGTATTCCCTTCGACGGAGAACAGAGCATTGTCGCCCAGGCCGTCCGAAAAAAGAAGACTCTCTATTTACCACGTATTCCGGGCGCCAGTCGAAGTCTGGACGCTCAGCTACTAATGGAAGGTAAGGCCAGGTCCTTAATTGCAGTGCCCATGTGGGTGGAGGAAGAACCGCTGGGAGTGTTTCTCGCTTCGCAGTATGACCAACCGTTGAAGCTTTCCAGAGATCAGATCAACCAGATGGAAGCGTTCTGTAACCAGGTGTCCGGAGTTATACGCTCCATCCGACTCCTGGAGCAGACCGAAAAGGCGCGAAAAGAGGCGGAAGCGGCCAGGGAAGAAACCGAGATTCTTGCCGATATTGCCCGGGAGGCGAATCAGGCCACAACAATGCTGGAGATCCTTTCGGCGCTACACCGCGTAGCAAGAAGGCGTTTTGCAGCCGACTCCACGGTTCTATGGATCGTTAACGAAATTGATGGTGAATTAAGTCCGGAAGCTACGCTCATTCGCGGGGAATCCTGGGCTCAGCGAGAACTACCAGAAATCCTGCGATCGGTTCCGCTTAGGCCCGAAAGCGGGAACCTCTATCTCACATATTCTAAGAGGCGAGCTTTTCATTTCTCGGACCTTGAGACCCCCCGCGTGGACAGGCACATGATGCCGGTGGACCGCGCCGTTCGAGACTTTGCTAACATGGAATGGTTCATCAATGTGCCTCTGATTGTAGAGGGCCAGGTCATTGGAATCCTTGGAATTACAGGCCCGAATTCGCGCAAGCTCTCGCAAAGGGAGATTTCACTCTGCGAAAGATTGGGAGCGCAACTGGCCGGCGCCGTACGCGCTTCCAGCTTGCTCAAAGAGACAGCCATGGCCCGGGCCGAGTCGGATCGACTGCTCGCTAACATCCTGCCTGCCGAGGTCGCTGACGAACTGAAGAGGGAAGGACAGGTACAACCCCGGCAATACGAATCGGTCAGTGTATTATTCACCGATTTCGCGGGGTTCACCTCTGCTTCGGCCTCTATGGCGCCGGAAGAGCTGGTTTCCCAATTGGATAGTTGCTTCAGCCAGTTTGATCAGATAGTTAAGCGCAACGGACTGGAGAAGCTAAAGACCATTGGAGATGCATACATGGCCGCCGGTGGACTCCCTGCCGAAAACCTAACCCATGCCATCGATGCCTGCCTTGCTGCCCTGGAGTTTCGTCAGTTCATGAAACAGGTGGAGGAAGTGCGGGCCTCCGTTGGAGAAAAGACATGGAAGATTCGAATCGGAATCCATAGTGGACCGGTAACTGCCGGAGTCCTGGGCACCGATAAGTTCGCTTACGATATTTGGGGCGACACAGTCAACACGGCCAGTAGGATGGAATCCTCCGGGGAGCCGGGTCGAGTCAACATCTCTCGTGAAACATACGAACTGGTAAAGGACTTGTTTGAAGTGGAGGCCAGGGGCAAAGTCCAAGCAAAGGGCAAAGGAGAACTGGAGATGTATTTTCTAACCGGCATAAAGCCGGAGTTTTCTGTAAACGGCGAAGGTCTTATCCCCAACGGGAAGTTTGAAATGGCACGCCAGGCGGTTTAGGACCGCTTCTGCCTTTGCTGCCGCCTGGCCTCGTGTTCGTCGGGTCGGTTGCACCTCCATGCACAA
>JAGRNE010000177.1 GCA_020440915.1 Leptospiraceae bacterium | reverse complement strand
ATGGCGGGGATGCGCCGGCCGTGGATGAGCGCTCAGAAGTAAGCTATTCTCTGCATCTCATCGCCGAGCAGAAAATCAGCCAGATGCATGATCAAAGCAATGCGCAGTTGCGTTTTGAATTTCCCGGTCATCCCCGCAACTATTCGAGCAAAGATTGCCCATTCGATTGAAAGCCAGGGCAGATCCGGCGAAAAGCCAACGTCCGATGACCGGACCTTCGTCTGGACCTTCTTCTGGGTCTGCGTCTGCGAAACGTTCGTCGAAGCAAAGCTATAGGCAGGTAGGAGCCGCAGGCGTTTCGCTTCCGCTGTAGTTGGGCGAGCCAATCTGCGCCGAGTCTCCATCCAGCTGACTACCGGATGCCCCCGAAGCGCCGGCGGATGTGCACCAGGAGGCTGGCAGACTTCCATCCAGAGCCAGACCCGCAGAATACCGCCTTTCCATGGAATGATAGGGAAAACTGGACGTGCCTACAGTCAGTGCTGTATTGTTCCAGGCCTCGTCGATGAGGCGCATGGTAGGATCGTACAGACGAATCTTGAACCCGGATGAATTCAGGCTGAAGTTCTTGGTACCGGAAATCTTGTTATCCGCCGTTGTCAGATCGCTACTGGTAAGACCTTTCAGTAGGAAATACCCACCAGCAGGAATAATCAATCTTCCAGGCGAATAGTGGCGGGAGTGAACTCCAGGTTTGTACCAATTGAATTGATCGGGAATGGGTACATGACTGGTTTCAGCGTTATCAAAGGTTATGACCCAGTGACTCAAGTCGATGTCCCGGCCGGTCATGTTTCGAAGTTCAATCCAATCATCATTTCCATCGCCGTACATGATTTCGCTGATCACCACCTCGCCCGGCGAAGCGGCCTCGCCTGCCGTCTCATAAAGTACGCCATTAATGGGATTGGATACTCTGAATACTTCCTGCCATTGCTCCTGTAGGATGGATGCTACTCTAGGAGAGAAGATCAGAAGTAGATTTTCGTCATTGTTCTGCGTTGCGTTAGTAGACCAGTTAAAGGATCCGGTGGCCACAATGCTTCCATCAATGATCATGGTTTTCGTATGAAGCTTCCCGCCATGAGAAGAAAAACCCAGAGTGGCCACGTGTTCGTTGCCATCGTAGCGGACCTCCGGCCCGGCGGAGAGGAAACGGCCTGCATTGTACAGCCGCGGCGCTTCCTCGGAAACCCCGCGCACAAAGGTGAAGTCATGGATTCCCCTTACGCGGACGCCACGATTGGCGGCGCGAATCAGCGCGCTGGTTAGCTCATCGTGGGTGAAGGCGAAAATCATGAACTGGATTTCGAACTTCGCATTGTCCACCAGCCCGATGAGGCGATTCATGGCAGTATCACCATCGTAAGGGCTGAAATAGACCTCTACCGGTGTCATGTTTACCACATGCTGACTGTAATTCTCAAGAGCGACTTTGCGCGATCCATAACGCCCAAAGTACATCTGCTCGAACTCCGCAGTATAGACCGCGGCCAGGGAATCGCTTTCAAGGATCAGGAAATTGTTATTGTTTCGTATGAATCCTGAATCGGTCATGTTTCCGGTACCGCTAAATAGGTACTTTTTATCGATGACCGCGAATTTGTTATGCTGAATAGCGCTACTGTTCCCCAGTGATATTGGGATATTGCTACGAAGAATGGACTGATAGCCGGATGTAATGGTTTCGTCCACATCGCCAACCATGCGGACCTGTATTCCACGATCCTCAGCACGAATTAAGGCATCTATAACACTTGTGCGAGAAAAGTTGTAAACTGCCATATCGATTGTGGATTCAGCTTCATCGATCATACGCACAAGCTGCAAATCCACCTCTTTGTCTGTGCCGGTGAACTGATCCACCCCGGGATCGTTATAGTATACAGAGAAGCGAAAAGGGCCTTCCAGAAGAAAATCCGGACCCGGAAACAGACCTTCGCCCTGGCCTTCGGTGCATTGTCCCAGAAAAAGAGAGAAAAATACTAGAAAGGTTGAAAGCGCCATCGGCCGCAGGGTACCGGAAGCCGGCACATTGTACAGGCCCAAAGCCCTCCGCAAGAAGCTTCTTCGCTCTCTTGCGAAGGCGGCGCTCTCAGGATCGATCGGACGCTCTGTTCGATTCATCGTTCTTTCTCCCTTTCTGGATCCATGGCTGCGAATGCTCTAGAAGTAGAACATTGTTCCCACCTGAAAACCTGTGAATAGAGCATTGCCCTCCGGAGCGCCGTTTACCAGGCCTGGAGTGGCAAAGTATCGCATTGGGCGCAGTACACCCCAGGTAGCCCAGACTCTCCAGTTCTCACGGACTTCCCAGTCCAGACCAATGTTGTACTCTTCGGCCATGGGCATACCAAAGCGCCGATAGGCGAGGATGCGACTGGCTCTCTGAGGATACAGTTCGGTGGCTAGGCCAAAGAGCATTTCCTGTTCGTAGAGCGACGGCGCATCTGGATTACCCCAGATGCGATTGAAACTCCAGGACCTTTCGCCCAGAAAGTCGATCTGATTGGTATCGTTGTATCTCCACCATTTCAATAACAGCTCTACCCCGGCCAGGCGATCCCAGAGAAGACCCAGATCCACGGCCAGGCCCAGATGCTTGATTTCCGTGCCGCTTTTTCGGGAAGGACTCCCGTAGGTATCGCCAAAGGGAAGATCATCAATTCCGTCATCATCGGTATAGGCTGTGGGATGATTCCCCCAGTTGAGATCCGCCAGAATACCGCCGCTCTGCTGGGCTTTGAATCCTACAAAACCATGCGAGTACTGGCGTCCATCCAGAAGGTACTTTCCGCCCTGCGCATAGAAGTAGGTGGGAGTAAAGCGAAGCTTGCGTTCGAAGGCAGATAACTCCAGCTCCAGAGACCATGCATTTCCTGCGGCATCTACGTCCTGACTTTCATAGTTGGCGGTCCTGGGTTTTCGATCCACACCGTAGCTCTGCGCATAAGTGAAGGAGCCTCTTACATATTCGCCGTATCCGGAATTGATGCGAAATCCGCGCATAACCGAGAAATCGTTATCTGGTTCATTACAGGTAGTGCCATTATTACAGCGGTCGGCGCCCCCATCCCGGAGCCCTCCCATGCGCGCCAGGAAGTAAAAGGCACGAAGATCCAGGTGAGTCTCGTGTTTCTCCGAATCTCCCAGAAAAGAATAGGAGTACACGCCTCCGGAGCGATAGGTATTGGTTCTGCCATCGAAGCCCCTGGTCTTGATCTCGTCAAAGCTCAGGTATTGTACGAAGTTTACTTCATCGGTTCGGGCGCCCGAGGCAAAATAATCCACCGCCACAATGTCGAATTTCCCCCAGAAACCGTACACATTAAAGACCGCCGCATCCAGAACATCGTACATGAAGTATTCACGATCAATGGCGCCGCCAATATCGAAGAACTGACGGCCAATCTTCATATCGAATTTCTCGTCTTCGGTGGGGTCCTTGAAGAAGTGGACTCTGAACCATACCTGGCCAAAGTTTACTGTGTTCGATCCGGTAAAGGTAAGCCGGGAATCATTGATATTGTCGCGACCACCCAGCTGATCGTGTCCGTAAAGACCTGCTTTCCAGATGTCCAATCGAAAATCCAGGCGATCGTTTATAGGAAAGAAAAAGTCCAGCTCTGCTCCGGCCAGTCCGAATGACATTCGGTCATCGGTGTTTCGCACGCTTTCTTCGCTGGTGTCGTCACGAACACGAAGGTCCGAGTTGTTGAAATAGTTGAAGGATGTCCAAAAGGTCAGCTTCCACTGGATTCGCTCCATTAGCTTGGCCTTCTCATCAAGATTCAAATTAAAATGGTTCTCATCGTAAGTGTAGGAAGCGGTGGAAGGTCCTTCTTCCCCAGGAACAATCCTTCGCACAGGGGCTCTGCGACGGGGCTCGGGCTCTTCTGGATCTGCGCCCAGGTTCCCTTCCTCCGTGGGCTTCTCGGCTTTCTCGTTGCCATCTACCCCCTCTGCCCGGAGAAACGATCTCCGACCGGGAAAGAGGACCAGAATCAACAAAAGAGTCAGACCTATTAGAAGGAACGATGACCTTTCACTAATTCCGGAATTCAATTTTCTATTTTGCATTCTCATCCAATTTGCTCGTTTGCTGGAGTATGTCTTTTTGTGCACCTATGGCGGAAGATCCCAACGTTCAGGGACAGTTGTTGGCCGCTCCCGGAGTGGGACTTCGCAAAGTGAAATCCGTCTGATTATCGTTGGAATCCTGGCTGTCCGGGCATCGACTGATGGCGCGCAGGGTGGCCGGAGCCAGCTCCGGTCCGGGCCCCAGGCCCTCGTAGCTTGTTACGTTTCCGAAGCCCACGAAGTCGATGACATGGTTATCGCCCGGGTTAAAGACCGCGAAATTCCCGAGACTCAAAGTGTTGATTTCTGGATTAATACCGGTTTCGCTGCCCTCTTCTGTGAAAGGCTCCTTGCCCAGCGTTAACGCAAAGCAATGGGAATCGCCTACGTTGAAAGTAGAAGAAGATCCGTACTCTTTTAGCTGGTTGGCCGGAAAGGCGCCCGGCAATGGAAGACTCTGGCCGCTTCGACTTACCACCATATATCCTCTGGCAGGAATAATCTTGTCATACAGACTCATAATGCTGGAGGCATCTCCCAGGGAAGTGCAGGCTGTATCCGTGAAGCGCTGCAAATACACACCTTCCAGAGAAAGATCCTCATCGGTGGGGTTATAGATCTCTACGTAATCGTTGGCTGTAACATCGCTGAGGAAGTTTCCGATTTCGCTAATTCGCAGGTTTATGCGTGGATCGATTTCGCCGTCCGTGCGACCATCCATCCAGGCAAGCATGTCCGGAATGCGATACACAGCGCCGGTTTCATCTTCCGGAAATTCCCGAAAGAATCGCGCTTCGATTGGAATAACCGGGCTCAGCAAATCCGGCGAAATGGCAGCATAGATATCCTTATTGGAGTAGGATATCTTCTGGTTTACCGCCCGGACGCCCCGATCGCCCATTACGTTAAAAAAGAAGCCGATGTAGAGGTCGTACCGAGCTCGATCATCCACCGCGTTCACCGGACTGGAAAAATGCTGGTACTCTCCCTGGTAATTCGCCGGCTGGGCCCGCTTATCGCTGGCATAAACCGGGATGAAGAACTGTGAAGCCGTCTTGTTGAATGCCTGGGGGGGATGCACATCCAGATAGAAGCTTCCGGCAAAGCCCAGATCATGTGAAAAACCCACGCCTACCAGACAGGCCTTTTCTTCTTTAACGGTGCAGGTTCCGTCGGACTCGGTCTTTACGCAGCAGCGACTTCGCACGTCCGCGCCTCGATTAAAGACATAGACCCCGATGAAGGATGCTTCGCTAACGGCGGGATTGTCGCGGAAATACAGGTTGTTCATTACGACTTCGATATTTCCGGAATCGTCAAAGCGAACCACTCCCTGATCCATGAGAGCATCCACTGGAGGCACAAGCTTCTCCAGCGGGTCCAGCCGTGTGCATGCATTAGAAAAGAGCAGGAGTGAAGCCGCAACAGGACACAGAAGAGAAGACCGAGCGATAGAAATTGCAGCAGTAAGTCTCATAATCCCTCCAGGGAAACGTCGTCCACACACCAATCCCCGCTGCTTGCGGCTCCTGCTGCGGACCAAATCAATACTCGAATTTGTACGTGAGTGGCATCCGAGGGTGTTCCGGTAGATGCCTGGAATTGACCGAAGCCCGAAGTGGAAACCGTCTGGGAACTGCCCATCAATGTATTGGCAGTGGATGCAGAGGTAGTGCAGCCCGAATCGGTGAACCAGTACAGTCTTGCCCGGGCATTCAGACTGGATCCTCCCAGCGTTGCATTGTCCACCGTATGGTAGAAGCTCAGTTGGACCGGTCGCGTGTTCGGAAGAGCAATGCAGCCCGAACGATAATCCCGACCGCCATCATTGGAGGCCGTAGTTACGGAATCATTGTAGAATGCCTGGGAGCCGGTTCGCGGCGAAAGACTTCCTGGACAGCCATTACTAAAGAAGTTGCCAGCGCCGGCTAACTTCGTAAAGGTCGGATCGCCGCTTTCCAGGGAAGTGCTATAGAAGATTCCTTCGGGCAACAGACACTGGTTGGAGGCTTTTGGCGTGGCGGTCTGAGCGCTAAAGTCGCTGGCATTTACATCTGTATCTGTTCCGTCCGAGCAACGCGATACGGCGGAGCCGGATGGCAACGCAATGGTAGATCCGTTCTCTTTGGAGCCCGAGTTGTCAAAACCTAGAAAATCAATGGTGCGGTTGTCCGCCGCATCGGCAATGGCGGATCCAAAAATAAGCGCAATACAATCGTCGCCGTTCAGGGCCGCCGCCGTGGTTTGGTCGGCGCTGCCGGCAAGGACGGCCGAATCCCGGGTGAGCAGGAAATAATTGCCGGAGGTGATCTGTCCGGTCAGAGCAGTAGCGGTAGTAACTCCATTTGTCAGATCGCAGTCTGAATCGCGAATGAAATACACTCGTTGGGCTGCCAGGTCGATGGTGGAGGAGCCGCTATTGTAGATCTCCACCCAGTAGTCCGTGGAAGCATTATAGTAGAATTCATTTATCTTCAGATCCCTGGCCGGATTTCGATACGAAGGAACGGCGCTCGCGGGACTATTGCGAAACCCGGGAGTGCCGAAGGTCCCGGGGGATTGGGTATCGTGGCCTGCAAAGTTTACCAGGATATTTCCGTTCTCCAGCGAATCGCTATGGCTGTTGGTGTGCCAGTTGGACAGGTTCGCGCCGTCGGCCGATGTATCGGTGCGCTCCATGGACCTGACTGCTCCCGAGTCCCCGTCCACTTTGCCGGCCTGATCCGGATAGAGGATAAAAGGCTTTCCGCTTTCGCCGGCTGTATCGATGACGTTGGCAGAAGAGTCCACCAGTCTGCACTGGTCGGAAAGATCTGCAATGGCATCCGATCCTGCATTATCCACCTTCGTATGCACGATGCGTACATAGGAGTTGTCATCGCCGCTGGCTGCCGTATCGTCGGTTATTACAATATATTGTCCGGGTCCAATGATCAGTCGATTGGCTTCATTGGCAGAGGATAGCACATAGGCATCGGTAAAGGCGCCGCTTTCTCCACATTCGATTTTCCAATCCGTGAGGTTAATGGTGCGATCTGAGTTATTGTAAAGCTCCACATATTCATAGGAAGAGGCATCGCCAG
>JAGRNE010000176.1 GCA_020440915.1 Leptospiraceae bacterium | reverse complement strand
TCAATCTTCGTACCGGTACAGGCACGATCGCTGCTGCCGGCCATCCCCCCGGTTTTCTGATCCGTCGGAAGCAGCAGCCGCGCATCCTGGAAAGCACTGGCACTTTGCTGGGAGTGCTCAAAGATTGGGAGGGGGAAGATACTCCTCTTTCGCTGGAGCAGGGGGATCGACTCTTTCTGTACACCGACGGACTGCTCCAGAATGAAGACTCTGTGCTCTTGCAGAACCAGGAGGATGAGCTGCACTTCGTGAGAGAAAGGCAGTTGTTCGCGGATGCTCCTTACGCGCTTCCAGAGCTTCTAGAAAGATCCCTGGAAGTCCGGGGCGGTCCTGCAACCGACGATGTGGCAGTGATTCAGCTTCAATACTCCGGAAAAGGAAGGCATTCCGAATGAGCGTTTTCGTCTTCCAGGCTTTGCGGATTCGCCCGGGTTGGTTACCAATCCTGCTTGCCGTTCTGTCCTTTTCCGCTTCGGCAGAAAACCTGCCGGAAGAACCAGCCAGTCCGACCTGGAGAATCTACTTCGCCTACGCCAGGGGCCAGGTTTCAGAGGAACTGATCTCCGGCGCCGATTGGCAACCGGTGCGATCCACCGTCCTTCCTACTTTCACCGAAAAGACACTCTGGATCAAGATGCAGTTTCGCAATCCAGGAAAGGAAAACCTGGTTCTGGAATACACCGATCCCAGGGTGGATGTACTTCATTGCTATCTGCGCAAAGAGGGCAGATTCATATACCAGGGGAGCGCCGGAGAGACTCTTAAAGGCAGGTACCTTTCCTTGCGGCCGGGCCTGCTTCTGGACACCAGCGACCAGGAGTCCGGGGAACTATTCGTCGCTGTTTACAATCCCTTTAATGCAAACACCGGGCTCGCGCTTTTTGAGAAGACGGACTACATGAATCATTCCAGAGTTCGGTCCCTGTTGCAGAGTTCCTTTCTGGGCTTAATTCTGGTAACCATTGTATTCTATTCTTTAAGCCTGGCTTCGCGCAACCGACCCATGGTAGCAGGCTATGTGCTTTATCTTACAGGTCTTGCAATGTATCTGGCCTACCGCACCGGGCTGTATCAAATGCTACCGGTGAAGGGTGCGGTCACGGCGTCGCTTCCGGCCCCGTTCTTTGCTTTAATGTATTCTGGAGGTTTGCATTTCTTTCGTCATTTTCTGGAGCTTCCGCTACGATCTGCCCTGGGTGGGTTTGTGTGTTTTCTGCAATGGGCCATGCTACTTCTATTTCCATTGTATCTTTTTTCCCCCGAATGGACCTTTGCCGCTGGAATGTATCTTTCCTATATCGTTCCGCCGATCATCTTGCTCATATCGGTCTATTTCGCATTCCAGAACCTGGCAGCCCGGGTATTTGCATTGCTCTGGAGTCTTCCAATAGTCTTTGCAGTTCTAGAAACGCTCTCCCGAAGCGGACTGATACAGGCATTTTTTCCCGAGGACTTTCTTATTCAGAGCGGTCTGTTATTTCAGATTCTGGGATTCTCTGCTTTTCTGGGATTAAAGATTCGAAAGGAGGAAAGGGAAAGGGTCGAACAGGAAGCCAGACTACTGATTGTACAGAATGATCTGACAAGGGCGCGAGAGCTACTCACAGCCAACCTTCCGAACAGCCTGGAACTGCCCGGTTTTCGCATCTATGCGCACTACAGTCCTTCCAGCGAAATGGGCGGCGATTACTATGACCTGGTAATTCGAAGCGACGGAAGCGCCGGCATTCTTGTAGCAGATGTATCCGGCCACGGATTGCCGGCAGCCCTGGAAGCCTCCACGGTCCATGTGGCCCATCGATCCACCAGGAACCTTTCGGGCACAGCCGGCCAGGCCCTTCGTGAAATGGCCCGGTATCTTGATCCTATGCAGAGCTACCGCTTTTTGAGCGCCATCTATGCGGTCATCGATCCCCGGAATGGAAGACTGGAAATCAGCCGGGCCGGTCATCCTCCGGCTTTGATTCTTCGCGCAAATGGCAGCGTAGATACAGTTGGTCCTCTGGCTCCGCTTCTAGGATTGATCCCCGAACATCCTTATGGCGAAGAGCTGGATACTCTAATGATCGGGGATCGTTTGTTGCTCTATACCGATGGAGTCTACGAAATCGCAGACGAAGAGCAGAATCGACCTCCGGAGTTATCCCAGGTGGTGCAGAAATATTCCGGGCTGAAGGGTGAGCCCTTCGTTTCTGCGATATGCTCCGAGTATGAGAGGTTGCGACCGCCGCAGAATCAGGATGATGTGACTTTCCTGGAAATCGAAAGGTTGCGATAGTCCGGCCATCCAGCTTGTTGGGAAATGACGATGGAAAGCGGCACTTCTGGGCCCATCATTGAGCCTCCATCGCATTTCCGCGACCGTGCTTCATACATCTTCATTCATCTACATTACTTCCGATAATACATCTTATGTCGCTTTGGGAAACGGGTGCGAATTGCGCAGGAATCGGACCAGTGCAAAGCAAAGCGCAAACTAGAGACGGAAGCGATCCAGAGATTCCCGAATAGCCTGAACCGAGTCCTCAAGCCTTCTGTTGCATTCGCCCAGCGCTCCGTGAAAAGCTACCAGGGTCTTCATTCCGTCCAGGATCTGCTGCGCGTCGCCATCCAGAAGACCGATAGCCTCTTGCTGGCTATGGCTTCGCTTCTCCATCCGTCGATACAGTCGCAACAGATTTCTGTAGCGCTCCATGAAGTCCTTAATAATGGATTCCGCTGCCGCCGAACTCTGCAATCCCTGGTTCATCGCTTCTCGGTGCTGCTGAAACTCCTGATAGGTTCGATGGATGCTCCCGATGATTTCCTGGACTTCGGCTTCTATTCTGGCAGCCGAATCCTGGGCGGACAGAGCCAGAGAGCCAATCTGCTGCGCCACCACGGCAAAGCCGCGGCCGGAATCCCCGGCCCGAGCCGCCTCAATGGAAGCATTTAAAGATAATAAAGAAGTCCGCTCGGCCACCTCGTGGATGATGTCCAGAATGCGGGCAATGCTATCGGCGCGATCCTGTAGCCCACGAATCTCCTCCGAGGATCGCCCGATGGATTCCGAGAGAGTTTTCCAGCGAGAAAGAGTACTGGTTAATGTCTGACGGGCTTCTCCGGCCGCAGAAACATTCTCCGTAAGCGCCCTGGAGCCCTCCTGTAAAGAAGCTGTGATGGCTTTGTTTTCCTTTCGCAAGTTGTCCAGAGCCGCCTCAGTTTGCTGAATCTGCGCTGTCTCCGATTGCAGAGCGAAAAGAAGGTCCTGAATAGTCCCGCTTATTTCTTTCAACGCTGCCTCGAGCTCATCGCTGGAGCGATCGATGGAAAGAAACTGATTTCGCATAAGGGCGGTGGCATCGTCCAGGGATTGAAAAATCCGCGAAAGAGAGCTCTGGTTCTGAAACTCCGCCGAAACGATCTCGGGCTTTAAATTACCGGAGGCCAGATCTTGCATACTGCGACCGAGCTGTTCAGCTCCTCGATCCAGAAGCTCAAGCAGACTTTCCCGGACCTTCTGTTCGCCCGCCAGAGAAGCATTATAGAACATTAAAGCGGCAAACACCACTGCGCTCACACCCAGAAAATTCATTCCAAAGAAGAACTGCTGGACGCCGCCGGTAGCTGCTCTCTCTCCCATTCGCTGAGCCAACATGGGATCCAGGGCCAGGGAGAGCCCGAGCGCCACAAAGAGAGCCAGAAGCCAGGCCAGGGCCTGCTTCCAGTGGGTCAGCACCAGCGCTCCCACCGGCGAAAGCAATGCCCAGAGTATTACAACTCCGCTGGCGGAAAAGCCACCCAGAGACCATTGCAGTAGCGTCGGAATAATCAGAATCATAAACAGCTGAGCAAACAGCAAAGGTCTGATCCAGCCCAGCCATCGATAGGCTATCAAGGCCAGGCCAAGAGTGAGCGAAAAAATAGCCGGAAGGTAGGCCGCTAGCCGGTACCCGGTATAGGCATATATTGCGCTCCATCCCAGGCCCGCTACTGTACAGCCTATGGCAAAGATGAGCAGTGCCTGTTTCCTGGACTGGGCCATCGGTAGCGAAAGTAAGCATACCTCCATGATCTAGTCAAGATGGAATTTAAACGGAGTTTAGATTTGAACAAATGATCTTTATACGATTTTACCCGGATACCCGGTAAAAATTGGTTGCCGCAATGGTTTACTGTTCTTATTGACGGTCAGGGTGAGTCTTCGCATGCGAAGCAACCTGCGACAGACAGTTATTACGAGCGAGTATAGACTGGAAGGCATGTACTTAAGAATATTTATTGCGAAGCTCCTCTTTCTCCTTGGCGGTCTTTTGCTCATGACTCTGTTTGGACTGGGCGAATTGTCCGCCTGGCTTACTGCGGGGCATGGCCTGCCGGTGGACCTGGACGTTCCACAACTATCTATGACCGACACTGAAAGTGGGGATACGGTTTCCTTTCCAGCAGTTACCAGGCAGCGCTCCCCCACCCTGCTCTTTCTTGGATTCCTTCGTTGCCGCTCGGTTTGCCCTACTGCTTTGCGAAATATGGAAGGGTTGTCCCAACTCGCGTCGCAGCAGCGTCTGCGTCTTCTCTTCGTATCCGTAGATCCAGAGCATGATAGCGTGGACAAAATGCGAAAAATGTCTGCTCTTTATCCATCGGTGAAAATGCTGCGTCCACTCTCCACGGAGCAAGTTTCTGCATTGTTGCGGGCGCTGAATGGACGAGCCACAAATCCGGAGGTTGGCCTTCCCGAGCATACTGGCTTTTTCTATCTTTTGGACTCCGGAGGCAAGGCTCGCTTTCTATACACATCGTTTCCTGGCGAAGAGCCAATCCGCGCCGACCTTGCACTTCTGGAGCGAAACCTGAATTGAGGGACAATAAAATGGGTATTCTAAATCGAATGGACATCATGGGAAATGCAGGTGTTTCCGATATCGCAGAACTGCGCAGGAAGGCGGACACCTTTCTGCTATGGCTGATTCTGCTTCATATCCCGGTAGTCTCTTTTGTCATCCCCATTGGCTATGGGACAATGATAACCGGCCTCATTGGCAGTGTGGCCCTGGGTGCAATGAGCCTTCTTGCATATTATCTTTTCCGGGGATCTCTTTTCCTGCGACTGCAAAACGGAATTATACTCATGGCATTCTCCGCGCTCATGATACAATGCCAGCTGGGGCGCATTGAGATGCATTTTCACATCTTTGGTGCTCTGGCATTTCTTCTTGTCTATCGTGATTACAAGAGCCTGATTCCCGCAGCGCTGGCCATCGCACTCCACCACGCTTCATTCAACTACTGCCAGGAAAACAGCATAACTGTAGGAGGTATCCAGCCGCTGGTATTTGATTACGGGACGGGCTGGGACATCGTATTGTTGCATGCGGCCTTCGTAATCTTTGAGACAGCCATACTTGTGTATTTTGCGTATGGTCTGGAGCAACAGTTTACAAGACAGCAAGATATCATAGAAGGCCTGAAAGCGGAAAAGGAAAATACTCGATCTTTGCTTCTGGACCTCCAGGGGGCCAGCGAAAGAATGCAAGGAGAGTCGGCGGATCTGGGAGAGCTAACCAACCGAATGCAGCTATCGGCTCAGGAAGAGGCAGCCGCCCTGGAGGAGATGAATGCAGCCATAACTGCCGTTCGTGACTCCATCTACTCCATTGCAAGTCGTAGTCAGCAGGAAAGTGTAGATCTACAGGGGATCGAGACGGAGGTGAACACTCTGGGCGCCTCCACCCAGGAGTTGCTCGCAAGTATTCAAAAGGTGAACGGACTAATGCATGAAACGGTGGGTCATATCTATACAGGTCGAGAGCGCACCGAAGGTATGGCGAACTTCATGGAAGGCATGATCGAAAGAGCCAGCAAGACCCTGGGGATCATCCGGATCATCAACGATATTGCCGACCAGGTAAATCTGCTTTCGCTCAATGCGTCCATAGAAGCGGCCCGGGCTGGAGATGCCGGCCGGGGTTTTGCGGTTGTGGCTCAGGAGATTGCCCGCCTGGCAGACCGCACTTCCGATTCTGCCCAGGAGATCGGTGGATTGATTGCCGAGACCACACGGGCCATAGAAGAAGGAAAAGAACTGATGGATCTGAATTTGAACTCCATGGAATCCGTTTCCGAAGATGTTAACGGAGTACAGGGAGTGATCGTCACTGCCAATGAAATGATTCAGAGCCATACGGATACGTACCAGCGAGTGAACACTCTGGTACACCAGATCGCATCCGGTGTAAGGTCCAACGAACTGGCCACCGAGACCCTCAAGGGGCGCATAGTGGAATTGGCCCACAGCATCGAAAGGATTGCCGAACTCAGCCAGACCGGGGCCCGGGTAAGTTCGGAATTGAAATCCATGGGCGAAGAAAACGGCCACAGTTCCCGTCAACTTTCGCGCAAGATTGCCGAGCTACAAACCCGCTGAGCAAATATCAGATCGAATCAAGCGGGTACGAACTCTCCATGAAAGCTCAACGGAGCATGATGCCGTAGCAATAGACGACCCACCGGCCCGGCTGAGATTCGAGAGCCATCGAAGATGGCCAGAAAACTGCGGTCGCTTTTCTGATCGTACACCAGCGTGAGGATCCAGCTCTTCTTTCCGGAGGCGTCTGGCGCCACCACCGGTTCTCCCGGATAGAAGCCCGATCCAAATCGAAACTCTTCGCGTTTGCCGGTTTTAAAATCCACTCTGGCAATGCCATCCGGGAAGTAGCCCGGTTGATTGCCGGTTACCACATAGGCAAAACGATGAGCGCGCATGTACTCCTGAGGATGGAGTTGCGGAAACTCATTCCCGGAACCATCCAGGACCTCGGTGGAAGCCCGGCCTTGACTGACGCTAATTTTGTGCCGGCGAATAGTGCCGTGGTTGCGAAACGGTAAATGAACACCTCGCATGATGGCGAAAAAGGCCGGGTCTTCCCCAAGAAAGTGATCTGGAAAGTCATAGCCTACAAAATCGGCCACAATGTCCCCTTCACTGGTTTCAAAAGCATTGAAGCTATGCCACATCCATACAGGGTCCACCTCAAAACGAAGGGGCTCGGCGTTCAGGTCGCTTCGTCGAAATACAAGGAGTGTGGTACCCAGCTGCGGCTTCCAGGCCATGCTATCCACCACCGAGGCTGTGCCGGCCAGAATTCCGAAGACCGAAATAATGGCCGGTTGCAAAGGTACAATGATGTAGTTTCGACTTACGAAGAAATCATGAACATAGTGATTTCTCTCCAGGGTAAATGGGCGATGGGCC
>JAGRNE010000175.1 GCA_020440915.1 Leptospiraceae bacterium | reverse complement strand
ATGAGGCACTCTTCATAGGAATAAAGAAGACTCGCTACCATTACGAAGATGGAGACAAGGATGAAAAATAGAGGAGTCAGAGGATACCAGGGAGTTCGATAATGATCGCGCAGATCCGGTCGATCCTTTCTGAGCTTCATGAGACCAAACACTGCTACAACAGGAAAGATTGCCAGGGCAAATCCCATATAGGTCTGGATCTGTTCGTAGGTTCCACTAACGATGTACAGAATGGCCAGCAATCCCTGCAAGACAAAGCTTACGATTGGCGTGCCGAATCGAGGCGATACGCGAGAGGCTGCCTGGAAAAACAGGTTGTCCCGGGCCATGGCAAAGTAGACTCGCGGACCGAGCATAATTGTCGCGGACAGCGTGGACATCAGAATGAAGAAAAAACCAAGGTTAAAGAGGGCTGAAACCTTCGCGCCAAACAGAGTGCCGGCGCTCATGGCGGCCACAGCTTTCTCTCCGGCCAGTTCATCTGCAGGTACAGCCAGATAGTACACAAGATTCAAGAGAACATAGAGTGTGGTGGTAATCAGGGTTCCCACTATGAGCGCCCTGGGAAGCGTCTTTTTAGGATCCTTCACCTCTTCGGCCAGGTACGCGGCGCTATTCCATCCGCTGTAAGCAAAGGTAACATATAGAAGACCTACGCCGGTTCCGCCCCAGGCGATGGCGCTACCAGGACTTACGGTTTCGGTGACCGGAGTATTCTGGACAAATAGGGCCACGTACAGTCCGGCTCCGACGAAAGCAAGCACCAGACCGAGCTTCACCACCGTCAGCACGTTTTGCAGATAGCCGCCGGCGCGAACGCCGAACATATGGATTGCTGTGAAAAGCATCACCATTCCGCAGGCCACAATCTTCTGGTTCATCGGGGACTGCAGAAAGGGTACCAGCGGTGAAGTTGGATCCAGCAACGCCACCGTCTTTTCCGCGTATTCGCTGGAAAGCAGTGCCGCGCTGGCGGCCGGGGCCGAAAAGGCGACTACAAAGGATACCCAGCCGGTCAGGAAGCTGGGCAGTAGACCAAAGATGTTCTTGAGATAAACGTATTCACCGCCAGCATGCGGCATAACAGTGGACAGTTCAGCGTAACAGAGCGCCCCGGACAATGCAAGAAGCCCTCCAATCAGCCAGAGCAAAATGACATAGCCCGGATTGGCCACAGCATCCTGAATAATGCCCGTATTTCCGAAGATGCCGGAACCGATCATGCTGGCTACAACCACGAGAGTGGCCGTCCAGAACCCCAGCTGCCTTGTTAAACCGTGATGACTCATTGCGGAGGGTCAAAATGACTTATTCGCAGAATGGGGCTCTGAGGGCAAATTCTTATTGACATAAGTCCTACCTTTTTTGATCAACCGGTGTGCGCGCTTCCCATCGTATGTCCCTATCCACTTCGTCTTTGTTTCCTTTCCGCTCATTGGTCTTCCCGGGGGTGATAGCGCTACTTCTGGTTTTCGGAAGTGTACTGCACTGCGGTCCATCCAATCCTGGCGATGGAACCACTCCTTCATCTTCGCAGAATGAGCCAGAGTCATTGAACTCTTTTTTGGCAGGTTATGACGGCCTGGCAGACCCTGAACTGCAGAAGAAGGCGGATTATCTGGCTGGAAAAAGCGATGCATACAAATCCAGTAGCTTTGGCGATCATTCCACCGCCTTCAATCGCATATGGAAGAAAGGCCAGGACTTGCGACTGGAAAAGATCAATACCTGGGGCCGCGAAGAGTTCGCTGATTTGTGCAAAGAACAGGCCACAGTCTTTTATCCCTTCGGTGGGGCAGACATTTTGCATTCCTCTCTCTTCTTCCCTTGCGGAAGAAACACGGTCATGATTGGCCTTGAGCCGCCCGGCACCGTGGCAGATCCGGCGAAGCTCTCCGAAGCGGCGCGACGCAGGTATCTGGGAGCGGTGCGGCAGTCTTTGTTCAGCATCATCGAGTTTTCATTCTTTCGAACGCTGGCCATGCGCGATGACTTTGCCAATGTGCTGGACGGAGTTGCGCCGGTACTCGTAGTTTTTCTTGCCCGGCTGGATTACGAACTACTGGCCTTTAAAGAGATTCGCGTTGTATCCAATGGTAGCGCCATGACCCGAAACGCTTATGAAGAGCTGAAAAAGAAAGATCCAAACCTGAGTGCCGTGGCCGGAGTGCAGATCTTTTATCGCACCGAAAAGGGCGGGCCCGTGCACAGCGTGGCCTATTTCTCGACAGACATTTCCAATGCAGGTCTGGAAAAGACTTCGTATTTTTTGCCTGCCATTAAGAAACAACTGGGTAATCCTACCATTGGCTATCTCAAGGCGGCTTCTTACCTGATGCACAGAGATAACTTCGCGGACATTCGTAATTTCATTCTGGATGAGTCAGAGTTCCTTCTGGGCGATAGCTCCGGCATTCCCATTAAGTATATGAAAGATGGACGATGGAAGCTTGTGTACTATGGCCGCTACGATCAGCCCATCAAGCTATTCTCCGTTCGGCATCAGCCAGATCTGAAAGCGGACTTTCGCAATCAGAAGAACGACATTCGACCGCTTCCCATAGGCATAGGATATAACTACATCAAGGGAACATCGCATATGGTTCTGGGAATCAAGCAGGCCGCAGCGCCTGCTTCGGAGAAGGCGCCTGCGTCCAAAGAAGAATAGATCAGCTTGAGGAAGGGTCTCGCTCTCTAAAGAGCAATGCGAGCCCCGCAAATCCTAACAGCAGCTCCAGACCCAGGGCAAACATCAGGCTTCCGCCGGGCATCCCATCAAGGAAAAAGGAAATGCTGCGGGCGGTCCCATATCCCAGACAGAGTAGCGTTGCCACTACAGTAGCCGCTCTTGGATACCCGGAAAAAGAACCGAGTATCACAAAGAGCCCTATACCCAGCAGTCCGCCTCCGGCCCCACGGATATCGTTGAGCAATGGGATCTGGCCGTGCAGTTCGGCGCCATTGCTTTGCTGGTAGCCTGCAGGATCCAACAGCCCGAATGATCCAACGGCAATGGCCACAAGACCGGAAACGATCAGATATGCCATTGTGGTCTTGCTGGTTTTACTGGTTTTGTCTTCTTTCATTTTTTTCTCCTGAAATATTGCGAGTATTAAGTCCTGGCAAGGTCGCCGGGCGCGGCCCTGATTTCGCGAAGGGCAAGTGCAGGGGCAAGAATTCCATTGGCCCACTCCTGAATGGCCGACCAATCCCTGTAGTCCCCCTCCGAAATCCCTTTTCCGTTCATGAAAACACGAAACGGGATGCGAAGAAGGAAGGGCACAGCGGAGTACCGGAGTGTCCCGGCGAAGCCTCGCACGTCTACGGGCCGGAGCGCCGGTACAAGTCTTCGAATCTTACTGGCATAGATCCCAGCCTGCCCGGCCCCTTCCCGGTCCGGCGCGGCCAGACTGAGGCAGGAGAAAAAGAAAGCCGTGGGCCTCGTTGCCAGACTAGCAGTGTGCAGTTCCACAAAGCTACGCATTTCGGGCATCCATTCGTCGTATCGAATGGGGCTACCCGCAATGACGGCTCCGTAATCTCCAGGATCCGGCCATCCATTTCGATCTCTGCCCAGCCTTACCACCGTGACATCCGCGTCGCTGGCCAGCGCTTGTCCGATCGTACGGGCGATCCCTTCGGTGGAGCCGCCAGAACTGGAGTAGACTACCAGTATGGACTGGTTTTTCTTATTGCCTTTTTTCATGTTGTCCTCGCATTGTCTTTCGATACATGCTTTACACGCTGTAAAGCATGTCGGCCAACAGAAGAAACCAGTCACTTTACACCATGTCAAGCAAAAAAGTAGAAAAACAGGATACCAGACGAACCATCCTTGAGGCGGCCCGGGATCTGCTGGAGAACCCTCAGTCCGGGATTCCTTCCATTGGCCAGGTAGCCACCAGGGCCGGTGTTTCGAGACAGGCTGTGTATCTTCATTTCCCTTCCCGGGCCGAACTCCTGATTGAGGCTATTCGCTTCATTGATGAAGAGCATGGCCTTCCCGGGCGACTGGAAGGCATTTACAGCGAGAAGAATGGCCCTTCGATGCTGGATCGATGCGTGGAAGTCTGGGGCGAATACCTGCCGCATATCCAGGGAATTTCTGCGGCGTTGCTGGAGATGCGAGATTCGGATGAAAGTGTTGCAGAAGCCTGGCAGGAGACAGTGCGATGCCTGAGCGAGGTATGCCGGGACTGTATCCGCCGACTGGCTAGCGAGGGAAAGCTTGCCTCGGATTGGGATGAGAGTCGAGCTACCTCTTTGATGGCCGGAATGCTGTCCATTCCCTGCTGGGATGAACTGCGCCGGGGCGGCTGGAGCACCGAAACCTACGTAATGAATATGAAGCTGGCCGTTCGCAGGGTATTTGTGCGGTAGCGGCCAGGTCCAGGGAGAAAAGTCAATCCACTTCGGTTTTTAGCGCCAGGGCGATCTGTCCTGTACGGGCAATCTCCTGGATGGCAAAGGGCTCCAGCATGGTCATCAAGCTGCCCACCTGCCGTGGACTTCCCTGCATTTCAATAAGGATCGAATCCTGGGTAATCTCCTGGATTCGACCGTGAAAAACCTCCACGATTCCGAAAACCTGGGTGCGATCTTCCTGCTTGCAGGAAACCCGAATAAGTACCAGTTCGCGGATCACAGAATCATGATAGGGCAGAGCTTTGACTTCAATCACATCCGCCAGTTTCAGAAGTTGGCCCTGAAACTGCGTCAGGGTCCGATCGTCGCCACGCAGAACGATGGTAATCACCGAAACATTGGGCTCATGGGTGACGCCAACTGCGATGCTATCAATATTGTAACCTCGCCGGGTAAACAATCCGGAGACGTGGCTCATTACGCCTGGTTTGTTTCGGACGACTATGGACAGAATGTGCTTCATCTATCGGGTCAGTGGCTCCTGGCTAAATGTCGGGTCAATTGAAAATCGGATTACACAGAGGCCGCTGTCCGCTCACTGGACCAATGCTGCGATGGATCCTCTTTCCCCTGGTTCTGCCATTTCGACTATTGATGTTTTTATGGTTCCGAATCACTCTATTTACTGTCAGGGGAAATGTACTCTTTCACACGCTGCCAGACAAGTTCACTTCCACGGTCCAGACCGGACTGATGTATAGAATCCTGAACAAACAGGATATGCTCTGGTTTCACTATCTGGGATTTCTTACCCGGGTGGCTCGCGACAAATCTCTGGAGTGGCTGGTGCTGAGCTTTCCGGATATGGAGGACCTGGACTGGTCCAGAATAGAGGAGATTAGGCTGCGGCTGGAGGAAATCAAGTCCACCGGCAAGCGATTGGTGGGTCATGCAGAGAAAGGCGGTCTCAAGACGCTCTGCCTGCTTTCGGCCTGCCATCGAAGGTATCTATCGCCGGGCAATAGTTACATTACCGCTCTGCCCCATTCCGAGCCCTATTTCTTTGGAAGCGCGCTGAAAAAGTGGGGCATTCGCGTAGAAGTTCACACAGCGGGAGAATTCAAGAGCGCCGGCGAATCGGTAAGCCGCGATAGCATGAGTCCGGCAGCAAGAGCCAATCTGGAAGAGCTTCTGGACGCTCGTGCCGCTGGTATTCTTTCTGGAATCGATGCTGCGGAGCCCTACGACGATTTGCCTCCTACCGGCACAGCGACAGAAAAGCAGGACCCGAAGTCGGCGGACCTTAACAGTGCGCACCGAAAGCAGCTTCGAGATGAAAGAACTGCGCGCCTGCATGAACTGGTTCGAAATCGAGCCTTTCTAGAAGCAGAAGAACTATATACTCATCATTTCTGTCATGGGCTCATCGCTTCGTCCAACTACCGTGATCTTTGCGAAGATCTTCTTCCCTTCTGGCATACCGGACATTCTTTGCCCGGCGAATCCAGCGCCAACGATCCATCGCGCCTGCCTCTGCTTCAACTCAGCGAAGGCATCACAGTTACCGATGCGCCGGTATCCCATGCTTTTCCAGGAAAGGCAGAAAAAACGGTAGAGCAGATCATCCAGGAGCAGCAAGAAGAGTCAAAGCTGAAGGAGGAAGCGGGCCAGCCGAACCACGCCGATCCTTCCGAGACAGCCAGCCCGGCTGGCGCCACAGATACGGCGCATGCGAAGAAAGCCTCGGCCAGAACAAAGAGCAAAGAAAAAAACAAAAAGAAGAAAAAAGCAAAAGTGCCCGAAAGCTCTCCTCCCGGCGACCTGAAGAAATGGCCGGCCTTTCGCATTGTAGAGATGGAGCAGCTGGAAAAACGATTCCGGCGTAAGCAGTTTCGTCCTTTTCGTCTGCGACGTTACCCTTCGGTGGCCCTTGTAAGCTGCGAGGGTATGATTGTATGGGGCGACGAACATCCGGACTCCGGACGCATAGGCGCATTATCCATGCGAAAGATCTTTCAAGATCTGGAGGAGTCCAGAAATGAAGCGATCTTTCTGTACATTAACAGTCCCGGTGGCTTGAGCGATGCCAGCGAGGCATTGTACCAGGATATATACAGGCTGTCCCGGGCCAAACCGGTTTTTGCAGTCATTGGTCCGGTGGCCGCCTCTGGAGGTTACTACATGGCCTGCGCATCCAACCGCATCTATAGTCCGGATCTAAGCCTCACCGGCAGCGTGGGTGTACTGAGGATGCGGCCAGAGCTTTCCGGACTCTACAAGAAGCTTGGGATAAAGAAGGAAAGAGTGCGCTTCGGCCCCACCACAGACTTGCTCTCAGAAGTGGGAAGTCTGGGCAAAAGGAGCCGCGCTCTGCTTGACGAATCCATGGACCGGGCGTACACTCTGTTTCTGGACCGCGTGGGGCGTAGCCGTGGCCTGGATCAAAAGAGCGCCGATGCTCGGGGCCGCGGCAAGGTGTACACTGGCGCCATGTTTCGGGCAGAAGGCATGGTAGATCGCAAAGGCGGCTTTATTGAAGCGCTCAGAGATTTCAAGAAGGAGGCAGGATATGCAGAGGACCAGGCGTTCGATATTCAGATGTATCCTGTACTCCGTCCGGGGGCTGCGGATTTGCTGCGCGAAGGGCCCTCGCTCATGCAGGCGAGCACAGAACTTCTTAACGGCGCAAACCTCTTTCTGGCCGATCCTCGTTTTTCTGATCTGTCTGGCTCTGCCCTCCTACGGGAACTGGGCCGAGCCTACCCCTGGCTTCTGCGATAGCCTTCCGGAAAAACTAAATGCGCCGTCCATGCTGCAGCGACTACACGCTGCAAAGGCGGCCGGCGAATGCGACACTCCGGAGGTGCTGGATGGACTTACAGCCATTCTACTGGGAGACCATCCGCAGGTTCAGAGAGCGGCCCTCGAATCCCT
>JAGRNE010000174.1 GCA_020440915.1 Leptospiraceae bacterium | reverse complement strand
GACTGCCGCGGATCACCTGCTTATGGATTAATTCAAGGTGCTTAAAAGGACTCTCCTCTTCTGGACTGAGAGAAAATCTGTTCTCCATTCGCTTGAGGGCATCGCGCTCCCATTCCGACATTTTCGAATCCATTTCCGAGTCAGAAGAGGAAGGACCTTGATTGATATCCGTCATTAGTAAACCATGGCCCAGCCATAGTCGCCGGCAACAAGTTTGCGAACAAGTTGGTTGCTCGTAATGAAAAAGAAATGGGCCTTCAATAAGCTGAGTTCTGTGATATCTCCATGGCGTGTTTTTTCTGCTGGGTTGCTCATGTTATGGGCCGCATCCGCAACGGCCAATCCAATCCTATCGCCAGACAAAGAGAGCATCAGCCTGGCGCCCGTTCAGGAATCCGTGGACACCTGGTGGATCACGGATGCGCCTCTGGATCCTGCCGCCCCGCCGGCACAGGCTAACCCGGGCAGTTGTCCGGAAGCCTTTCCCGGACTGAGCTGGAAACAGGAGAACGATCCCAGAGAGAATCCCGGTACGACCATCGCCATAGATAAGAGTAACCCGGTGGTCTGGTATTGTAGGACGTTTCGCTATGAAGGCGATCCTGCAGGCGCCTACGCCCTGGAAATGGGCCCCATCGATGATCGGGACATTACCTATCTAAACGGAAAGGAGATTGGCCGCACCGGTCAATGGGACTCTCAGCTGGCTCAGGCCTATGACCGTGTCCGCGTCTACACCTTTGATCATGACAGTCTTCGATCGGGAAGCAACGTTTTGCTGGTCAAGGTGCAGGGGTATTCTGTGGATCTGAAATGGGGCTTGTATGTGGATCGCACGCGGATCGGCGATGCAAGACATATTCTTTCTACTTTCTATGCATACAACTTCCTGGCCACAGCCTTCTTGATTGCGTATTTCACTGTGGCATCCTACTTTCTCTTTCTTTTCCTGCGAAGACAGAAAGAAAGAGAAAACCTCGCCTTCGCGGTGTTCGGATACCTCCTGGTGATCTACCAGTTCTTTCGCACTCAGCTCAAATACGATGTTCTGGACGACTTTCTGCTCTGGAAGCGAATCGAGTATGTCGTTCTGTTCCTTCTAGTTCCTTCTTTTTACTATTTCATTCGCAGTTATTTTCGCCTGCCGAAAAAGAAATGGGTAATGATACTGGATCGGGCCATGTTGATTCCCGGAACCGCCGCTCTGGTATTCATTGGGATTGTACTTTTTACCGATGATGCGGCGCTCTGGTCCCATGTAAACGTCCAATATAATCAAGTACTACTATGCTGGCCCGCATACGTTGGCGGCGCTATCGGGCTGTTGATTTATCAATTGATAAAGAAGGATCGCGACGCTTACTTTATGATTGGTGGAGTTGTGGTGCTGCTTGCGGCCGCTCTGGTGGACTCGCTTTCCAATGTGGGGACCTTGAATCTGCCCCGAATGGCTGGCTATGCCTTTGCGTTCTTCATATTGGGTCTGGGATTGATCCTGGCGAACCGCTTTGTTCGGGTGAACGAACAGGTGGAAGAGCTCAATGCAACGCTAGAAAAGAAAGTGGAGCAGCGAACCTCCGAATTGCAGGAAACCCTGCAGGAAGTCCGAACACTGAAAGTCCAGCAGGACGGAGACTATTTTCTTACATCGCTCTTGATCCATCCTCTGGCCAGTGTGCATGTGGATTCCCCCCTGGTGCATGTGGAATCCTTTGCTCGCCAGAAGAAGAAATTCCAGTTCAAGCATCGGCAATCAGAAATCGGCGGCGACATCAACATTGCCTATGCCATCGAACTTCGAGGGAAGCGATACATAGCTTTTCTGAACGCCGATGCCATGGGCAAATCGATACAGGGAGCGGGCGGCGCTATTGTAATCGGCACCGTGTTCAAATCGCTGGTCACCCGGACCCAGATCGATGAAGCCGCCCAGGCGAAAAGCCCGGAGCGCTGGCTAAAAGACTGCTTCAAGGAATTGCAGGATGTCTTTTGCAGCTTCGACGGAAGTATGCTGATTTCGGCTGTAATTGGTCTTCTGGAAGAAGACAGCGGATTCCTGTTGCTTTTGAACGCGGAGCATCCATGGACGGTGTTGTACCGCAACGCAGAAGCCAGCTTCCTGGAAGAGGAGATGATGCTTCGCAAGCTTGGCGTGGATGGATTTGACAGCGGCTTTCATTTGCGAAAGTACCAGCTGGAACCCGGAGACGTATTGATTATGGGCTCCGATGGGCGCGACGATTTAATGTTGCCCGGAAAAGGAGAGGCGGAAACGGATTCTTTCAACGAAGACCATCTTCTATTTCTTCAGCACGTCAGGAATGGAAAGGGAGCGCTGGAAGGTATTGTGGAGTCCATAGAGAAATCCGGGCGTCTCACAGATGATCTTTCCTTGCTGAGGGTGGGCTTCATGGAAGATCCGCCGGTGGATGTGGTAGGTGTATCCGCAAAAAGAAAGGAAAGCAAGGCCCAGGATCTGATCCAGAAAGCAGAACGAGAGCTGGAGGAAGATCCAGACAGAGCCCACCGATTTGCGCTGCGGGCCGTGGAAGAGTTTCCGGCCAGCGATGAAATACTGTTTCGCGCATCAAGGGTGACGAAAAAGGCTTCGAAAAAGAGTCGAAGCGGGCTGAAGCAGGCCCGGGACCTGGCCGAACGGGTTCGGATTCGCAGTCCTCACTTTCTTTCCAACCTGAATCATCTGGCCCGGTTGGCATTTATCCTGGGAGATCTGCCAGCCTCCGAGAAACACGTAAAAAAGGTGCTGGAGCAGGATCCGGAAAACGAAAAGGCGCGGAAACTTATGGCCCACCTGCGTGAGCGAAAAGAAAGCGCATGATGCAAGCTCGGACGATTATTCGTAGAATGATGTTTTGAGCCAGTTCTGGCAAGATCTAGCATGTAGCGGACGCGGAAGGCAAGCGGCCCTTGCCCTTCGCAGCGGCTGGCAGCTCCTGAGAGCTCTTTTCCGGTTAGAGGCGTGGCGAGCTCAAGGCGACCCGGAATTCGAATTTTCCTCCGATTTTTGCTTCTCCCATTCCTCGATGGAAACAGGCAACTTTAGATCTACTATCGATGCCTTGCCTTCAGAGTTCACCTTGATAACCAGGTCAGCTCCCTTTTCTCGCACAATTTGATCGTAGGCATTGGCCTGTGTTTCCGGAACATAAAACCGCTCAATTCCTGCGTCAAAGTTGTTCCACTCGCATTCTCCCCGTATGTGAACCATGCAACGCGATCGATCCAGATTTGCGCAATCCGACCAGTAGGCGCTCCTGGGATCAGCGGGATCAGGATAGCATACGCAAAGCTGATGCTTCTCCAGGGACTCGTAGCGAAGGTCTTCTTTTTCCTGCGCCGTGTCCTGGCGCTCCGGCGAGAAATTCTGGGCAAATAGGTACTCAGAGCAGCGGTCTTCGGGGCCATAGTCCACTCGATAGGTAACATATCGACCGGAAAGGATATCTCTGGGATCGAAGCCCTGTACCGGCAGGGTCATTTCAATACCGGCCCGTTGATCGTAGGCTTTTAGAGCCATAAGGCCACCCAGACCCAGGATAGGAAAAGCCAGGGCAGCTATTAGAAGCCATTGTTTCATTTCAGGCGCTCCTTGAGGTATTCCTGGATTCTGTTTCGAGATTTTGCATAGAGGATGACCCCGCCAATGATGATCAAACCGGCCAGGATAAGCCCGATCCCGGTGGTGGCCAGATCCTCGAAGAGCTCAAAGTAAATGACCAGAAAACGAATTCCAGCGATGACTAGAAAGGTATCGAAGAGGTATCTGTAGTCGAAGAAGGCGATAGCGGAGCACATGGCAAGGATTACGAATATTATGCCCAGATAGGTGAACTTGTCGCCCACTGGATACACGAAAATGCTGAAGAATACCAGCAGATACAGAAATCCAAAAGCCGCCAGCACCATGATTCGTCGAGGAAGAGTTCGGGGAAGCATGAAGAAGCTATAGGCCGCAGCACAAACGAGGAGAATGCTGGAAATAAGGACCCAGGTCTCGATATTCGAATCCTCCAGGTCCGAGGCCTCCAGATCCGCGAAGGAAAAGTAAATAGCTGCGATGGTAAGGACCAGGACACCCCAGGCAAAGGAAGCTCTGGCCTGGGTCTGCAGCATAGTTCCGGCGCTTCGCATGACCAGACCTGCAAGCAAGAGTATACTTCCTGTGGTCAGAATATGGACTGCGCCCAGTTCGAAAGAATGGAAGTAATGCTGATCGAAAAGGTAGTTCAGCAAAGCGAAGACAAAACCGGCAATCCAGAGATGGGCGAGAAAGCGTCCTTCCTGCAAAAACATCAGCGGAGCTGTCAGAAGAAGCGCCAGGGCTACCGCTTCGTAGAGTTCACCTCCTGTATGGAAGACCTGGGAGATCAAACCAATGGAAGCAAGCACGAAGATGGAAAAGAAGACGCTAAGAGCATAGTAGAGGATTGGGGATCCTCGGAAATAGAAAATAAAGAAAGCAGTGATCAGTAGAATCAACAGATCCGTTCCCAGCTTTACCGAATCCGGAATATCTTCCCAGTTGGCCGCGATAAGGGAAATGATCCCTATAGAAATCACCGTAACGCCCAGGATTACGAAGCTGTACATCGCATAGGGGCGTGAATGGCGATTCGCTTCGAATTGTTCTATGGCCTTACCCTGGTCGGGTTGGATCAGACCTTCCTCAACCCAGGTTTTTATCTTGTCCGCTAGTTTCATTCCAGCTCCTTGAGGAAAACTGGACTGTGGCAACAGATCTGGCAATCCAGTTTTCGGGCGGGACACAAATTCATGAAAGCAGATGCATCCAATGGTTACGAGGGTTTGGATTCCGGGAAAAAGGCCGTGCCGAGGAAGGGAGGCTGGTTTCGAATGATCTCAATTCTGATGTTTTTGTCTCTAGCGGCTGCTTACCTGCTCTATGCCGGCGGATGCTCCTCCCTCTACTATTATCCCGATAGCGTCCGGTACCAGGATCCCCGGGTTAATGGATTCGAGTACGAATCCGGATTCCTGGAGGTCGAGAAAGGGCAGAAGGTTCATTATTGGTACTTTCCTTCCCGAGGGGGACCAGCAAAGGCAGTTGTCCTTCACTTCCATGGAAATGCCCAGAATATCTCAAGTCATTATAGTCTTTCCAGCTGGATGGCCAATTATGGTTACGATGTGATGATTTTTGATTACCGGGGCTACGGACAGTCCGACGGTAAGCCCGATCCAGAATCTACCTACCTGGACGGCCTTGCTGCTTTGAAAGAAGCGTCCCGCCGGGCAGAATCTATGGATGTTCCAATCATCGTTTTCGCCCAGAGTCTGGGCGGCGCTGTGGCTCTGCGCGCCATCGTGGATTTTCCGGATAAGCAGCGAGTTGCACTTCTGGTTGCTGACAGCACCTTTGCCTCCTACCGTGGAATTGTAGAGAGAAAAGCGAGACGAATCCTTTTTTCTCCTCTTTCGGTGATCGTTTCTTGCTTTTTCTCAAATGCAAAGAGCCCAGAACATGTACTCTCGAATATCGCTCCGATCCCGGTTCTTGTTATGCACTCACGAACAGACGGAGTTGTGGAATATGTAAACGGCGAAGAGGTATTCTCCGGGTTGAAGGATCCCAGGCACTTCTATGAAATTCCTTATGGCGGACATCTGGGGTGGTCTTCGGGAGGCAGTAGCGGCGTTGACAGAGATCTGCTTGAGATCATGAAGTTGGCGGTGGACGTCTATGGAACGGGGGAGAATCCCTTCGCCTCTCCATAGTATTCCTGAATGGCCATTGTGAGCTGCTTTCGCAACCCGTTCAGGCCGGTTCCCTTTGTAGACGACACCGCCAGGGCTTCCGAGGCTATTCCCATTTCTTTCCAACGACTTCGGGCTTTTGCTTTTTCCTTTTGGTTTAGTCGATCCCATCGGGTGAAGACCCACTGACAGCCGCTGCCCCTTTCCAGTAGTATCTTTTCGATAGCAGCTTCCTCTTCGCCAGGCCAACGGGCGCTATCGCAGAGAATCAGCGAAATGAGCAGTCCCTTGTGCTGCAGAAAGAAGCTTTCGATCATCTTTCCCAGTCGCTCCCTTTCGGCGCGCGGCAGATTGGCATAGCCAAAGCCCGGCAAATCGCAGAGATAGAACGGCTTTCCGTTAAGCTGGCCTTCGAAAATATTCAGGTTTCTGGTTTTGCCCGGAGTGCGGGCTGGCCTGGCCAGGTTCTTCTGATTACATATTGCGCTGATCAGCGATGATTTACCGGCATTGGATCGTCCGGTGAATGCGATGAGAGGCTCCTCCACTACCTTTTCTGGATCCGCGTAGGTTGTCTTGTAGTACACAGACTGAAAAATGTTGGAAGTTTCTTTCATGTCAGAAATCGCTGGTCTCCGGACATCCCATAGGAAGCCCATTTTCCTGTCTGTTCGATTCTAGTAAGGCGGAAAGCGATGCGATTGAAAGCAAAAAAGCGCGTAATGATCCTGACCGTGGCCCTGACACTTATCAGTTTTCAGGATTCCAGGGCCTATATTATCTCCGATGAGTCTCCCGCCGGAAATGCCGGAGTCTTTCTGAACTTTTTCGAGTTCTACGCGGCCAATCTCGCCAGTTCTTCCGGCGAAAGCGCAAGCTCGCTGGTGAACTCGGTTCGGGACAATGGAAGCATCTATTCGTCCCAGATTGTGAAATACGACGAGGTGAGTTCCAGTCAGTCATCGCCACTGAGCCCCGGGTTTCGTTACAGTCGAAAATTCGAAGATTCGGATTGGTTTATAGGTATCAACTATGCAACGACCAGCGAAGTAACCTACCTGCGGGACATCTATGGCAACGATAATTCCTACTTCAAGGACGAGGCAAAAACGAAAGAAAGCACCACAGGAATAGTGCTGGGGATTGGACCCATCGACTATACCACGGAAGAGGGCTCCGGCGAATTCGCCTTTGCCTATACGAAGACCAGGAGCAAGGGACCATATTCTCAGCTTTTCTTCAAGAATCCCTCCTTTGTTACAGTGGCTCGCATTGCGGCCGACCCTTCTAGCAGTGAGGCCGCGCTGGATAACTACAACCTGATCAGCTACTCCACAGGTCAGATGAACTACGAAATCGAAACATACAGTCTCAGGAGTGGCTATGCCTGGGCCCTGAATTCCTATTTCAATTTCTACGGTCGTCTGGACATGGACATCGTGCTGGGCAATCTAAAGCTGAGCACATTTTCTGTGGGCTCCGCGAACCAGGCCCTGGCTGCCAGTACCGCCGCCTCCCTGCCAAATCCGAATTATATATCCTACATGAATGCACGGCTTACGGGA